>CAZVDM010000119.1:0-11361 GCA_964625555.1 uncultured Chloracidobacterium sp.
CCGTTTTCAAGGTCAACGAAGGCCGTCCGAACATCGCCGATCTTATCAAACAAGGTGAGATCGCGTTGATCATCAACACGCCGCTTGGCAAAACGTCATTTTACGACGAAAAAGCGATCCGCAAGGCGGCACTGCAATTCAATGTGCCCTGTGTGACGACGATGACAGGTGCTGAGGCTCTAGTCGAGGCGATCGGGGCTAAGATCATTGAAAAAGGCGTGACAGTGAGAAGTTTGCAGGAGATACACGCTGAAAAGGTTTACGCGGTGGATGCAATTTGAGTAGCGTCAGCCGCTGTGACAATCATATTCAAACTGCTTGCCTACCTTTAAGTCATCCAATATCTTTCGAATTGCAGGAGTTTTCTTGTCTTTAGGAAATGTCTTAACGAACAAAGAAAATTCTTTTATTACAAGGTCACGGCTCCCGCACGCGCATATATGACCGTCAAACGCTTCAAGAATTGAGCTGATTTCGTCATTAACGTAGCTTGTATAAGCCCAGGGATAGGTCCGTTTGAACCTTTGGGCTTTTCCATACAATTTCGTTAGTTTACCGTTTCCGTATATTGTACAACCGGAATAATCAGTTTGTTGTTCGATGTATGAGGCCCAAACATTATTTGGTTTGATCTCGATTAAGAGTCGAAAAAAACTCCTGTCGGCGGTTGTCCCGATCTTTTTCGCCAATCTCAAGAAAAACATTCTGTCAGGTTCGACAAAGAGGATCTCTTCTCGATTTACGTCAAATCCACGCAGCTTTTTCTTGAATCTCAAATAATCGGTATCACTTAGCTTCTCAAGCTCCTGGTATTTGTCCGATAGCAATGTTCCTTTTCGCAAGACGCTTTCCAGCGAACTGCGGCTTTTTCGGAGTTCAAAGGCTTTAAGTGCTAAGTTGTATCTTTGAGCTAAATCCAATATTGATTGGGCTTGCGCGTTTTCTGCGGCTATGCCAAGAGCTAGAAAAAGAAAGCACAGTCTGACTATTTTGCCCATCTTGTATTCCTCACGTCCCGCGATTCTTGACCGTTGATAAACTTTACACTAACTTAGTGTTTAGTTTTCTATAATTTAGCATCAAAATATTAATAAATGAGTGAATCGCATGACCACGAGATCATTGGCGGGCATCTGCTTGTGATCGGCGGGGCTGAGGATAAGTATAACGAACGGCGGATCCTGAAGAAATTTCTCGAGCTCGCGGGCGGCGACAAGGCCGAGGTGCTGATAGTACCGGTGGCATCGGATTTTCCGGAATTTGCTGCCGACGTATATACGCAGGCATTTAGAAATCTCGGAATTGCAAACCCACGTGTCTTGCGTGCGACGTCGCGCCAAGACGTGGTTCATGCGGACGTTGATCGGTTAACAGACGGCGTGACCGGCGTATTCATGACTGGCGGCGATCAAATGCGGCTGGTCAGCTTGCTGGGCGGGACGAAATTGGCAGAGGCTCTTAGAAGAAAGGTGCGCGAGACCAATGTGGTGATGGCAGGCACGAGCGCGGGGGCCGCGGCAATGAGTACGTCCATGATCGTTCGCGGCGAACCTAGTTCACATCCGCATAAGAATGCGGTGAAACTGTCGCCGGGGCTCGGGTTTCTAAAGAATATCATTATCGATCAGCACTTCAGCGAACGCGGTCGCATCAGCCGCCTGATCACTGCGGTTTCATACAATCCATACAATCTTGGTATTGGAATCGACGAAAATACGGCGATAATTCTCGATGGCAAAGGAGTACTGGAGGTGTTTGGGCAAGGCACAACGACCATCGTTGACGGTTCACAAATTAGTTTCAATGAGATAGCCGAAGTCGCTGATAATGAAGCATTTAGCATCTGTGGGGTTCAGTTTCATGTGTTGCGTGATGGCCTCGTATATAACTATCTCGAACGCCATCCGATCCAACCGACTAACGAATTTTTGTTGCCGGATCTTGGCTAAACTCTTACGGCACGGTCAGTATCAGCGACTCGCAAACAACATATGGAAATATTAGAAATTCGCACACTTCGCGGTCCAAACTATTGGAGCGGCTATTGGAAAAAGCTGATCATCATGCGCCTTGATATAGGCGAGTATGAGAAAAAGCCGACGAACAAGATCAAGGGACTTTATGATCGTATGGTCGAAGTGCTGCCTTCACTTCAGTCGCATGGCTGCAGCTATGGCGAAGAAGGCGGATTTCTCAAGCGCGTCGATGAGGGCACCTGGGCCGGGCACGCCATCGAACATTTTGCATTAGAACTTCAAACGCTCGCGGGGATGGATACCGGCTACGGCCGTACCCGCGAGACGGGTGAAAAGGGGATTTACAACGTTGTCTATAGCTATCTCGAAGAAGAAGTCGGACGGTTTGCAGGTCGAACGGCCGTGCGTCTGTGGCTCGATCTCGCTGAGGGTAAAGACCTTAGTGAAATCAAAGATGGCATCACAAAAGACATTCAGGAAATGCGTGAGATACGTGAGAATGTTCGGTTTGGGCCGTCTACGGGATCACTTGTCGACGAAGCTGACAATCGGGACATTCCATTCATCCGCTTAAATGACCAGTCGCTGGTTCAACTCGGGTACGGCATTCATCAGAAACGAATTCAAGCAACCACAACGGTGAACACGAATATGATCTCCGTCGACATTGCGGGCAATAAGCATGCGACGAAGAAACTGTTGGGCGATATGGGTGTCCCGGTGCCGAAAGGATATCGTATTCGTGACATCGAGGACCTCGAAGACACTTTAGATAGCGTGGGCTATCCTGTTGTAATTAAACCACTTGATGGCAATCATGGAAAAGGTGCAACGGTTGGGATCAAGACGTTAGAAGATGCGATCATCGCGTTTGAAAAGGCTAAGGAATACTCACGATATATCATCGTTGAGAAACAATTGATCGGTGAGGACTTCAGGGCTTTGGTCGTAAACAACAGGCTTATCGCTGTTGCTGAGAGGGTCCCCGCACACGTGGTCGGCGACGGAAAGAGCTCGGTCCAGAAGCTGATCGACAAAACGAACGAAGATCCGCGGCGTGGTTACGGCCATGAAAATGTCTTGACGCAGATCGATATCGATAACCAGACGATGCGATGCATAAAAAAGGCCGGCTATGAGCTCGATAGCGTGTTAAAGAAGGGTGAGAGACTCTTACTTAAAACCACGGCAAATATCTCGACGGGCGGAACAGCTATCGATCGGACGGATGAGGTCCACCCGGAGAACGTATTTTTATTCGAGCGAATTGCGAAGATAATAGGTCTAGATGTTGCAGGTGTTGATGTTATCGCTCCAAATGTTAGCGAGCCTTTGAGCGAGAACGGCGGCGGAATTATCGAGGTCAATGCGGCTCCCGGATTCCGTATGCACCTTTCACCCAGCGAAGGCATCGGCCGTAATGTGGCAGAACACGTCATCGATATGCTTTTTCCGCCGGGAACTCCGGCGCGTATACCGATCTTTTCGATCACCGGCACGAACGGCAAGACAACGACGACTCGGCTGATCGCTCACATATTAAAGAACAGCGGCCGTACGGTCGGGTTTACAACGACCGACGGCACGTATATAGGCAACCAGCAGATCACGGCCGGCGACAATACGGGGCCGGTTTCCGCTCAGCTTGTGCTGAAGGATCCGACGGTTGACGTTGCCGTGCTTGAGACAGCTCGTGGCGGTATTATTCGCTCTGGTTTGGGTTTTGACAAATGCGACATTGGTGTCGTGATGAATATTGCGGCCGACCATCTTGGTCTTAAAGACGTGAACACGCTTGAGGATCTTGCGCGAGTGAAATCGGTGGTTCCTCGGTCTGTTTCCAAAAAGGGCTATGCCGTGCTCAATGCCGAAGACCCGCTTGTTTACAAAATGAAAGAGCTGGTTGACGGCAAGGTAGTTTGTTTTTCGATGGACGAAAACAATCCGGTCATTAAACGCCGTGCTGAGCGGGGCCGAGTGTCGTGCGTATATGAGAACGGCTACATCACGATCCTAAAAGGCAAATGGAAGGTTCGCATTGAAAAAGCGACGAATATTCCGCTGACATACGGCGGACGGGCCGAGTTTATGGTGCAGAATGTGCTGGCCGCAACCCTCGCTTGCTTTGTTCATGGCGTGTCGATCGAAGACCTTCGCGTTGGTTTGACGACATTCAACGCGGGCACTGCGCAAACGCCGGGACGTTTGAACTTCGTCGAGGTCGGTGACGTTACAGTGCTGATGGACTACGCTCATAACCCAGCGGGACTCAGAGGTTTAGCGGACTTTATCTCGAAACTACCTAACAAGTATCACACGGTAGTTTTGAACGGAACGGGCGACCGTCGTGACGATGATATTCGTGAATTCGGCAAGATCGCCGCCGACACATTCGAGCGCATCGTTATCCGTACCGGCAACTATCTCCGCGGCCGAACACCCGACGAATTGCACGGGCTTTTGCAGGAGGGAATTGCCCAGAGCCAGAATACACCGACCGTTCGAGTCATCCCCGACGGCAGAGCGGCTATTCATCACGCCATCAAATACGGCCGAAAAGGTGAACTGGTGGTAACATTGGCCGACCGTGTGCCGGACGATATCAGATATGTCCAAGAGTATCGGGATATGGTGAATGAGAAGAAGGCGGAAGGTAATTCTTAAGCGTAAATTTCGATATTGATCTTTCCATCGGAACGTATCGATCCGCGATACATTCCTTCGGAATTGAACGGCAGCGTCATATTTCCCTGACTATCTACCGCGATCAGGCCGCCTTCACCGTTGATTGCGGTGAGGTGGTCGATCGCTTCTTGCGCGGCTTCCAATAGACTCAATCCCTTATACTTCATCCTTGCGGCAACGTCGTAGGCCGTGGCGGCGAGCATGAAGTACTCGCCGTGGCCGGTGCATGAGACTGCACAGGTTTCGTCGGCGTACGTACCGGCTCCAATGATCGCGGTATCCCCGACGCGGCCAAATTTTTTGTTTGTCATGCCGCCTGTGGATGTGGCCGCCGCGAGATGTCCATTCGCGTCACACGCGACGGCACCGACAGTTCCTATTGGTTTAGCGGTAGAACCACCCCGTCCGCCCAAAGCGGCGTCCACGCCTCCTTCGTAAGAAGGGGAGCTATTGAGAACGTGATCGAGCTGAATGCGGCCGTCGGCCATGGCTTCCTGGAGTTGGAGCCAGCGGTGTTCGGTGAAGAAGTATTCGTCCGGCTCGGTCTTTACGCCCATTTGCTCGGCGAATTGGTTGGCACCTTCTCCGGCGAGCAGGATGTGCTCGGTTCGTTCCATGATAAGGCGGGCGAGCTTTACGGGATTTTTGATGTTTTTGACGAATGTGACGGCCCCGGCTTTGAGGGCGTGGCCGTCCATGATGGCCGCGTCGAGCTCGACTTTGCCTTCGTGAGTAAAGACCGCACCGCGACCGGCGTTAAACAGCGGGAAATCCTCAAGCGAGCATACTGCTGCCTCAACCGCATCCAGCGAACTGCCGCCACTTTCGAGAATCTTCCAACCTACTTTCAAGGCATTTTCGAGCCCGCCGCGATATTCCGCCTCGAGTGCAGGCGTCATCTGCGACCGAAGGATCGTTCCGGCCCCACCGTGAATTGCCAGTGCCAACTTTGCCATAAGAATGTAACCGCGAAATTCGCGAAAAGACGCGAAAAAATATCTTATTCTTTTTTAGCGCGTTTTCGCGAGTTTCGCGGTTAAAGATCTTAAAGTTTCGAGTTTCTTAGCCTCAAAGCATTCGATATTACCGAGACCGAGCTGAATGTCATAGCGGCACTGGCAATCATCGGCGAGAGCAAGATGCCGAAGACCGGAAAGAGAATGCCCGCAGCGATCGGGACGCCGATGATGTTGTAGGCGAAAGCGAAGAACAAATTCTGACGAATATTGCTCATTGTCGCCATGCTCAAGTTCCTTGCCCGCAAAATGCCGTCGAGGTCAGGTTTTAACAGCGTGATGTCCGCCGATTCGATCGCAACATCGGTGCCGCTGGCAAAGGCGATGCCCACATCTGCTTGAGCAAGTGCCGGTGCGTCGTTTACGCCGTCGCCGGCCATTGCTACGATTTTGCCTTGCGATTGCAATTCTTTGACCTTTGCGGCTTTGTCCTCGGGCATTACTTCGGCGAAGACTTGGTCTATACCAAGTTGCTCGGCAACCGCTTCTGCGGTAACGCGATTGTCGCCGGTCATCATTACAACCTCGATGTTTTGGCGATGAAGCTCGTCGATTGCCGCTTTGGCGGACGGTTTTATCGCGTCGGCAACTCCGATCAATCCAATTACGCTTCCATCATTGACGACAAACATGATTGTTTCCCCTTCAAACGGAAGAGCAGTTGCGGTATCTAAAAAATCTTTATCATCCACCTCAGCGAGCATTGACGACACCATTCGCTCGTTACCTACCTGAACAAGCTTTCCGTCAATCGTGCCTTGAATCCCTTTTCCAGTGATTGATTCAAAATGTTCGACCGAATGGAACGATAGTCTGAACTCTTCGACACGTGAGATTATCGCTTTTGCCAGCGGATGCTCGCTGAGCCTTTCAAGACTTGCTGCGAGTTTTAGAACGTCTTGACCTAAATAGCCAGATCGAGCCACCACACTTTGAACCGAAGGCCGACCCTCGGTCAAAGTGCCCGTCTTATCGACAACGATCACGTTCACCTTCTCGAGCGTTTCGAGAGCCTCGGCCTTTTTCACCAAGACGCCATTCTTTGCACCATGTCCGGTGCCGACCATGATGGACATCGGTGTAGCGAGGCCAAGGGCACACGGGCAGGCGATTATGAGGACTGAAACGGCGGCCACGATCGCGTATGAGAGGCTGCCGAGTACGAGCCAGACCCCGAACGCAATTATTGCAATGATGATCACTGCCGGCACGAAATATGCCGAGACCACATCGGCGAGTCGTTGGATCGGTGCACGGCTCCGCTGGGCTTCGCCGACCATGCGGACGATCTGGGCGAGGAGCGTATCTTTGCCGACCTTTTCGGCACGCATCAGGAATGTGTGGTTGCCGTTGATGGTGCCGCCGATGACCTTGGCTCCAGCATGTTTTTCGACCGGGATCGATTCGCCCGTGACCATCGATTCGTCGATCGATGTCTCGCCTTCAACGATCTCACCGTCGGTCGGGACCTTTTCGTTGGCCTTCACCCGCAGTATTTGCCCCGCGTGAACATGGCGAAGATCGATCGTCTCTTCGGTCCCGTTGTCATAGACCACCGTTGCAATTTCAGGAGCGAGTCGAAGCAGTTCTTTGATCGCAGATGATGTCTGCGAACGAGCCTTTAATTCTAATACCTGTCCGAGCAGAACCAATGTCGTGATAACCGCAGCCGACTCAAAATATCCGGGAACAATGCCCGAATGAGCGTCACGCATCGCCGCCGGAAAAAGATCGGAAAAGAAAAGTGCCGCCAAGCTCAGTAAGTACGCGGCTCCCGTGCCGATGGCGATCAACGTGAACATGTTTGGGCTAATGTTTCTTATCGATTGAACTGCCCGAACAAAAAACGGCCAGCCACCCCACAACACTACTGGTGTTGCGAGCACAAACTGGATCCATATCGAAATTGCCGATGCTCGTCCGTGCGGCCAGGTGGGGAAAAGGCTATTCAGATCAACGAACATCTCCGACATCGCGAGAATGAAAACAGGTACCGTCAGGATCGCAGAGATCCGACACCGCCGCTTCATGTCGATGTATTCCGGGTCGGGTGAGTCGTCGAGCGAGATCTCCTTCGGCTCAAGTGCCATCCCGCATTTCGGACACGAACCAGGCCCGATCTGTACGATTTCTGGGTGCATCGGGCAAGTGTATTCGACGTCGAGCGGCTGTTCGATGGTTGGTTGCGGATCAAGATACTTCTCCGGGGCAGCGATAAACTTGTCCTTACAGCCGACAGCGCAGAAATAGTACGTCTCGCCGCGGTGATCGTGCGTTGCGACCGCTGTTGCCGGCCGGACGAGCATTTTGCAGACTGGGTCGACGTGTGTGCCTTCGGTGTCGATACGCATTTCTCCGGCGGTCGGCTTATTTCGGCTGATGTCGACAAGCCCTGAGGTCGCCGACGAACGAGCCGCCGACAGGGACTTGAATTTCTCAAGACAGCCTGTGCTGCAGAAATAATGAGTTGCGCCGTTGTGCTCCAGTTGGCCGGCAGCGGTTTCGGGTGTCACGGTCATACCGCAGATCGGATCGATATGTGTGTTTTGCATAATAAGATTGCCTCCGAAACCATTCTACAACCTGTGAGTAGGTATCAAGTCAAGAGCCATCTCCGGCCTCAGCGAATGACTCGATCAATCGGCACACAGAATGCCCGTCGGGCTCCGAGTTTTTCATGTTGCTCCACATCTTCGCGGCTGATTCGAGACGTGATTGAAGGCGTTTTAATTGGCGTATCTTCTCTTTATTCTCGTCGATCCGCTTTTCCACTACATCGCGAACCATCGGACAAGGCGAATCGCCGAGCGAGGCATGGCTCAGTATTTCCTCGATTTCGGCCAAAGTAAATCCAAGCTCTTTTGCGGCCGAAATGAATTTCAAGCGGTCTCTATCGGCGGGCTTATAGATCTTGTAACCGTTCCGCAAATCGCGCGTTGGTTTTAACAACCCGATTCGCGTGTAATAACGGACCGTAAACAAAGGTATATCGGCCAGTTTTGCAAGGATGGCGGCAGTCATCATACGTATGAACATTTTAACGCATTCGATAAAGAATTATTGAAATCGCGCAACGATTGACTATATACTTAACTAGGTAAAACACTGTTGTTTTGCCACCTTAACCGAAAAGGCAATTGCCCTGCTGGGCGAACGCAAAGCCTGGAGCCGCACGAAATGTGGCCGTCCGGCTGCCGAAGTGAGGATCTAATGCAGAAAAATCTCTTCCTGTTCCTTGGTCTTTTTGTCGCGTTTTCGACGACATCAACCGCCCAGACCGCCAATAATCAAAAACCTGTTGCCATGCGCGTCGCTACCGGCGGCAGCCTGCTTGAAGCCGAAAGCCGGCCACGGCGAGTCGAAGAAAAGGCATCCGGCGTTAGATCATCGGTAGTTGCAAACACTGCTCAGGTTGAAAGGTCAGCATTTGCTTTGCTAAATCAAAAACGTGCCGAACGAGGCCTTAAACCACTTGTTTGGAACGAAAAAGTCGCTGCGATCGCCCGCCTCCATTCGCGCAATATGGCTGAATTCGCTTTTTTTAACCATCGCGGGCTCGATGGAAAGTTGGTCAGCGATCGAGCGGACAAAGGCGGCCTCGTCGGATGGGGAGCGATCGGTGAGAACATTGCGTTCAACCGCGGCTTCGACGATCCCGTCTTGAAAGCAGTAAATCTTTGGCTGAGTTCTACAACGCATTATCAGAATTTGATGGACGCAACCTGGCAAGATTCTGCGGTCGGGGTCGCTATCGCAGCCGACGGTTCGTATTATTTCACGCAGGTATTTTTGAGAAAATAGGCCGATCGTTAGCGTAGCGGTCGAAAATTTCAATTCTGAAAGCTGAACTCAAAGGCTTTCGAAAACATAATTCCGGGTTCGCTTCATATAGCAGATCCGGAATTTCTATTTTATGCTTGAGGGATGCCAAGCAGCTTTTCATTACCATCGTTCGCTAAGATCAACTGGCTTTTGCGAGTTCTTGGCAAGCGCCAAGATGGATATCACGAGATCTTTACGGTGTTTCAGACGGTATCCCTTCACGACACGATCTACTTCGAGCAAAGTGATGATCTGATATTGACGTGCGACGGGGTCTCAGTTCCAACGGACGACAGGAACCTGATCATTAGGGCTGCCAATGCTCTGAGACTCAGTATCGGTATTGACAAAGGCGTTGCGATCCATCTTGAAAAGCGTATTCCTTCGCCCGGCGGCCTTGGCGGAGGTTCCTCGAACGCGGCGGTCACCTTGTTCGGGTTAAGCCGACTCTGGGACGTCGAAATTGAATATCGCGAAATGAAGGCCATCGCCGTCGGTCTCGGCTCCGACGTTCCATTTTTTCTTTGCGGCGGAACCGCCATCGGTACCGGGCGTGGCGAGGTTATCGGATCGATCGCCGATGCGGATGAGCAGTTTATGTTGATCGTCACGCCGAATATCAGTGTGTCCACTCAGAATGCGTTCGAAGGAATGAAAGCGCGGACCTTGACAAATGCTGACCTGAGTCGTATTCTTCCTGTTTGCCGTACGGAAGCAGATTCACGTGATTTGCACCATTCGGTATTGAAAAACGATTTTGAAGCGAGCGTGTTTAATGCTCATCCCGAGATACGGCGAGTCAAAGAGACTCTGCTCGAACTCGGTGCAGTAAATGCCGCAATGAGCGGCAGCGGGGCTTCGGTCTTCGCAATATTTGATAAACAAGAGACACGGCAAACTGCTATCAAAGCCCTCGATCATGAATCGACATGGCGAAAGTTTGCCGTAGCAACTATTTCACGAGACCAGTATCGCGAAGCGCTTTCGATAAAAGCGTAAGGTTGTTTCCGCGTCGTAGAAAGAAATTCGCATTGGGGCGTAGCCAAGTGGTAAGGCACCGGTCTTTGGATCCGGCATTCGTAGGTTCGAGTCCTCCCGCCCCAGCCAATTCTGAATATCGAAACGGACAACCTGAACGTAGGTTGTCCGTTTTTGTTTTTATGAGCGTCACGGGAAAGATCAAAATATTTTCTGGCAATGCACACCGCGATCTGGCGGAGGATATTTGCCGGGATCTCGGCATCGAGCTTGGAAAAGCGGCGACGGAGCGTTTCTCGGACGACGAATTCAATTTTCAGATCGGCGAAAATGTCCGCGGCCACGATATTTTTATCGTTCAGCCGACTTGCCCGCCGAGCGACCGGCACCTGATGGAATTGTTGATCATGATCGACACCTTTGTCAGAGCGTCGGCAGAGCGTGTAACTGCTGTGATCCCGTATTTTGGTTACGCAAGATCGGATAAGAAAGATCGACCGCGTGTGCCGATCGCAGCGAAATTGGTCGCCAATTTGCTTACGACCGCCGGGGCACAACGGATTTTGACGATCGATCTGCATGCTTCGCAGATACAAGGGTTTTTTGACATTCCGGTCGATCACCTTTATGCTGCACCGATCGTGGTCGAATATTTCCGTGCGAATCCGATCGAGAACTTAATCGTCGTTGCACCGGATACAGGCGGAGCCGAACGTGCTCGTGCTTATGCAAAACGTCTCGACGCCGGGCTCGCGCTTTGCGACAAACGCCGCGAGCGTGCGAACGAAGCGGACGTTATGAACATTGTCGGTGATGTTCGCGGTAAAAATTGTTTGATAATCGATGACATGTGCGACACGGGCGGCACGATCTGTAAGGTGGCC
>CAZVDM010000120.1:0-8485 GCA_964625555.1 uncultured Chloracidobacterium sp.
CAGGCGACGACATTCAACGCCGGCACCGATCAATACGAGGTACGCGTACGGGCGATCAACTCTTTCCGCTCGAGCACTGACGGGCTCAGCCGGATGATCGTCCCGTCGGCAAAGGTCGGCTGGGTCACACTTGATCGTGTCGTTAAACCCAAACCCGGCACGGGTCCGAGTTCGGTCGACCGTACAAACCGGCAGCGGCAGGTCACACTGCTCGCCAATACAAAGCCCGGCGGCTCGGCCGCGAGCATCACTTCGGCGATCGACAGCTATGTGAAAGAACTCAATCTGCCGACCGGATACAGGACGGGCTATGTCGGCCAGTCAAAAGAAATGGGCAAAGCGGGATTTTACTTCCTGTTGGCTTTTGCCTTGTCATTTATCTTTATGTACATCGTGCTGGCCGCCCAGTTCGAATCATTTATACATCCGATCACTATTCTGCTAACGCTGCCGCTGTCGATACCGTTCGGCATTTTCAGCCTGTTGGTGATGGGGCAATCAGTCAATATATTCTCCGGCCTCGGGCTGCTGTTGCTGTTCGGCGTTGTCAAAAAGAACGCTATTTTGCAGATCGATCATACGAATGGGCTTCGCTCCAAGGGCATGAACCGTTATGACGCCATCATTCAGGCAAACCGCGACCGCCTGCGTCCGATCCTGATGACGACCATCGCGCTCGTCGCCGGTATGATCCCGCTCGTGGTCTCGACCGGAGCGGGTTCCGGAACGAACCGCTCGATCGGTGTGCTCGTGGTCGGCGGTCAAAGCTTATGTCTGCTGCTGACGCTGCTGGCGGTTCCGGTGTTCTATTCGATCTTTGACGATCTGGCTGAGATGCGGCTCTTCCGTTATGTTAACCGGTTCGCGACCTGGATATTCGGCGGAGCAAAACGCAGATTCTCGACCGCCGCGAGTTCGCTGCTTTCGAAGCAGTAATTTTTATGAAACGGCATTTATACTTAATTATATTGGCATTGCTGTTCGTCTTCGGCGGCGAGGCACGGGCTCAGGACCCGACCCCGACGCCTGCCGTCAGTGACGTTCAGAAGGTCGAGCCGGAAAATATCAAAGGAGTTCCGCCGATCGCCGAAAAATATCGCTCGGACGACCGGTCACTGCCCGATCTCGGCCGGATTGGTGTTGACATGACGGACCAGAGGCCAATGACACTGCGGGAAACGATCGAGCTTGCACTCGAAAACAACCGCGATATTGAGGTTTCGCGCAAAACATCGACCATCGCCGAATGGGACCTTCGCGGAACGGGCGGCATCTTTCAGCCCCGGCTCTCGGGCCAGTCTTACTACGAACGCGCTACCACGCCGAACGTAAGCATCTTCAGCAATAATCAAAAGACAACGCAAGGTTCGATCGTTGGAAATGCCACAGTCCAAGGTTACGTGCCGCGATTTGGTACTGTGCTCGCCGGTACGTTCAATAACTCACGCGTGACGACCGACAATCCGATCAGCATCCTGAGCCCTCAGTATAATTCGAGCCTCGGATTTTCTTTGACACAGCCTCTGTTTCGCGGAAGAAAATTTGACGCAGGGCGGCGGACCATCGAGATCGCCAAACGCAATATCACGCTCACCGATACGCAGTTTCGACAGCGTTCGATCGAGGTCGTTGCTTTGGTTGAAAAAGCATATTGGGACCTGACGTTTGCTCTCAGAAATCTGCAGGTTCAGCGTGACGGCGTTCGCGATGCCAAGTCGCAGCTTGAACACAACCGCCGGCTCGTCGACGAAGGCCAGCTTGCCCCGATCGATATCGTAGCCGCCGAAACGCAGGTAGCTAACTTTGAACAGGCTGTTTATGATGCCCTGAACGTCGTGAACACAACCGAAAATGCACTCAAGAATCTCATTTCGCCAAATCGAACCGATACGATCTGGCGGCAGGCATTAACACCGGTCGAAAGTGTTGAAAAAGACATTCCAAAAGCTACGCTGAACGAAGCGATGGATCTCGCGATCGGGAACCGGTCCGAGCTCGAGATCAATAAAGTTCAGAAAGACATCAATCTGCTCGATCAGCGGCTCTATCGTGATCAGAAAAAACCGCAGATCGACTTTACCGCCGGCTACACATCGGCCGGCATCGGCGGCAGCCAGAATCCGAGCTTCAGCCCGTCTTTTCCGACCCCTTGTACGACGGCACCGACGTCGCCGGCGTGTGCACAGCAGCAGGAAAATCTCGCGTTGCTGACCGGCAGCCCGTTTCGCGGAGTTTTCGCCAATCGATATCCGGTTTTGCGGTTCGGCATCAATTTCAACATCCCGCTCTTCGGCGATAAGACGGCGAGCGCATCGCTCGGACGAGCAAAGGTCGAGGCCGAACGTCTCGACACCCAGCGTGAACAGATCGAGCAGGGCATTCAGGTCGAAGTGCGAAATGCGTTGCAATCGCTCAGAACCGCCGAAGCCCGACTGCGTTCGGCCGCGATCGCACGTGAGAATACGGCAAAGCAGTACGAATCGGAACAGCGAAAACTCGACGAAGGCCAATCAGATGTCTACCGCGTCCTCGAACGTCAAACCGCCCTGGCGTCGGCGCGCAGCAATGAGCTTCGTGCACGAACCGAGCTGAATAAAGCGATCGCCGAGCTCGAACGAGCCACCGGCAATTCGCTAAAAGCTAACGATATCGAGGCTAAAATAAAATAAAGGATAAGTGTTAACGCGTGGTAAGCTAAGCAGATATTCGATCGATTTTTCATGCCTAAAGGCGTAACTCTTAGCAATGAAAGCTGTTTACATTTCTGAATTCGGACCTCCTGAAAATCTTGAGGTCCGCGAGATTCCCGCACCGCCTAAACCACAAAGCACGCAAGTCCTGATTCGGGTTAGAGCCGTCGGACTAAACAGAGCAGACTTGTTACAGGTCGCTGGGCTCTATCCGCCGCCGGCCGGCTATTCGCCAAACATTCCGGGCCTTGAGTTTGCCGGTGAGATCAATGATACCGGTTCGGACGTGACCAAATGGAACGTCGGCGATCGCGTATTCGGCATCGTCGCGGGCGAATCGCAAGCTGAATTCCTGGTCACGGACGAATCGCTGCTCGCCCGCATTCCCGATAATTTGAGCTTTACCGATGCCGCCGCTGTGCCGGAGGCGTTTATCACCGCGAATGACGCGATCATTACACTCGGCGGCCTGACAGCGGGCAACACTTTGCTCATCCACGCGGTCGGTTCTGGCGTGGGCCTCGCCGGATTGCAGATAGCAAAGGTCGTGGGTGCAAGCGTCATTGGTACTTCGCGAACGGACGAAAAGCTTGATAAATGTGCCCGTTTCGGGCTCGATCTCGCCATTGCGACACCCGAGCCTGTTTTTGCCGATGCGGTACTTGAGAAGACCGGCGGACGCGGCGTCGATGTCATTCTGGATCTCGTTGGAGCTGCCTATTTCGAACAAAACCTTACGAGCCTTGCGACAAAGGGCCGTCTGGTTCTCGTCGGCCTGACATCGGGCCGAACTGCCGAATTTAACCTCGGTATCGCACTTCAAAAACGTGCGACCATTATCGGAACAACGCTTCGCGGCCGCTCAAATGCGGAAAAGGCCGACGCGACTCAGCGCTTTGCCGACGATGTCTTGCCAATGCTTGCGTCAGGCACGGTCGTGCCAAATGTCGATCGCGTTTATCCGATTGAGGACGTTGTTGCGGCCTATAATTATCTAAAGTCGAATGAGAGTTTTGGTAAGGTTGTTATGGAATTCTAGGCATTCATTCGTGCGGCAGCCTCGTCGGTGATAACGCATAGGCCTGAGATGCCGTGCGAATCGAGGAGCGACATAAGTTCGGCCGCCTGTCGATACGTAAGCCCGCCTGCCTCGATCTGATCGAACGAAACCAGCGACCAACGCGGCTCATCAAGCTCGCTTTTCGACTCGATCACCGGATCCGGCCACGAGAGGTCTGGTTCTAGCGACAATCGAAATTCGGCGAAATTTTCTTCTGCTTCGGGCTCAGTTCTCTTTCGCAGATGCTCAAGGCCCGATCGCATTTCCTGAATTCTCATAAAAACATGCGCTCACTCGGAATCTATCATATCGGTCAAATTGATGTAAACCTATATTTTTTTAGATGTTTGAGTTGAATTAACATCATCTTTCAACAATCGGCAGCGGGACTTGCTAAAATCAAAGTGCATTTATGATATTTCGTGAGTCTATTTTTGTGACGGGTTTTCCGGGTTTCATCGCCGGCCGGTTGGTTGAGCGCCTCGCCAAAAGCGAGACGCAGTTCTTCCTGCTCGTCCAGAGCGAATTCGTCGAAAGGGCGATGGAAGAGATCACCGAGATCGCCGATTTCACCAATACGCCGCTGGAAGGCTACGTCATCGTCGAAGGCGACATTACTAAACCGGATCTCGGCATAGCAAAAGAAGACCTCGAGACCATCCAATTCGAAACGACCGACGTCTTTCACCTCGCAGCCGCTTACGACCTCGCCGTTGACAGAGACGTCGCCTATAGCGTCAACCTCGAAGGCACAAAGAATGTCAATGATTTGGTCCGCTCGATCAAGAACCTAAAGCGATACAACTACATCTCGACCTGTTACGTCGCCGGAAAGCGCGTCGGAGAGATCCGCGAAGACGAACTCGTTCACGAAGCCGGCTTTCGCAATTATTACGAAGAGACAAAATATCTCGCCGAGCTCGAGGTCGAAAAACTCAAAGCCGATCTGCCGGTCACCATCTTTCGCCCGTCGGTCGTTGTCGGCGATTCTGAAACCGGCGAGACGGCGAAATACGACGGTATTTACTACTTGATCCAGTACCTCAGAAAGGCACCGATGCTGCTCCGAGTCGTAAATGTCGGCAATAAAAATGTCCGGCTCAATCTGGTGCCGGTCGATTTTGTCGTCGATGCGATCGTCGCCTTAGCTCGCGACAAAGCCGCGATCGGTAAGACCCTCGCCCTCGCCGATCCGTCGCCGCTGACGACCGCCGAGCTTTTCGATGTCATCGCCAAAGACCTTTCGGGCCGAAGGTCCGAGTTTGCACCGCCCGCAAAACTCACCGAGTGGTTTCTAAACACGCGGATCTCACCGCCGATCACAGGCCTGCCGAAAGTTGGCGTGCCTTACTTTTTCATTTCGCAAACGTACGACACTTCGATCGCCGATAAATTATTACGGCCGCACGGCATCTCGTGTCCGACTTTCGACTCGTACGTCTCGAATCTGCTCGATTTTGTCGAAGAAAATCCGAAGCTTTAAGCTCGCCTTTGCAACGTCTTTACAAATCTCCCTGACCGACACATGCAAATTTGCCGTGATTTGCCGCATCCTAACCGCAAGAGTCCTATGTTTTTAAAATGTCCTACATTGACCTTCGTGTCTTATGGTCTGATCTTAACGTTTGCGAATTTCGCCTCCGCCCAATCTGGCCGTGTCCAACCGACGCCGACACCGACTCCGGATGAAACGATCCGCGTCGTCACCGAAGAGATCAAGTTAAATGTTCTCGCGTTTGATGAGAAGGGCGTATTTTTCGGTGACGTCAGGCCTCAGGACCTAGTTATCACGGAAGACAATATTCTTCATCAACCAACCAGCGTCCGGCGCATTCCGGCTAATGTGCTGATCGTGATGGATACCGGCGGCGAAATGCGCAGCGTCAAGACTCTCGATTGGACGCGCAAGGTTGCACGCGGCGTGATCGCATCACTCAGGCCCGAAGACTCGATCGCCCTTATGCAATACGCCGAAAAGGCCGAAATCGTTACCGAATGGACAACTGACCGCACAGCGATCAATGATGCCGTCAAACGAACAAACTTTGGCCGCCGATCGGCATTTGCGTCGGCCCTGCAGCTCGCGACCGATTTCTTTATGAGAAGCGGTGTCGATAATAAACATCTCGTCCTCATCACCGACGGCACCGACACGACCGTCAGCATCCCGCAGATCGGCGACGAACTCAAAAAACTGCTTGCCACTGATATTTCTGTTCACGTGCTCAGCTATACATCGATGGAATCGAGAGACATAGCTCCGCGGACGAGCATGATCTCAAACACGCCGCCTCGAAGCGCCATGCCCGATATGGTCAAGGACCAGCTGCCGAAAGGCGGCCCGCAGGAGGCCGCTAAACGGCCAAAGATCGGCCCGACCATCAATCTGGACCGCACGCTTATCAAAAAGATCAAGGCCCGAAAGGCAGACCTTGAAGCAAGCCAGGTGCAACTCGAAAAGATCGCCGAAAACACCAACGGTGTCTTTATCCTGCCCGAATCGACGGACGAAATGGTCGAAAAGGCTGCGCTCGTCGCCCGTATGATCGATTCGAGCTACGTGGTCACCTACGCACCTAAAAATCCAGTCGTCGAATCGCGCAGCATTCCGGAACGCAACATCGAGGTCACTTCAAAACGTCCCGGCCTTATAGTCCAGGCTCGCCGGAAACTCGTATTTGACCCAAATATTGCGGTCCGTACGAAGTAAGCACACCATCAATTTTGATCCAAGATCATTCCCGCAGTCTGTTGACCCGCAGATCTTCAAGACGATACCGTTCGAGAAAAAATTCACAATCCCGATTGACTTTCACATTAATTAGAATTATTCTAAATCTAATGAATCGTCTATGCTTTGCAAACGGCCGATTCAGAGGGTTATGGAATTGGCTGAGATACAAGATCTTCGATTGACGCGGCAGCGAGAGGTTGTGCTGTCGGTCATTCGCGCGTCGTGTGAGCATCTGACGGCGAGCGAGGTTTTTGCCAACGCAAAGGCCAAACTCCCAAGCATCAGTTTCGCGACGGTTTACAACAGCCTGCGCTTTCTGAAAGATGCGGGCCACATTGCCGAGATAAATTTTGGTAACGGTGCGAGCCGTTTTGATCGGATGACCGCACGACACGACCACGCGATCTGCACAAAATGCGGCGTTTTGGTCGATATCGAGATGGATCATCCGGCCGATCTCGTTGACCGTGCGGCCGCAATGTCCAATTTCAAGCCCGAATTTATAGAGTTTACTTTACGGGGTGTTTGCCCTGATTGCGCTGATAAATAATAAACAAGGAGTTATACATAACATGTCAACAGCTACAGCAACCGCATTTTCGACCGTAAACACGGTCACTTTGGCCAAGGTCGGCCAGCCGGCACCCGATTTTAACATGCCGTCGACCAAGAACATGGAAACATTGGCTGAGAACGTCAAGCTTTCCGATTACAAGGGCAAATGGCTCGTCCTTTTGTTCTATCCGCTCGATTTCACGTTTGTCTGCCCGACCGAATTGACCGCATTTTCGGATCGGTTAGAAGAACTCAACGGCGTCGGTGCCGAGGTGATCGGTATCTCGACCGACTCGGTACACTCGCACCGTGCGTGGATCAAGACGCCGCGTGACAAGAACGGTATCGAGGGCCTGCAGTATCCGCTCGCGTCAGACGTCGGCGGTAAACTCGCACGTGCCTACAACATCCTCGTCGAGGAAGCCAACATCGCTCTTCGCGGCCTGTACATCATCAATCCCGAGGGCATCTTGCAATACGCCGTGGTTCACGATCTGAACATCGGACGCTCGGTAGACGAAACTCTCCGCGTGCTGCAGGGCCTCCAGACCGGCGGCCTCTGCTCAGCCGACTGGAAGCCGGGCCAGGAAAACCTGACGGTTTAACCGAATTGAGAATTGAGAATGGAAAATTGAAAATCTCAGATCTTCATTTTCCCTTCTCAATTCCCAAATATCAATTTGGAGTAATATTATGCCAATGAGAATTGGAGATGCGATGCCGCCGCTCGACGGAGCCACCACGTGGTTTAACGGCTCGCAGGACGATACAAATGAACAAATAAAGGGAAAGCCGACGCTCGTCCATTTTTGGGCGGTCTCGTGCGGTATTTGCAAAGAAAAGATGCCGCAATTGCGGGAACTGACCGCAAAATACGGCGAACTTGGTTTACAGACGGTCGCTATTCACATGCCGCGATACGAGGCAGACACCGATCTCGACACGGTAAACGAAGCGATAACGGAAAATCAAATTACCGAGCCGACAGCGGTCGACAGCCTTCATAGATTGAAAGACGCGTTTCAGAACGAACAGGGCTGGGTGCCTGTTTATTATCTATTCGATGCTGAGGGCAAACTGAAAACGCGTGCCGCCGGCGAATACGGCGTCAGCGTGCTGACCACAGCTCTCGACAAAATGTTCGCGGCACAAACCGCGACAGCCTAGGCGGAAACCCGACCGGTTGGGAGGGTGTCAAAGTCAAAGCACAAAGAACCATAGTTGGACACGGAGTGGTAAGGATCAACTAATGATCATATCCGTGTCCATCTGCATTTATCTGTGGCTAATTTGCTAGATGAGCGGACGGCTGGTCAGGACCCACCACAAAATGTAGCCGCTTAGGAATATAGATCCGATCAGTGTGAGCAGCAGCAGACCGATCAGGGCAAAAACAAATACGTAATCGCTCGTTTTCCCCTTGCCGTGTCCTGACGCTCGGGCACG
>CAZVDM010000120.1:8585-11126 GCA_964625555.1 uncultured Chloracidobacterium sp.
TATCCCCGCGAACGATATTATCCACGACCTTCATTCCCGCCTCGTCGACGTGGCCGAAGACGGTGTAGCCGCCGTCGAGGTGCGGTTGCGGCGAGTGCGTGACGAACCATTGTGAGCCGCCCGTGTCTTTGCCTGATAGAGCCATCCCGACCGCTCCGCGATCGTAGCCGAGCATGTTCACTTCGCACCGGATCGACCAACCCGGACCGCCGTTGCCGTCGCCGCGGGGGTCGCCGTCCTGCATCACAAAATTAGGCACCACGCGATGCACCTCGAGGCCGTTAAAATAACCGCTGCGTGCGAGCTTGACCCAATTATCGACGGTCAGCGGAGCTTCCTCAGGGTTGAAAACGATCGTGAAAGCACCCTTCTCGGTCGTCAAGACCGCCTTGACCGATCCATTCTTTCGCGAAAGGGCCCGGCGATAGTCCGCGTCCTTATTCAGGATCTGTCCGAGCTTTGTCGCGGAAACCGGGGAGTATGGGAGCACCTGATCTCTCTTCTTCTCGCGGGCGGCAGCAAGTGACGCCGGAATACCCGGAAATTCCTTTTGCAGGTCTTTGTCGTCGAGTATCCCGAACGCCTTTTTACGAACCAGATAGTCATGATCGTTCAGGGCCATCAGGAATGTACCGACACCGGCTTTCTTGTCAAGCTTTGCCAGAGCATCGAGTGTCGCGATCAAGGCGTCGTTGTCGTGGTTGTCGATCATCGAGGCGTTGATGAATGCTGCTTTCAGCGCATCGACATTCTCTTTGCTTGCCGGCAGGTCCTCGATGATCGCGGCGGTCGCGGCCCGCACAAAAGCATCCTTGTGAAGCAAATGCTGACGAGCGACCTCAGCGAGATCGGCCGTCTTAAAGGCGGCAAATGCGCCCAACACATCCGGCAGTGCCATGACCGGCAGCAGGCCGTTGGCCGACCCGTCCTTTAAGAATTTACGCAGCTCTTCGGCGGTCGCCGCACGAAGCGCCTTGTTCGCGTCATTTTCCTCGAGCCGCCCGATCACTGCCAAAGCACTCGCAGCCGCCGAAACGGCAGCGGGCGTATTTTTCCACTCGGTCGATTTTTCTTTCGTCCAACCGGCATAGGCGTCAGGGGCGATCCGTGCGATCGCCGATTCGGTCTCAGTTGACGAATACTTGTCAGCAGTAGACAGACGTTTGAGAAACTTGATAGCTTCCTGATCGGCCTTTCCGGCACATAGCTGGCCGATCGTCGTCGCGATCTCGAGCAATTCGTTCTTTGGCATCGGCACCTCGATCGGCTTCAGCTCGCGTTTCTCGCCGGGCTTGAGCGGTGCCGGGTCGCCATGGATCGGGATCAACAGTTGATTGCCGCGCTCGATCAATTTCCCGACAACGCTCGCATCTTTCAGTGCCGAAAGCGAACGGATACACGCCACACGAACCCGCAGATCATCGCCATTGATCGCATAGTCGATCAGCAGCGGCAACGCCTCTTTGTCCTCGGCGGCACCGAGCGCACGCGCCGCATTTGCCCTGACGACCGCATCAGGATCTCGTCGCAGCATCGCGCGGATGTCGCCCAGACGCTGTTTCGAACGCAGCCGCGTCAACGCGTTCAACGCGTCTGCACGAACTCCCGCATCACTGCTGTCCAACATCTTTGCCACGGCAGCATCGCCGCCGTCGGGCCGCGTTCTCAGGACGGCCGTTGCTCCGGCCATCAGAACTTTGCCCATCGGCTCAGCGCTCTTAAGTTCATCCTCGATCACGCGAACGATCGCCGCTTTCAGGTCTTTCAAACTCTCGTCCTTGGCATTTGCCGCAACGATCTTGCCGGCCGCCTCGACCGTTCGCGACAGCACGTTAGCGTCACGCTCGGCCGCGCCGGATTCAGCCTTGAGAATATCAAGTATCATCTCGCCGCCATCAGGGGCCTCGATCTCGCCCAGAGCAAAGATCGCGGCGACCACGACCTTGCCTTGGTTCGAAGGCTCCAAAACCATCTTCGCCAGCACCGGCACAGCACGCTTGTCACCGATCCGCCCCGCAGCTATGGCCGCTCGCTCGCGAACCGCCGCATTCGGTGATCTGAGCAATGCCTCGATCGCGTCAAATGCCCTGGCATCCTCAGCTTTCGATATCAGCATCAGCGTATTCAAAGGCACCTGGGCGTTGACACCGGCACAAATAGCAAAAACCAAGGTGATCGTTAGCAAAATATGTCTTTTCATAAGTTTCCCCTGATTCTAGCCGACCGCGGATCGAACGCCAAATTAGAGTCCGGTAGATTCGTCTGCGTTCTAGTCGTAAAGGATGGTAATATCCTCAAGAGACCAGAGGATGTAAAAATGCAGAACGCTCGCCCAAACCTTCGACACTCTCTCATCATCGCGTTTTCGGCACTATTGCTGACTCTCACCATTTCTGCGCAGAAAAAGAATGATAAGAAACTGTCCGGACCGCCGCTTGCGGTTTCGGTCAATCTGCTTGTTATGGATGCCGATGGTGGGCTTGTGCCGAACATCAAGGCTGCTGATGTCAAGATATTTGAGGACGGCGTTGAACAGAAGAT
>CAZVDM010000121.1:0-11090 GCA_964625555.1 uncultured Chloracidobacterium sp.
CAAATGCAAATACGGCAGCACCCATCAACAGCGTCTTGCTGAATTGGGCGAGCACGATAAACGCCGTCGCGACTTTAGCTTCCTGATTGGCGATCGCGACGGTTTCGAGGAACGTTGAGAATATCCAGATCCAGATAACGATGCCTATTTTCGGCGTCAATGAGGTCAGATCTTCGCTTTTGAAAATGTTGCCGATAAGCTGCGGATAGAATTGAAGAGCGAGACACGCCAGCCCGCCCACGACGAAATTAAAAAGCAGAATATTACAGATCGCCGCCCCGCGGCGTTCCGTTTCGCGGGCCAAAAAGTAATACGCGCTCATCGAAAATCCGAGCGGCAAAATAACGATCGCGTTGGCGATCACCTGAAACGCCTCGCGGTACGTCCCAACGTCGTCTTTGGAAAGATACCTGACGATCAGCAGCGGCAGGGCAAAGCTAAACCCAAAGCCGATGACCTTGGCCGCTAAGAGCCACGCACTTTGCGATTTCAGCGATTGAGTTGTCACGCTTGTTTCGCTCATCTCGCTCCAATCGAACTGTGCCTTGCATGAGTGTCGTACCAGCCAGGAAGCGACCTGCCGGTGATGCGTTCGACGCTTGAAATAAACCTTCGCCCGCGGCCCGTCTGTATCAGATAAGAGTAGTCGCCGAAAAGCCAGTACTTAACAAACACGCGTCGATACTCACGTATTGCCGATTCCCTCGAAACCCAACTGCCAGCGGTGTCTTCGCCGAACGGGCCGGACGAGCCGTCCTCAAATTCATGCACCGGCGGTTCGAAACCTGTTGGTAATGACGCCCGAACTCTCTCAAAATCCTGTTTGACCGTCTTGAACGATGAGTAGCCAAGCTCTTCGAGCAGATCGAATTCGTAAATGAGCTTCGCAAATACGAGTTTTTCTGATCGGATCGAGAGGTAATCCGGCTTATTCTCAAATTCGCGCATCGCCCTCAGGCAAATGACCTCTGACCCGACGATGTCAGCCTTTAAATAGTGCGGAACCCCATATTCTTCCATCGCAGCGGCAAAATCGATCGCTTTCACCTTTATCGATTCCATTTCGGTACCGAATATCGTATTTCGAGCAGCCCAATCCTCGGATGTGCTGCCCCACGGCGAGTGTCCTTCGTTGCGATAAAATCGGGTTGTGGAATTGCCGTTATTTCCCGAACGATCCTCAGTAATAGCACCTTCGACGATCGTCAAGCGGCCGTCGGCGATCGCATCGGCAAACCGCTCACGACAATACTCCACGTTTCGAGGCTCGGCCTCGAACGCGACGACACGATATCCTTTTTTCAGATAGTAGTCTGTATCCTGACCGGTATTGAGACCGACGTCGTAGATCAGATCTTCGTGTTTTGGTGATTTTCGAAGCGTTGACATGGCACAATTTTACTATAGGCCCGGAGGCAAAGATCGGGGCAGACCGATGCAGCCGTCACGCTTAGGATATATCGAATCGCGGCGGTATTTCACTAAATTGTTGGGAAATATGGACGTTCTGTTAACGGCCGGTCAGAGCTTCAACGCCTCCACACGCCGGTTCACCTCTTCCCAATTTATATTGGTCATAAATGCATCGACGTATTTGGCCGCGGCTGCTCCATAGTCCATTTGGTATGCGTGCTCGTACATATCTAGAACGAGCAGCGGAACGGTGAACGGCGCGTGCGCAGTGTGGTCGGACGACCAGTAGTTGTGGAGTTCGTTGGTGTGACGGTTGTATGCGAGCACGGTCCAGCCCGAGCCGCCGGAGAGCGAATTGCCCGTTAGCTTAAATTCTGATTCCCAAGCCTCATAGCTGCCGAACCATTTTTCGATCAACTTTTTGGCGTTGCCGTCAGCCTTGCCGTTGCCGCCGAGGTTGGCGAAATAGTTCTCGTGCATCACGATCGAACCGGTACGGATCAATTCTTGTCGCTTCAGGTCGCCATAAAAATATGCCGGCAGATCCTTTTCTTTCTTGAGCGCGACCAACCGCTGTTCGACGACATTGAGAGCCTTGACCGCACCGGTGTAGTTGTTCTCATGATGCGAGCGGATCAGCTTTTCCGATATTCCCGTCAGCTTTGTCGGATCGAACGGCAGCGGTTTTGGCGCATGCTTCGCACCAAACGCCGGAGCCGGAACTTCCTGCATCGCCGCACTTTCTCCCCCAAACGCCAACACGCCCGCACCGGCCGCCAAAACACCCGTAACCGCTTCACGTCTCGAGATCTTATTCATATATAGCCTCCAAATTCAGTATAAACCTAACTACGCAAATACACGAAAAAACACGAAAACAAGAATTCTAGAGATTCCCGTTCGTGGTCATTTCGTATATTTTCGCGGTTTATTTACTAGGATGTTCGCCGAGACGGCACCTGCGCCGGTACAAGTTGGATCTCTTCACTTCGATTTGCTCGGTAATGATTGAGAAGCAGGCGCGGAGCGAAACGCGCCAGCCACGTGATTCCGGTCAATTTCCACGAACGTCGATGAACGTTCGCCTCGGCAAACGCAATATGCGCGTTCTCAAAATCTTCGTTCAACAAGAACGCCTTTCCGCACTCGACATGGAGATCTGCCTGGAGTGAGCCCAGCCGGCGGTCGAGAATTTCGCGCTCCTCTTCGTTTAGCTCGATCGACTTGCGTACTCGATGAAATACATCGATCTCACGCTGCACGCGGCTGACTGAGTCGCCCGACAGGCTGTCGAGATGGACACGGTATTTGAGCAGGACCTTGTCCTGATAACCGATCTTTGCTCCATTTTTCGCCATTCGTACCCAGAGATGAAAATCGTGAGCCCTCGCACGTTCCTGTTCGAATAGTCCGGCGGCAAATAACGCACTCTTGAGTGCGACCGTGCCCGAAGTGATCACATTACAGCGAAAATCGAGCAGTGCGGCGGCCGTGACCTCGCCCTCGGACGGAGCTGATTCCATAAACGTCCGACGGAGTGCCGACCGCATCCCGAATTGCTGCGCGTCGCAATAGACCATGTCGTAGCCTTTTCCAAGAAATGCCACTTGCGAAGTCAGAAAATCAGGCAGCCAAAGGTCGTCGCCGTCCAGAAACGCGATCACCTCGCCGCGAGCGTGCCGGATCGCCGTGTTGCGTGCCGCCCCCGCGCCGAGATTCGGCTGTTTGAGGTAGATAATGTCGGCCTGATGCGAGCGGATAGATCGTTCCAGCCCGACAGTGTCCGGAGAACCGTCGTTGATTATGATGATCTCGTAATCGCGAAACCTCTGTGCCTTCACCGAGTCCAATGTTTCGCTGATATATGCAGACACGTTGTATGCCGGTATGATCACGCTGACCTTTGGCCGCCACGAGAAAACATTGCGGCCCGACACGACCTGAACGCCAAATTTGTAGTCTTCGAATGAGTTCATTTCAATTTAGCGGACATCGCGGATAGGTTCCCACGTGGACACGCGCTCCCCGCGAAGGAATCTGAAGAATGCAATTACTGACGCGAGATTGGCGAGTACGAAATAGAGCGGGATAACGAGGAATTTGAGTCGGACCCCGATCCTTTCCAGCACCCAACCGGTAAGTGCTAATACGTAAAAGAACACTTGAGCAGCCAAAATAATAGAAAATACTATTGACTCCCGGGCTAACAAGAAGTTCGATATCAGCAGAGCAAACAGTAATACCGGCACCGCGTAACGAAGCACCTTGTGCGATATTAGTTCGACGGCGAAAAAACCGCTCTGCAGCGGATTCATCATATCGATGTTTCGCCACAGATCTGTATATGTTTGCGATATCACACGGACGCGCATTCGCATCTCGTCGCCTGGCCGGTGGTTGGTGTCTTCGAAGCAGACCGCAGACGGCTCAAATACGCTTCGCAGCCCCTGGCGGAAAAGCATCGTGCAGATAAGGAAATCCGAACACGCCTCAGCGTACATCGGCTGGTACGCAGCTTTTCGAACCGCATACAGACAACCCGAGGCACCGATCAGCGAACACGCCTTGCTCTCGGCGGATTTGATGAATGTCTCGTAGTTCCAATAGCTGAGGGCACCTTTACCGACATTTGAGCTTGCCTTGTCGACGTATATCAAACGGCCGGCGACACAGCCGACGCTCTCGTCGGCAAACGCCGGCAAAAGCTTTCTCAGCACATCCGGTTCATATTCTGTCGTCGCGTCCGAAAACAGGACTATCTCGCCATTTGCTCTTGCAACCGCGTTATTTTGCGTTACGGTCTTGCCGACGCGGCCTTCCTGCCGGAATAACCGCACGCCGCGCGGCTCAAATTCACGAACGATATCGTCCGTTGCGTCTGTCGATCCGTCCGAAGCAACGAGGATCTCAAGTTTGTCAGCCGGATACTCAAGGCAAAGTGTGTTTTCTATCTTTGCTCGAATGGCTGTCTCTTCATTGAATGCCGTTATCAAAACAGTGACTTTCGGTTCGATATCAGACCGATCTACACGGCGGGGATTCAACAGGCTTACAAGATACACCACAAGCGGATAGCCGACGTACACATACGCCAGCATGCCAAAGCTTAGCCAAAAGACTATTTGTTCCGCTTGGTAACTCATTTAAACGGTCGACGGTTCGGCATTCCACGCCGGTGACGATCCCTTGTTCTCCTTCTTTTCATTTTCGACGCTGTATATCCGGCGAAACGCCACGGCATACGCGATCAGGTAGTAGATGAACCAATTGTAAGCGACCGACGCAAAGAAGCTCGAGACCATATATCCGACGATACTCGCCTGCAATCCGATCGCCAGATAATAGAACCAGTCGGCCTTGTTCTCTTCGAAACACGTACGCTCGATGGCCGAGAGCTTGCGAAACGGGCTGATCATAAAAACGAGGTAGGCGATCAGGCCCAGGATCCCGAGTTCGGCCGACACTTGGGTAAATGCATTGTGTGTCTGCAGATTTCGAACTCCTACTATCGGAAAATTCCCGATCCCGATGCCCCACGGGTTGCGAGCCGTAACGAGGATCGAGCGTTCGAGCAGTTCTTTTCGCTGGTCGGACGAACCGACAGCGTCAAGGCCGGGAACAAAGATAGAGAGCATTCGCAGCCCGTAATTTCCCGGTGCTGCAATGATCGCGATGCCGCCGATAACGATCGACGCGATCGAGACGTTCAGCCGTTGTCGCCGTCCTATCTTCCACGCTAGCACAACGCCGGTCGCGAGCAGACCGAGAAATCCGCCGCGTGAAAATGTGACCATATTCGCCGCGACGAATAAAAACGCCATCGTAAAATATGTCCATCGCAGCAGCGACGATCTTGCCGCGATGCCAAGCGTAATGACGAGCGGTGTCATCATCACCAAGTGCATCGCCATCTCGTTGGGGTTTCCGAACATACCGCCGACATCGACCGCGACACGATATTCCTCGACATTGAACTGACCCTTGAGATACATATCAAGGGCGGCAAATGACAGGTAAACCGCGATCCCGAACGACAGCCACATCAGCCCCATCAGCCGCTTGTGCGTACGGACGACATTGACGAGAACGATGAATATTACGACCGCTTTGATGAACGGGTCGTTGAATTTTTCCCACGCGAGGCCCGGGTCTTTCGCGATCGGCATTGTCATGATCGCGATCACGGTCATTGCAAGGATCGCCTTGACCTCGGTCGAAAACATCGTCAGATTGCCTTCGGCGGCGAGCTGAGACGGCAGGTAGATCAGCAGAGTCGCTAAGGCGAAATAGAATGCCGTTGCCGACAAAAAGCCGAGCCCGGGTATGATCTCATACGGCCGAAACAGGACGAGAATAGAAAATAGATAGAGCCCAATGTACGTGAAAGTATGTCCGTTGCGGACGAGCCAGTTCTCGCTGGTCAATACCTCGCGGTCCTTTTCGGCCTTCTCTGCTTTTCTCGCGGCCTTGGTATTTGGATTTTGAGACTCGACGGCCGGTCGGGTCAGGGTCTCTGCCGGCTCTGCACGCGGAGCATGAACTGCTCCCGGTGCGCGATTTTGGAACGAAGTCGCCTCTTCCAGCCTTTCCGGATTCCGTAAGCTATCGGTAATGCCATCGACCGCCCCCTGGTTTGCCGGCGGTTTCATGGTCGCAAAATCGCCGCGAACCGCACCGCCGTCAGTTTTCACTGACGGCGCGAACGGTTCGAAATCGTGACTCTTATTTTGATTGACTGACATCTGCGGCTGCCTTTTTTGCGTCCAGGAATATTGCTACGCCCGGCAAGTTGCTAAGCCGCGACTTCTTCCCGATCCATGGTGATCATGTCACGCACTTTTCGTTTCAATGCTTTTTCGAAATGACGGGCTTCGTTGACGCCGCTGAATGTCAACTGCTGAAGGTTCGCTTCGATGCGTTTGCGGTAATCCGAGACGAGCGAATCGGATACACCGAGCATCTCGGCGACCTCGAGTTGGTTGCCGCTGTCCGAGACGAGATAGCAATGCCAGAGCACGTTGATCATGCGGTCGTATTGTTTTGCTTTGCCGCGGACCGATTTGTGAAGAGTGCCTAAAAATCCGTCGACAAACCCTGCAGCCTCGAGTTCGGCTTCGTTGCGAAGCAGGTCCTCTTCGGGCGTTTCGCGAATGTCCTTGAACTCAAATTCCATCCGGTCGTCGTCATCTTCGTTGCCGCCGCTGCCGACCGGAACCAGATGAATGTCCATTATCGGGAGCCGCGACATTACAAATGAACGAAGCGAACGAACATCCACAGGCGAATCGATCGCCTTGAAAACGCGGATGATCAATTTTTCGAGTTCGACATTGCTGATCACGATCTGCGCATCGCCTGTGCAGCCGACCATACGCGTATCACGGCTCTGGAACGAAACCACCTTGACGCGTTCGTCCATTTCCTGCACATCGCGTCGCATCTTTTGCTCTTTCCAATCCGAAAGGCCATAGAGTCGATCTGCCAGACGGCGATGAACCTCAGGATGACCGATGTTATCAAAACGTTTGAACGCCTTGCCGGTCTGGATCAATGTCGAGATGCGGCGTGCCAACCTGTATGATTCGGGATAGCGTTTGCGGAGCTCGGCCGTCAGCATGTTGGTCAGCTCGATCTGGCTGATCTCGGCCTCGATCTCGGCATCGGACATGGCCGTGTCGACGTAATGCTGAAAACGCTCTTTGCTGAGGAGGGCGACGAACAGTTCCTGGGTCAGGTCGGTGTACGCATTGTGCTTGCCTTCTTCGACAAGAAAGCCGGCGCGTTTTGACGCACGGACCAGCGGATGCGACGACACGATGCGGTGCAGTTCGATCCAGATCTGGTTTACGTCAGATGTCTTTAAACTGTCGTTCCACTTCCCTACCCGAATTTGCCTGTTCGGTGCCGGACGTGTAGGACGTTCCTGTGTTTTCACTTGATTCATAATCAGCCTTTCCGAGAGCTATCGTCCTTTCCTACGCGGTCGAGAACTGTTTGTGTCGTCGTTTGGCTTGCAAGAGTCGGCACGTTCGCCTCGCTATCAATGCGCACCTAATGCGTCAGGATGCGAACACAATTTCGATTAACGCGAATGTTTTTGGTAGAAAGAATTGGCTGGGTTAACCGCCGAGCTATGCTGTTAATCCTTGTTTGATGGCGTGTGAGATAAATGCCTCTCACTACCTACACTTAAGATATTAGCAGTTATGGTGTGTTTGAGCAACAAGTTTTTGCATTGTTGATTATATTTTACACACTTATCCTAACTGTTGCAATTAAATGGCTTACGCAAACACAAAGCCCGAGATCGCATATTTTACGGCGTTTTGGGCAAAATTTAACCGCCAAGTTATGGAAGCAAACGGCCATTACAGATTTACTTTCGTTGTAACACTAAAACAGTCCGTCTCTTATTATGCGAGCCGGCTGGTAGAGGTCTGAAAGGTAGTTTGCACTCTATGTTCACTGCAAAGTCAGTAAATTTCTGCAAAAACGAAGATTGCCCCTCGTCCGACGAGCTGCTCGATTTCCAAAATGGAGATCTGATGCGCGAACGTGCGGTCGACATCCGCATCCACATGTCGACGTGCGAATTCTGCACCGCCGAGGCCGAGTTCTATTCGCGCTATCCTCAATCGACCGAAGACCTTTCAACAGAACCTTCCGAGATCCCGGCCCCGCTCTTCGAGCTTGCCGAAGCGTTGCTCAAAAACCGCAACTGCGACCCAAATTCCCTCAACACGCTGCTCCGCGAAAACGAAGAACTCGTCGGCGACGCTGCCTGATCGATCGGAACGCGTATCGCGTTCGCCAGATCCTTTTGCGTCAAAACTTGCCCTAAAATCCTCTTAAGCGTCCACAGATCGAAAAAACCACACGTTTTTCGTAAGTGTCCTACCTTACAGACCAATCGCACGCAATTTAGTCTACTGCTAATGGCGGTAGATGCGTGATCGCGCGCATTGGGCATACTCTAACCCTCTCCCCTGGGGAAGTCTCCGCATTATAAGTATATATGATGGAAAATTCAGCCCACATTCTTGAGTTCGATGTCGGAACCATCACCTCACGGTCACCGGTTGCTTCGCCGTCGTCGATGGCGAATTTTATCAATCGCGATCTTAGTCTGATCGAGTTTTTCCGCCGTGTTCTCGAGGAGGCACAAGATCATCGTCATCCGCTGCTGGAACGCCTAAAGTTCATTTCCATCTTGTCTTCCAACCTGGACGAGTTTTTTATGATCCGCGTTTCGGGACTTAAAGAAAAGCTCGATCACGAGGTTGGCGTTTCTGCGGATGGTTATTCAACGCCCGAGCTTCTTGAGGAGATCAGGGGCCGCGTCTCCGAACTGCTGGAGATCCAATCGCTGTGCCTTTCCGAAGAGATCATGCCTGCTCTCGAACGGGAAGGCATTTCGATCGTCGCGGTCGAGTCACTCGCGCCCGAAGCTCGCGACGAGTTGGATCGCTATTTCAATTCGAGCATCTATCCACTGCTGACTCCGCAGGCGGTCGACCCGACACATCCTTTCCCGTACATTTCGGGCGGAAGTATAAACGTCGGCATGTTCGCCTCGCCGAAGCTCCATAAACGCACTCGAAAGGCCCGCGACGGACGCGGGATCGGCGATGATTTTTTCGTTCGGCTTAAGATCCCGCCATTTATTCCGCGTCTAGTTACCGTTCCTGGCACGGAGTCACAATTTGTGTTGGCGGAGAATCTAGTGATCGCGAATATCGCACAACTGGTACCGGAGGCAGTCCCGCAAGACTGTCATATTTTCCGAATCACTCGCGACGCGGACATCGACCTTCGTGAAGCGGAAACCGAAGACCTTTTAGAGGCAATGACGGAGAATCTCAAACTGCGTCGCTTTGGCGAGGTCTCGCGGCTCGAAGTTTCGGGTGAGATGCCGGACGAAATGGTCGAATATCTCCGCGAGTCGCTTGAGATCGTACCGGCCGACATCTACCGGATCGAAGGCATATTCAATTCCGGCGACCTGTCGGCCCTATACAAGATAAATCGGCCGGAGCTTAAGGATGCCCCGCTAAAGGTCAGTAATTTGGCCGAATTCGGGAGCGGCGAGTCAACCTTTGAACTGATCAAACGCGGTGATATCTTGCTTCACCATCCGTATATGCCGTATTCGATAGTGACGGATTTCATTCGCGAGGCAGCAAATGATCCGGATGTCTTGGCGATCAAAATGTGCCTTTACCGTATCGGAGCCGAATCGCCGATAGCCCCGCTTTTGATCGAGGCGAGCGAAAGTGGTAAGCAGGTGACCGTCTTGATCGAGATAAAGGCCCGCTTCGACGAAGAGAATAACATCGAGTGGGCAAGACGGCTCGAGGAATCAGGTGTTCACGTCGTTTACGGCATTTTGGGCCTCAAGACGCATTGCAAGACGACGTTGGTAATTCGGCGCGAGGGCGAAGACCTCAGACGCTATGTCCATATCGCCACCGGAAATTACAATCCGGAAACGTCCGCCTTCTACACCGACCTTGGCCTGCTTACGGCAAACGACGCTATCGGAGCGGACGCGACGGAATTGTTTAACTATCTCACCGTCTATTCCCGGCCTGAGAGTTTCAACGAACTTGTGGTCGCTCCGATCTATCTTCGCAAACAAATGCTCAAATTGATAAAGGGCGAAACGGCAAATGCAGAGGTCGGTAAACCTGCTCGGATAATCGCAAAAATGAATCGGCTCGCGGATGCCGAGATCGTAAATGCTCTATACGATGCGTCGCGTGCCGGCGTCGAGATCGATCTTATCATTCGCGGCGTGTGCACGCTTCGACCCGGTGTCCGTGGACTGTCGGAAAATATCAGGGTCCGGAGCATCGTCGGGCGCCTGCTGGAACACAGCCGCGTCTACTATTTCGAGAATGGCGGTGACGCCAAAATATATACAGGCAGTTCCGATTGGATGCCGCGCAACCTCGATCGCCGGGTCGAGGTGCTCACGCCCGTCTATTCACCGCCGCTTCGCAGGTACTTACGCCACGAGTTTCTTGAGTCGTATCTACGGGACACTGCGAAAGCAAGAGAATTGAAGCCTGACGGTACATACACTCGCCCGAATCGCGAACATGACACCGAGGTATTCGACAGCCAAATGTCGTTTCAATTGGCGGTCAACGTGATCCATATTGAAAATTCCCATTAGGGGTACAGGAGTAATATTTATGTTTATTAAGTACTTAATCAAACCATCGTTTTTCTTCCTGCTGGTACTGTACTCGGCTATTGGATACGCACAGGAAGCATCGGCCGTGGCGGCCGACAAAACGGTGCTTTGGGAAGAAGCGGATATCTCTTCACTCGACCTTTTTGCCGGCCCCGGCGGAACCGCGATGAAACCCGACCTGAAGTCCATAAAGTTCATCGAAGAGGAAAAATCCGGGCACAATAAGAAGTATCGGATCGAAGACGCCTCGGGGCGGATCTGGGTTGCCAAACTTGGCAGTGAGGCTCAGCCAGAAACGGCCGCGGTTCGCCTGCTATGGGGCCTTGGCTACAAAACGGAGATAAATTACCTCGTACCTTCCCTGACGATCCCTGGTAAAGGCACATTTGAGAACGTCCGCCTGGAGGCCAGGCCCGCGGGCACTAAGCGCCTCGACGAGTGGAAATGGCGTGACAATCCTTTTGTAGGAACAAATGAG
>CAZVDM010000122.1:0-11058 GCA_964625555.1 uncultured Chloracidobacterium sp.
CGAAATTCCCATGACGCCGAAGCAGGTCGAGACACTTCTAGCTCTGATCGAGCGAAATGGTGAGATCGTCGCGATCGACGTTTTGATGGACCGGCTCTGGCCAAACGCGTTCGTCGAAGAGTCGAATCTGATCCAAAACATTCATATTTTGCGAAAAACGCTTGGCGCGACCGCTTCGGGAAAACCGATGATCGAAACACTCAGGCGTCGAGGTTATCGTTTTAACGGCGAGGTAAGATCGATCAAACAAGCTGAGATCTCACACGCCGTCCAATCGAATGAAACCGCCGCACTATTCAAATTTCCTACAGTTGTCTCAAACACATCTGTCGCCGACAGACCACTTGATGCGTCATCGCTATCAAGACACAAGTGGTTCATCGCCGGCGCCGCAGTTTTATTGGTCGCCTCGGTTCTCACGATCGGTTACTATTTCTATTTTTACCGGTCACTATCCATTAAGGACCAGAGGTCTATTGCTGTTTTACCATTAAAACCGATCAACTCCGCCAACCGAGACGAGATCTATGAAAATGGTATCGCGGACGCACTGATCCAACGGCTCGCCTCGATCAAGGGATTTGTTGTTCGGCCCTTAAGCGGAACACGAAAATATGCTGACATCGAACAAGACGCGGTGGCGGCAGGCAAAGAGCAGATGGTTGATTACGTCTTGGCGTCAAATTACCAACTCGCTAACGGCAAGGTCAAGATCACATCGCAGCTAATCAACGTCGTGAACGGCCAGGTCGAAGAAACTTACAAGAGTGAAAAAGATGCCGCAAATTTATTCGCGATGCAGGATGCGATCGCCGCAGACGTCGCAGCTCTCATTCAAAAGCGATTTGTGACGACGTCGAGCGGCCTTAGGACTGTGCGCGGGACAACCGACGAAGAAGCGTATCGCTCTTATTTGCAGGGAGTGGCCGAGGATGCAAAAGGGAAAACGGCCGACTTCGGCAAGGCGATCGAATACCTTGAGAATGCCGTTAGGATCGACCCGGCCTTTGCTCTTGCTCACGCGGAGCTAGCGGGTGTTCATACCCGTGGTTTGAACGGCGGCGGCCGGCGTGCGACCGAGTCGTACCTGAAAGCAAAGGCCGCGGTCGAAAAGGCTCTTGAGATCGACGACACCCTCGCCGAGGCACACTCGTATTTGGGCCTGATCAAAACCAATTACGAATGGGATTTTGCCGGGGCCGAACGCGAACATAAACGCGCGATCGAATTGAAACCAAATTCCTCGGACACACATGGCAGATACGCCGCATTACTCGCTATTCTCGGCAGGCCTGACGAATCGATCGAGGAAATGCGAACGGCGATCGACCTCGAACCCGCGTCGATCACTAATCATCACTTGTACGGCTGGATCTTGTTTCAGTCACGCCGCTATGACGAAGCGATACGTGAGGAGGAAAAGGTGGTTGAGATGGATCCCGAGATCTTCATGGCAAATAACGTGCTCTCAAATTCATTCGGTATGAAAGGTGATAATGACCGATCGTTCGAGTATTATTTGCGACTCCTGACGTTATCGGGACGCAAAGAACCCGAGGAAGTGAATTTGTTGAAAGCTACCTATGCGAGATCGGGTTGGCGTGGAGTCAACGAGTGGCAGCTTGAACAAGAATTGAGTAATGAGAGGAACGGAAAGCCAAATTATGCAAATCTGGCAGGTCTTTCGATCGAACTCGGCCATAACGATAGAGCCATTGATTATCTGGAAAAAGCTGTCGATCAAAATCGCTTCACGTTGATCACCCTTAAGGTCAATCCGCGTTACGATCCGCTGCGTTCAGACACACGGTTTGACGATCTGCTCAGGCGTGTCGGATTGAAATGATCTTTGTTCAAATTGAGACAATGCGATCTTGTTTCTTAAAATTCTTCTTCTTTTCGGCCCTTGTCGGTATATTTGTATTTAATCCACACCAAGTCATTTTCTCGCAATCCCAGGCCCAAAACGGCCAGATCGAGGGTACTGTATTAGACCAGAATAATGCGTCAATACCGAGAGCACTGATCACGGCAACAAACATCGGAACAGGAGCAACACGCGCCGTAACAACCAACGAAAGTGGCATTTTCCGCTTTCCGCTTCTTCCGCTTGGAACCTACCGCATTGCTGCAGAAGCCACAACTTTTAAAAAACTCGTCCGCGAGGGCATCATTCTGGTAACCGGGCAGAGTGCAACGATCGACCTAGTCCTGGAGGCCGGAGAAATTCGCGAAGTCATAACGGTTACAGAGGATAGTTCTGTTGCCGATACGGGCAGGACGGATCTCGGCCGGGTGATGAACACCCGCGAAGTACAGAATCTGCCGCTTATTCAGCGAAATCCTTATAACTTCGGGTTGCTCCAGGCAAATGTTACCGGCCGGCCGAGCCGCGGATTTAATTTTCCCAGCTTCAATGTTAATGGCTATCTGCGGCGGGTTAATTTTCAGATCGACGGAAATACTAATACCAGCTATGATCGTCGGACACGTTTTCTGACAATATCCGAAACTTCTGTAAGCGAAATTCAGATGGTAACAAACGGGTTCGCCCCTGAGTTTGGCGACACGCCGGGCATGATCATGAATATCGTTACGCCTTCGGGCACGAATGCACTTAGCGGCGCGGTCAGTTATCGGTTTCGCCGGCCGTCGTTCTATTCGCGACCTTTCTTTTTTCCGGCGGCGGACCTGCCAGACAACAATGCGAACATTTTTGCGGTGGCGGTTGGCGGTCCGATCATCATAGACCGTTGGCATTTCTATTTTGGCTATGAACGGCAGTATCGCGACGATAAAGCGAGCGCCGCACGTCTTTTGACGATCACACCCGCTAACCGTGACCGGCTCATCGCTGCTGGACTTTCGCCCTCGATCTTCCCTGCTGCCATTCCCGGAGTTGAACTCGGTTCTACTTATATTTTCCGAACTGACCTACAAATAAATAGCAATAATCGCATGAGCGCCCGGATTAATCATTCGGACGTAAATACGAAGAATGCCATAGGGGGAAGATTCAATACGCTGGAGCGCACGATTGATTCAGCGTCTGTTGACAGCGGGTTTGGTGTCCAGCTTGCCTCCTATACTTCGAAGGTCTTTAATGAGTTCCGCTTTGGATTCGCTCAGAGTAATTCGGTTTCACGGAAAAATGAATTCTCTGGTACCGGACCCACGATAACGATTCCCGGCATAGCAAATTTCGGCCCGTCGACGCAAGCGGATACGGTTGCCCCGCCGCTAAAGATCACTCAGTTTCAGGACAACCTGACGCGGCTCACCGGTACGCACGTTATCAAATTCGGCGGCGGATTTAGCCGACACGACTATTCCGAACGCGTTGCGATCTTTAGCATTTACAGATTCACTTCGATAAACAACTATATTGCGGCCCGCACAGGAGCCAACCCACGCAGTTACTCGACTTATGAACAGAACTTTGGCGACCCCGACAATCGCTACAAGGCGACCTACTGGAATTTCTTTGTTCAGGACGATTGGAAATTTTCGCGTCGCCTGAAGTTTAGTTACGGGCTGCGCTACGATTTTTACAATATCCCCAAAGCTGAACCGACATCGCTATTTCCGCTATCGCAGCATTTTAAACAGGACAAAAACGATTTCGCACCACGCCTGGGAATGGTTTATTCGTTACGCGAAGGTAAACGCCCAACCATTCTACGAGTCGGAGCAGGAATCTATTATGAAGCTCCGCTTTTGGCCATCTATCGCGACGTAATAAAATTTAACGGAAATCCACGCTTCTTTAGTTTAAGTTTTACGCCGAACACCCCGGGTTCACCGGCTTTTCCAAATACGCTCGCGAATTTACCGCCCGGCACAGTTCCACCGCAACAGGATATCTACACGATCGCGCGAGATTATCAAACAATGTATGCGATCCACTCACATATTCAGCTTGAACAGGCTATCACCGAAAATATGTCGTTCGCTGTCGGCTACGTCCATTCCGCCGGACGGCATCTAAATGTTTACCGCAACATCAATGCCATTAATCCGGTTCGCTTTCTGGCGGATGGCAGGCCTGTGTTTGGTAATGACCGGCTTGACCCAAGATTTGGCACGATCGTTATAGCCGAATCCGACGGAGTTGCTAGCTACGACGCACTGGCTTTGCAGTTAAAACAGCGGTTATCAGGCGGCGTTCAGTTCAGCATCAACTATACGCTTTCAAAAGCCGTCAACGACACGCCCGACGGCGACATCGAGGGCCTATTTTTGTCCGACCCCACCAATCGCGGGTTAGACAGAGGGTTCTCGTCTGCCGACCAACGTCATACTTTCGGAATGAGTATCGTTCTTCAGCCGAAGTTTAACATTAAGAACAAAATGCTTCGGCGTCTTTTCAATAACAATCAAGTTGGTATTATCGCCACCGCCAATAGCGGTCAACGATTTAATATTTACGCAGATGTTATCGACCTTAATGGCGACGGCATTGATGTGGACAGGCCCGTCGGGGTAAAACGAAATGCAGGAAAAACACCGCCGCAGGTTAATGCTGATCTGCGCTACTCCCGTTTTTTCAATTTCGGGGAGCGGTTCAAACTGGAAGTCTTTGGCGAATTCCAAAATGTGCTCAACATAAACAGCATTGTGGGATATTCCAATGTATTGGTCGATACAGATCAGATGACGGGCGAAGTTATCGGTCCATTCCCGGATTTCCGAGCGCGCAATCAATCGATCTCGCAAGAAAGCCGCCAGTTTCAACTAGGTCTTAAGTTCATTTTCTAGCCCCGCCGATCAACATTAGGACAATTATCATTAGCCTCGTCCGTCAGAAATCTGTGTAGAATGTTAAAAGAGCACTCTTTCTGAAATCTTATGCGTGACATTCCGGTTGGTAACGGCAGCTTGCTTGTAAATTTTGACGATAAATATCAGATCCGTGATATTTATTTTCCGCATGTCGGGCAAGAGAATCATACGGAGGGCTTTCCTTTTCGATTTGGCGTTTGGGTCGACGGCGATTTTTCATGGGTCTACGAGAACGATTGGCAGCGGACGCTTAAGTACTTGCCTGGAACTCTTGTCACTGACGTAACGCTCGTTAACGAGACACTCGGGATAAGGATCGTCTGCAGTGATTCCGTCGCAGGCCGTGAAAATATATATCTCCGCCGTCTGAATGTAACGGATCTGAGCGGAAGTTCGCGTGAGGTCCGCGTTTTTTTGCATCACGACTTTCGCATTTACGAGAACAAAGTCGGTGATACCGCTTTTTTCGACCCTGACAACCGGGCGATAATTCACTACAAAAAGCACCGCTATTTTCTCATCAATACCCAGCCGAGCTTTACTTCATTTGCCACAGGACGAAAGGCATTTCGCAACAGCGAAGGTACCTGGCGTGACGCTGAGGACGGCGAACTTCACGGCGGCCCGATCACCGAAGGCTCGGTCGATTCGACGATCGGCGTTCATTTTAGACTGGACGCGAAGGCGTCGCACGAATTCTTCTACTGGATCGCTGCCGGCATTTCTCACCAACAAGTAGATGAATTGAATTCTCACGCCCTCGAGCGCGGCCCTGAGAAGTATTTTGGCGAAACAGAGCTTTTTTGGCGGGAATGGGTCAATCGAAATGAGATCGATTTCGCTGATCTTTCGGATGAACTGATCCGATTCTACAAACGAAGCCTCCTGGTCATCCGCACACAGATCGATCATGACGGAGCGATCATTGCAGCAAATGACTCGGACGTTTCCGAACGTGCGACCGACAATTATAGCTATTCATGGATGCGCGACGGTTCTTTTGTCGCTAATGCCCTCGATCAGGCCGGCTATCCGGAGATCAGCCGCAAATATTTTGAGTTCTGCGCGAATGCGATGCACCCGGGCGGTTATTTCTTTCAAAAATACAATCCTGATGGCACACTCGGTTCGAGTTGGCATCCGCGTTGGGATAATTACCGCAAGATTTCGATGGTGCCGATCCAAGAGGATGAGACGTCACTCGTACTTTGGGCGTTGTGGAAGCATTTTGAAAAGGACCGCGACGTCGAATTTATCCAAAGGTTGTATGAAGCGATGATCATCCCATGCGCCGATTTCATGGTCGAATTTCGCGATATGAAAACCGGACTTCCCAAACCGAGTTGGAACTTGTGGGAGGACCGGCTCGGTGTCCATACGTTTACCTGCGCGACGGTTGTCGCGGGATTGCGTGCCTCAGCGAACTTTGCACGGTTATTTGGCGAAAATGAACGGGCAGACGGCTATGATAACGCCGCGAATGAGATCGTCACCGCCATGAGTGAACATCTTTTTAGGGACGACCTCGGCCGCTTCTTGCGATCGCTTCAATCAAACGGCGACGATTCGTTTACGCCTGATGCAACGATCGACGCCTCATTATTTGCCGTTTTTTATTTTGGCTGCATCGACGTCGCGGACCCCATGGTCGAAAACACAATGAAGGCGGTCGAGAGCCAGCTTACAAACATGACCGATTTCGGCGGTGTTGCTCGCTTCGAGAACGACGGATATATGCGCGTTTCGGACAAGGTCACAGGAAACTCCTGGTTCATCTGTACACTTTGGCTTGCCGAATATTATATTGCTAAAGCTGCAGCTAAGGCCGATCTCGCACGGCCGTTCGAGATAATTCAGTGGACGCATGATCGTGCTCTTCCCTCAGGAATCCTGGCAGAACAGGTTAATCCGCTCACGGGCGAAGAACTCTCCGTTTCGCCGCTCACGTGGTCGCATTCGACGTTTGTCGCGACGGTCAACAGCTATCTCTCGAAACTGGCCGAGCTTGGTCAATGATCTGGTCTGACCTTTCGCGTCTCTGCGACTTTGCGTTAAAATCAATCCAATGCGAAAAGCAAAGATACTAGCGACGCTCGGACCTGCGTCGAATACTCAACCGATAATCGAAACGATGATCCGTGCCGGACTGAACGCCGTGAGGATCAACATGTCGCATGGTATCCAGTCGGAACATGCTCAAACCATTGCAAATGCACGGGCGGCGGCGGCTTCGCTTGATTTGCCGTTATCGATACTCGTAGACCTCTCCGGGCCGAAGATCCGTACCGGCAAGCTGCTCAAAGGCGCAAGCGTAGTACTTCACGAAGGCGACCCGTTCACTATTACGACACGGGAATTAGAAGGTGATCAAAATGAGGTCGGTACGAACTACGATGGCTTGCCGGGAGTCGTTGAAACCGGCGCAAGAATATTGATCGACGACGGTGCGATCGAGCTGATCGTTGAGTCAAAGACCGATACGGACATCAATTGCCGTGTTCTGGTCGGCGGCGGCTTGAGCGAACGCAAAGGAATTAATCTGCCGAACACCACTTTGCCGATACCGTCAATGACCAAGAAAGATCACGCTGATCTCGAATGGGCAATGACGCAGAATGTCGATTACATTGCGCTGTCCTTTGTCAGAACAGCTGACGATTGCCGTGAGGCAAAAGAAAAGATCAAAGCACTTAACAAGCGAAAGCTTGGCCGGCCTCTGCTGGTCGCAAAGATCGAAAAGAGCGAAGCGATAGCCAATCTCGATGCGATCATTGCCGAAACCGACGGCCTGATGGTCGCACGCGGCGATCTCGGCGTCGAAACCAGTGTCGAACTCGTGCCGGTTTATCAGAAGCTGATCATCGAAAAGGCTGTGACGAACGACAAATTTGTGATCACAGCGACGCAGATGCTGCAATCGATGATCGAAAATCCATTTCCGACGCGAGCTGAGGCGTCCGACGTCGCTAATGCCGTATGGGACGGTACTGACGCCGTAATGCTCTCGGCCGAAACGGCTTCGGGCCATCATCCTGTTGAATCGATCAAAACGATGGTCCGTATCATAGACGCCGCGGAAACGATCAGCCCTGCGCAGCTCAAAAAGCCGATCAAATTTTCCCAAGAACCTTCAGGCCGCACGAGCCAGGCTCTTTGCAAGGCCGCCGCTTACGCTGCCAAAGAGATGATGACCGAAAAAGTTGCCGTATTTACCGAGTCCGGTTTGATGGCAAGGCGTCTTTCTACGGTGCGTTCGGGTTTGCAGACATTTGCCCTTACGACATCGCGGGACGTGCGAAACCAGCTATCGCTGATCTGGGGCGTTAGGCCTTTTTATCACGATGAATTAAGCTCCGCTGATCTCGAGCAGTCGATCGGTGACATTACGATGTTTGACCTAATGAACACAGGGACGGACAGGACAGGCGATCTTCTGAAGATCGGTGAAAAAACGCTTATCGAGGCCGGCGTCGTAACTCCCGGCGAGACAATAATAATGATGGCCGGCCGCCTCTCGGGTCACGGGTTGTCGAGTTCGGTAATCGTCTGGTCGATCGGCGAAGCAATTCCAAAACGATAATTTCTATACGACCGCTCCGAACAACTTGCCAACACCAGCCGTGACGGCCATCGCGATGGCTCCCCAAAATAGGACCCGCACAGAACCTTTAAGCATACCTGCTCCGCCGGCCTTGGCGGCCACGGCTCCGAGGACCGCAAGAAATACCAGCGAGCTGACTGCTACGGCCCAGATCATCACTGCGAACGGAGTGAACCAGGTAACGACCAATGGCAAGGCGGCCCCAACCGAAAATGCGGCGGCCGAAAATATGGCTGCCTGCAGTGGTCTGGCGGTCGTCATTTCTGAAATGCCAAGTTCGTCACGTGTATGAGCACCCAAAGCGTCGTGGGCCATCAGTTGTTCCGCAACCTCGCTGGCAAGTTTCGGCGTAAGCCCACGGCCTTCGTAGATCGCGGCGAGTTCCCGAAGCTCGAATTCCGGCTCGGCCTCGAGATGTTTCTTTTCAAGTTCAATATCCGCCTTTTCGGTGTCTGCTTGTGAATAAACCGAAACATACTCTCCCGCAGCCATCGACAGCGCTCCGGCAAACAAACCGGCAACGCCCGCAAGCATCACCGCTTCGTGCCCCGAAGCCGCAGCGGCTACACCGATGACCAGCGACGATGTTGAAACTATACCGTCGTTCGCACCCAATACGGCGGCTCTCAACCAGCCGACTCGGTGCGAACGGTGCATTTCGTTATGGATCATTACAGTTTTCCCGTCCGAAGATAGGATAACCTATTGATGGTATTTTGAGGAAAGGTTCACGCGGCCCCAGCGCAGCGTCGATGCCATCCAGACGAGTTCGTCGAGAAAGCCGGTAACGCGGCCTTCGTATGCATCGTCGAGCAGGTTTCCCTCGTCGTCGAATTTGGTTTTGACGAGCGGAAAATTGAGGTCGGAAAATGTGACCGTTAGGCCGAGCTCACGAACCATCGGCACACAGGACTCGATCACTCGCGTCCCGCCCCACGGCCCGGCCGAAACGCCGACAAATGCGACGGCTTTGTGAATATATTCTTTTAACAGCAGATCGAGAACACTCTTCAGGGCTCCGGGATAACCATGATTGTATTCAGGCGTAACGACTACAAGCCCGTCAGCTCTGATGATCGCATCCCGCCAAGCCGGAAACAAATGCCCTATCTCTGTACCGTAATGGTCTCGCGGCAATTCGAAATCACGCACATCAAAAAGCTGGGTTTCGATGTCACCGCGCTCACGCATCTTTGCGCATACCCAATTCGCGACATGTTCGCTCTGCCGATCTTTGCGATTTGTTCCAAGTATTAAGGGAATGAACAAGTTTGTCATGGTCGCAGTTCTTAATTCCGGTATAGCATAGAAAATATTCCACGATCGGTGTTAAATTTCAATAGGAAGAGCTTTTGTATGAACATTAACACACTGCGTTTGCCCCACCTCGGACTATTGTTTTCACCGTCGCGGCCTGTATACGCCTTGTTCAGAAAGTCAGGCGATCACGACGAAGTCATGTGTCAAAACGATCTCGCCGATAGTGAGGACAAAACCAAAAAGATCCGATGTCCGATCTGCCGCTGGTCACCGTTACCGAATAGCCGCTGGACCTGTTGGGACTGCGAACATCCGGAATATTTCTACGGTGGCTGCGGAACCGAGTGGAATACGTTCGACACCGGCGGCCTCTGCCCTACCTGCTCACATCAATGGACCTGGACGTCTTGCCTCTCCTGTCTGGGATGGTCAAAACACGTCGATTGGTATGCGGAAGGCGACAACGACCGATGAAACGATATCCTTCCACAGTTATTTTTTACCAACAAAATACACGCTTGGATAGATGATGCGTGAAATACCCGAAGATCTGATCGCTCGAATGAATGTTGGGTGATTTGAATAGATCGTCGAAAAATACCTGTCGGTAGCATCGGTCACAGTCGAAAAGACGTTGGTAAGTATGCCGTGCAGTTCGGCCGACGTGAAGCCGGCATGAGCGCCGAATTCGTTTTGAAACTTGCCCGCAAGACGAGTCCTCCAATCAGCGATATTCCAGCGGACCTTTTCTCTCAGCGACGTATCTTTTCCGCCGATGTAGCCGACGATCCGCGAACGATTTGGCGTTCCGATCCAGAATCCGCCGTCTTGCTTGAGGATACGGTGCATTTCGCGAAGCGCGAGCTCAGGGTCATCGATATGTTCAAGTGCGTGGTAACTGAAGATGTAATCGAACGAATCATCCTCGAATTCGAGTTGCGTCGCATCACCGATCTTCAGATCCGCGTAGCGGCCGGCCGTCGCGTCGAATTCATCTTTCAGGTCGATGCCAGTCACCTCGGCGCCGAGCTGCTGAGCGAGGATCGCCGCTTCGATGCCTTTGCCGCATCCAACAACAAGTAACCTATTGATTCTTTGCGTGTGTGTAGATCGGATTATCGCCGCAACCTTTTCAGTTTTGCCGTCTTCGAGGTTCGACATCTTGCGCCTAGTCGGCTCCGAGCACCTGTGCGACCGTTTCTTTTTTTAATCCGCCGCCGTTCTTTTTGTTGTAATCTCCGAGCGACATTTGCGGGTCGCGCCAGGCGTCGAGGTGTCCGACCTGGTGGACGCATTGGATGGTACAGGTCGGGGCACACCATTTTTCGGTGTTGTATTCGCGGTGCATGTCAGCGTGTGTGTATTCGAGCAGCGGAATGCCCGGCGTACCACGCTGCTGCGAACACCAACTGACA
>CAZVDM010000123.1:0-11031 GCA_964625555.1 uncultured Chloracidobacterium sp.
AGTCTGCCCCGGACCTCGCCTGCCGCTGGAACTGCAAGGCCGGCAAATGCGGTTCGTGCTCGGCCGAGATCAACGGCATGCCAAAGCTGATGTGCATGACGCGTCTCGACACGATCCCGCTGGATGAACCCGTAACGATCGAACCGATCCGTGCATTTCCGCCGGTCAAAGACCTGATCACCGACGTTTCGTGGAACTACGAGGTCAAAAAACGTATAAAGAAGTTCAAACCGAGAGCACCTGACGCCGAGGACGGCAGCTGGCGGATGCAGCAGGAAGACGTCGACCGCGTGCAGGAATTTCGTAAGTGTATCGAGTGTTTCCTCTGCCAGGACGTTTGTCACGTGCTGCGCGACCACGCCAAACACGAGGAATTCATCGGCCCTCGATTCCTCGTCTACACCGCGGCACTCGAGATGCATCCGCTCGACACTGAAAACCGTACTGAGGATCTAAAGGACCTCTTCGGCATCGGGTATTGCAACATTACAAAATGCTGCACAAAGGTCTGTCCCGAGGGCATTACGATCACGGATAATGCTATCATTCCGCTTAAGGAACGCGTTGTTGACAAGCACTACGACCCGCTCAAAAAACTCGTCAAGCTGTTTAGAAAGAAATGAAATATTCACCCGAAGTTTGGGCCCTTAAGCGCAAAAAAGGCATCTGGCGCTTTCTGCTCGTTGACGGGATCCTGATCACCGGCGGGCCATTTGCCGTGATCTTACAGGTCGTAGGTTATTTTCTGTTCCCGGGCGAAGCTCAGTCGTTCGGCCAGTATTTTGCAGATTCGACGACCTGGCTCCGCTTCATTCTGCATGGAACACTTTTCGGGCTTATAATGGGATTTATAAACTGGCGTCGAAATGAACGCGAATTTACGAGCCAGAATACGGGGGATTAAAAGGCATTTATGTTCGAACTAAAACCTCTTTCATCCGACGCAGTCGCGGCCGCACTCGAAAAGGCAAACCGTTACCGACTGCTTAATGAGCCCGGTGCCGCCGAAAGCATTTATCTCGACATTTTGGCGATAGAGCCTGAGAATCAGGATGCTCTAAAGAATATCGTCCTCGCGATGTCAGATCGTTTTGGCAAAGATTACGCTATCGGCGACGCCCGTATTACCGAATACATCACGCGGATCAAGGGCGATTACGAACGTTCATATTATACCGGCATCATGTACGAACGCCGTGCAAAAGCCGAACTCGCCCGCGGAGGAGTCGGTGCATACGAGCTTTTTCGCCAGGCGATGGACTGTTTCGAGACCGCCGAATCGATGAGGCCCGCGGGCAAGGACGATGCTATCCTCCGATGGAACGGCTGCGTCCGCATTATCAAGCGAAACAACCTCGGCCCGCGTGATATGCCGCACGATTTTCTTGAATAGTACATGTTGCGAGCCGGCAAAAGGTGTGCGATATTTTACACACAGTAGAGCGTATTATTAACGATCCGTATTACTTTAGACTTTCTTTAAGGAGACAATATTATGGCAGGAAAATTTGAATTAAAAGTAGCAAAAAACGGTAAGTATCATTTTAATCTCTTAGCCGGAAACGGGCAGATCATTCTTTCGTCGGAAATGTACGAATCAAAATCGGCAGCCGAGAACGGCATCGCGTCGGTCTCGAAAAATGCCGCGGACGAAGGCCGTTTCGAGCGCCGCGAGTCGGCCAAAGGTGATCCGTATTTTGTCATAAAGGCAGGAAACGGCCAGGAGATCGGCCGCAGCGAAATGTATTCGTCGAAAGCATCGATGGAAAACGGCATCGAGTCCGTGATGAAGAACGCTCCGGGCGCTCCGACCGTTGAGGCATAGGCTTCGTATCTTTGCCCACGAAATGCACTAAAAACACGAAAGTAGTTTCTGATATTTCGTGTGTTTCGTGTATTTCGTGGGCATTTCTTTTTACCAATGAATAGAATCCGTCTAGGCGTTGAACGCCTGCTCAGCGACAAGATAGATGTCATCCGCGGCCAGCGGATCGGGCTTGTGTGCAATCAGGCGTCCGTTTTGCCCGATACTTTCGTACATGCCGCTGACGCATTTGGCGAGCGTGACGAATTTGAACTGACAACGCTCTTCGGCCCGCAGCACGGAATTCGCGGCGATCTGCAGGACAACATGATCGAGACACCGCACGCGGTCGATGAGCGAACGGGCCGAATGGTCTATTCGCTCTACAGCGAAACGCGTGTACCGACCGACGAAATGGTCCGCGACATCGACACTTTCGTCGTCGATCTGCAGGACGTCGGCTGCCGCATTTATACGTTTGTCTACACAATGGCAAATTGCATGCGTGCGGCGAAACTGTTTGGCAAAAAAGTCGTCGTCTGCGACCGGCCAAATCCGATCAACGGCAACGCGATCGAAGGCAACATAACTGAGCACGAATTCAAATCGTTCGTCGGCCAGTTCGAACTCCCGACGCGTCACGGAATGACGATCGGCGAACTCGCGCGGATGTTCAACGACCATTTCGCCATCGGCTGCGACCTCGAGGTCGTCGAAATGCAGGGCTGGACCCGCGATATGTGGTGGAGCGAAACCGGCCTGCCGTGGATCATTCCGAGTCCGAATATCCCGACCGCCGAGACGTGCATCGTTTTCCCTGCGACCGTTCATGTCGAAGGCACCGAGCTTTCCGAAGGCCGCGGCACGACCAAACCGTTCGAACTCAACGGCGCACCGTTCATCGATCCGTACGATTGGGTCGAGGCACTCGACGCGTACAAATTCGAGGGCGTCAGGTTTCGCCACGTATTCTTTCGCCCGACGTTCCAAAAATGCGCCGACCGCACCTGCGGCGGCGTCCAGATCCACGTCACCGATCGCGAGGCTTTCACGCCCGTCATCGTCGGTATAGCGATGATCAAAACGGCATATGACCTCTACACCGACAAATTCGAATGGAAACGCGACCCTTACGAGTACGTGTTTGATCAAAACCCTTTCGACGTCGTCTGCGGTACTGACAAGATCCGTATTGCGATCGAATCGGGAGCATCGCTCGAGCAAATCACGTCGTCTTGGTCAGATGGGGTAATGCAGTTCAGGAATGATCGTTTGCCGTTCCTGCTTTATTGAACACCTATCTTATTTGATCTCCGGCTTTATGAAACCTGCATGCAGCGGTTCGATCAGCTTGGCAAATTTGATCAGCTGTTTCTCCGAATTCATCCGTCCGACGACCTGAACGCCGATGGGAACGCCCTCGGCATTCAGTCCGAGCGGGATCGCAAGCGCCGGATGACCCGTTGCATTGAAAACCACCGGATAGAGAAAATTGTCCCAGTAATCGACGTTAGTTCCGTCTACCGAGATCGGCGTGTGTTCGGGATTGTGCTTGATGGCCGGCGTGGTCGTGACCGGCATTATCAAAAAGTCATACTTGCCGAGAAACGCCTCCATCTGGTCTCGCAGAGCATCACGGCGTTTTAAAATGTCGTCGTATTTTGACTTGTCCATATCCGACATCCGGTCAAAGACCTCCGACATGTCGATGCGATGATTGTCCGAGTTCTTAAAGTCGCGAATGACCAACTGGCGAAACAGCCACGGCACTTTCTCAAACATCACATAGATCGCAAGCATCCGATGCATCGCGACCATCTTGTCGTAATCGGCGGGTTGGTCGGCGGTGACCGAAACTTTGTTGCTCTTTAGCGATTCGGCCAACTTGCTCAGCTTTTCTTTGATGTCGCGGCTGACGATCACCTTATCGTTGCCAAATTTCCATTCGTCGAGATACGCGACCTTGTAATCTTTTAGTTCAGCCTTCGGTTCGAGCATTTTTGCCTTTTGCTCGGGCCACTTGTTCATCATCGCCTTCCAGGCAAGGTCGATGTCGTCCACAGTACTCGCGATCGGGCCGGTGACCATCATTCTATGGTATTTAGGGTCGCCCGGTTCGCCCGGAGAACCACCGAAATCCGTCATAGCTCCGTCCGTCGTCTTTAGGCCGTAAAGGCCGCAAAACGCCGCCGGGATGCGAATGCTGCCGCCAAAATCGCCGCCGACCGCGATAGGGGCAACACCCATCGCCACCGCCGCCGCACCGCCGCCGGTGCTGCCGCCCGGTGCTCTCGTAAGATCATAAGGATTGTTTGCCGTCGGATATATTTCGCCAATCGTCTGAACATCAAAGAGCATTTTCGGGACGTTCGTCGTTCCGACGATGACGGCCCCTTCATTGATCATTGCGTCAACGATCCCTGAGTTCTTCTGAGCGACGACTCCCTGAAACATCTCTGCATTCCATGTAAAAGGCTTCCCCTTAACGGCAAACTCCTCTTTGATGCTGACCGGCACGCCCTCGAGCAGCCCGAGCGGCTCGCCCTTCGCCACTTTTTCATCCGCCTTCTTGGCGGCGTCGAGGGCGTCTTGCTCAAATAGCCAGACAAAAGCGTTCGTCTTGTAATTATTGTTCTTGATGTAATTGATGTGTTCCTGAACGATCTCGGCCGAGGTCGCCTGCTTGTTCTTGATCATCGCCCCAAGCTCGGTCGCCGACTTGTAGATGAACTTACCCGCGACCGGCAGCTCTTTCTCAGGCTTGTTGAAAAGCTCAGCCTGGAGCACCGGCTTTTCGCCGATCGGCTTCGGTATCAGTGTATAAACATAAATGCCCAGCCCGACGGCTATTAGTATGATCACCGCGACGGCCGCGGCTGTCCACTTGATGACTTTCTTGATCGTAGGCGACATAATCTTCTCCTTCAATTCTGTTCAGGCCGAAATTTCATCTTCGGCGCAACGCCTCCAGGACCTTTCGGCCGCGCGGCGACAGGCGATAGCCCGGCCGGAGCGACTCGGTCAGGCCGAGAGCCTTGAGCTTGCGGACCCACGGCTTAAATCGAGGGATGTCGAGGCCGATCTGCTCAGCGAGGACGGCGGCGTGCGTATTCGGCTGGTCGTGGATCATCTGCAGATAAGCTTGCGTCCAATTTCCGCGTTTGCTGCCGGCGTCGAGTTTGCGGAGTTTTGCGACGATCTCGGCGATCTCTTCGGGGGACAATTCGGCCTGTTCCCGCAGCTCCTTTCGCGGGTCTTCGCCGACAAAACGGACGCCGATCCGGTAGATCTCGGTCACCTCGCCTTCGCGTTCCTGTAGTTGAGCAAGCAGCTCTTTTTTGGATCCAGATCCTGCCGCATGTGCGTCCGCCTCGGTGATCTTCTCCTCGGTCACGACATCGACCGAGTCGATCGCCAGCACGCCCCGCTGCGTCATCTGCGTGCCGCCGGCCTTGACGCCTGCCTTCTTCCAGCGGCGAAAGATGAGCGATATCCTGGCGGACTTGATGTCATCGAGAACTACGTTTTTGATCAGCACAAACTTCACCCTCCGCTAACTGCATTGAAGATGTGAATTTCGTCTGATGAAACCGGCGTCGCGAGGCCTTGTTTTCGTTTGATATCAGAAGAGCCGGCGAAGATATTTACATGCTGACGGATCTCGCCGGTCTCGGTAAGGATGCGTTCTCGAAGTGCCGGGTGCTCGCGCCAGAGCGATGCCAACGCGTCTGAAACGGTCGTGAAATCACCCGGTAGATTCACCTCGACCTCGCCGCCGGCAAAGGGTTTCAGATGGCCGCTGAGATGAATTGTGATAGACATAAAGTCAGAGTAACCACGAAAATACACGAAATTACACCAAATCTCTAAGCATTTGAAAACCTATATTTTCGTGTGTTTCGTGGGCTAGATCTTATACGCCTTGACGCAGCAGATCTCGGGCAGCGAGCCTTCGATCAGTTTCCACGAGTCGCCGTCGTCGACTGAGCCGAAGAGCTTACCGTTCTTTGTACCGAAAAAGATGTGGTCGCCGACGGAATCGACAGCGTCGCGCAGGATGACCTCGTAAGCGTTCTTTTGCGGCAGGCCTTTCGTCAGCGGCTGCCAAGTTTCGCCTTCGTCGCGGGTACGGTAAACGCGGAGCATGCCCTCGCAGGTGAATCGTTTCGCATCAGCCTCGAGCGGGACGATGAACACCGACCCCGAACCGCTCGCCGTCATTCCAAATCCAAAGTTCGACGGCAGCCCGTTCTCGATCTCCTGCCACGTATGGCCGTCGTCGCGGCTGCGGTAAACGCCGTGGTGATTTTGCAGGAAAAGCGTCTTTTTCTTCTTGGGATGCCGAACGATCTTGTGAACGCACTGGCCGAATTCGGGATATTGGTTCGGCATAAAATACGCCTTAATGCCCTCATTTGTTGCCGCCCACGTTTCACCGCCGTCGGCCGATCGGTAAACGCCCGCGGAGGAGACCGCGATCTTCAGATCGTTCGGGTCCTTTTTGTCGGTGATGATCGTGTGCAGACAGAGGCCGCCAAATCCGGGAGCCCAATTCTTGCGGTGCTTGTGTTTCCAGAGGCCGCTGTTCAGTTTCCACGTTTCGCCTCGATCGTGCGACTCGAAAAGGGCGGCCGGAGCAACGCCTACATACAGCGAGTCTGCTCCGCCACCCGGAGCGATCTGCCAGATATTTTCGAGAGCAGCTTTCGTATTCGCGGGCATTTTGATACGCCGCTTTTCGGGCATATCCCAGCTCTTGCCCATGTCGGTACTTTTGCAAAGTTCGGCACCAAAATGCCAGCTCGCCGGTGCCGCCCACATCTCGTTACGGCCCTTTCGCTGGTCAAGGAAGGCAGAGTAGACCGCAAGTCCCGCAAAATGCGGCCCGTCGATCGACCATTTGCCCCTGCCGGCCACCCGCTCGAGAATGAAAAGACCCTTCGCGGTGCCGACCATCAATAACGTACCTTTCTCAGCCATAAACCTCTCCTTGATCTAAGCGTTTACAACATCTTTGATGTCAACATTTCTGTTTCTCAAGTCGATGCCGCCTTCGAGGATCGACTTCAGATTTGCGAGGAAAAAAGTCCAGCCGTATGAGCAGTTGACGTAAATATTGCGGTCGTTGTCGTCAGGGATCCGGCTCTGCGTCAATTCGACGACCGTCTCGCCGCTTTCTTCTTTGATCGTCACCGTGACGAGGCAATTGCCTGTGAAAGTAAACTCGAACCGGTCAAGCCCGTTCGCCTCGGTGATAATGCCGTTCTCTTTGACATCATCGAGATAGCCGTGCCATCGCCAAAGGTAAGAATCGCCTGCCTCGACTTCACGGTCGCGGCCTTTTGCAGCTCCGTTGACGCCGACATATTCCGCCGAGCGCAGAAACCAACGCTCGATCTGCGACGGAATCCCCCACGCCTCGTAGATCGCTTTAGTTGGATAATTGACGGTTATCCGCCGCGTAAATGTGCTCCAGTCACGAGCCATAACGAGATTGGTCTAAAACCAGCTCTTTTTGCCGCCGAGCAACCCGCCTAGTACACCGCGTACGAGCTTTGTTCCGAGCGAACGTCCGATACTGCTCGTGGCCGAGCGGACCGCGCTCTTGCCTATTGACTCCCAGACCGTATCCGGTGCACGGGCTGCCGCCTTCTCCGCCTTTATTGCTTCTGCTTCCTGTTTGGCAACGGCAGCTTGCTCAGCGGCGAGCTGCTGTTCGGCTAGCTTTGCGTCCGACTTGACCTTGAGCATTTCAAATGCCGATTCGCGGTCGATAGGCGTCTCGTAAACGCCCGCGACGAGCGAATTTGCGATCAATGCCGCTCGCTGCTCCGGCAAGATCGGCCCGATATGGCCGACGGGAGGCACGACGAACGCCCGATCGACCATCGTCGGAACGCCCTTTTCGTCGAGTGTCGAGATCAAAACCTCGCCGACACCGAGTTCGGTGATAACGGTTTCGGTGTCGAGAGCCGGATTAACGCGAAACGACGATGCGGCAGCCCTTACGCCTTTCTGCTCCTGCGGCGTATATGCCCGCAGAGCATGCTGAACCCGATTTCCGAGCTGCGCGAGGACCTTTTCGGGAATGTCAGCCGGATTTTGCGTGACAAAATAAACACCGACGCCCTTGGAACGGATCAATCTGACAACCTGCTCGACCTTGTCTATCAGAGCTTGAGGTGCGTCTGAAAACAATAAATGTGCCTCGTCGAAAAAGAATACGAGCTTCGGCTTTTCGAGATCGCCTGCTTCGGGTAGTTCCTCGAACAATTCGGAAAGCAGCCAAAGCAGAAACGTTGAATAGAGCTTTGGCGAATTGATCAATTGGTCTGCCGCGAGCAAATTCAGCACGCCTTTGCCGCCGACACTCTGCATAAAATCGTCGAGTTTTACGGCCGGCTCACCGAAAAAGAGGTCGCCGCCCTGTTCGTCGATTTGCAGTAGTCCGCGTTGGATCGCACCGACCGACGCGGCCGACACGTTGCCGTACTTTAGCGTCAACTCAGCCGCACTCTCGCCGACGAACTGCATCAAAGCCTGCAGGTCCTTTAGATCGATCAGCATCAAACCATTGTCGTCGGCAAACTTGAACGCGATCGACAGCACGCCTTCCTGCGTGTCATTGAGCTGTAAAAGACGTGCGATGAGCAGCGGCCCCATCTCCGAGACGGTCGCCCGCAGCGGATGGCCTTGTTTGCCGAAAACATCCCAAACAGTCGCTGGAAAGCCTTCAAAGGCAGGTGTGATCCCAAGCAGTTCGTTGCGGGCGTCGATCTTGGCGTTTCCGCCGCCGGCCTGCGTAACGCCGGTCAGGTCGCCCTTGATATCAGCCATAAAAACCGGCACGCCCCGCGAACTAAAGCCCTCTGCCAGCTTTTGTAGCGTAACGGTCTTACCGGTGCCGGTCGCCCCCGTAATAACGCCATGGCGATTGGCCATCTGCGGCAATAAGAAAAACTCAGATGCCGTATTTTTTGCAACTAAAATAGGTTCGCTCATATTTTTTCTAAACTAACATTTCTCGTATTTCCAATTCCGTTTCTTGCCTTCCGACAGCCATTCGATCGTGGTCGCTAAGCGCTTATCGCGCGTGGCATCAGTTTTCGCTTCGGTTATCCACTCGACATAATCGCGTTTGCAGCTTGGCGGAAATGCGTCAAAAGTTTCGGCGGCCTTTTCGTTTCTCGCCAGGGCCTCAAGCAAGACGTCGGGCACGATCAGCTCTTTCTTTTCATGCTTTGGTTTCGTGACCTTTACGCCGTCGTCGTTGAGCTTCATCGCCTGTTTGATGAGCTTTTTCATCACGGCGTCTTTTGGCAGGTCCTTTAGCGACGTGAGCTTGCCAAAGCTGCCCATCGCGGTCTTAGTCTCCGAAAACTCGTCCGATTCCATCAGACTTTGTTTCCAAAAACCGAATGTGCAGTGCTGTTTGAACGATGCAAACCCGCACAAGATGCCCTTGTATTCAAAACTAGGCATGCTCCATTTGAGCGTTTCGGTGACATCAGGGCACGTTTCGTGAACCAGATTGCGAAGATGTATTAGGACCGGTTTTGCAAAATCCTGCGATTTTTCGATATACGCGTCGATCCGCGGATCTATCGTTGGCATAATTACCCCTCCATCAATTGAAGTGCATCGAATTATACACGATTTTCCTTACGAATAACCAATTTTAGCCCAGACCATTTCTCGTCGACCGCACAAACTTTGACATCGACCAGCCCGAGCGGAAACGCGGCTACGCGAACCGTATCTTCGGTGATCTCCGTCGGCAGTTTTGCCGCCTTTTTGTACCAAGAGACCCAGATCGAGCCGTTCTGCTTGATCTGACGGGAATATTCGGCCAGTTTCCCGAATAGTTCGTCGCGGCTGTTGGTGAAAATGTGGATGAGATCTGCTTCGGCGGACGGGACCTCCGTGATCGAGACCGAATCCGGCAGCGGTTCGATGAGCTCGGCATAGTTATCCGGCGCGTTGATCGTCACAACGAGAAAGCCGTCCTTGATGCCAAGTTTCCTGGCTAATGGTGTCCCTGAATAGCCTGCGGTCATGATCTTGTTGTCATCAAAACCTTACGTTCACGCGGTCCGTCAAATTCGCAAAGGTAAATTCCCTGCCAACGTCCGAGCAGCAGTTTGCCGTTCTCAAACAGGACAGTCACGCTCGAACCGACCAGCGATGATTTGATATGAGCGTCGGAATTATGCTCGAAATGCCGGAAATTCGGCTCGTACTGGGGTATCAATCGCCGCAGAAATCCGAGCATATCGCTCTTGACGTCCGGGTCGGCGTTCTCATTTATTGTCAGGCCGCATGTTGTATGTTGTGTGAATAACACGCAGATACCGTCGCCGGTGGGCAATCCAGCCGCAACCTTCGAAGTGATATCCATCATTTCCTCGCGTTCGCTTGAGCTTACGGAAATAGTATTCATTCGACGTTCATTTTACCTCATATCCGGGTGCGTCACCGCGGGTGAGACCACTAAAACTACCGCGCGATATTTGTTAAATCGGGGCAAGTATTTGATAATCAATAGTTTTGGATATTAACTAGAATTTATCTTAGTTTTAATGCCAATTTATCGAGGTAGTTTGTAAAGATTCGCCTCGCTTTGGCGTAAACAAAGAACAGAAACAATATGAACGATTACGTAATTTACTTAGTGCCCGCATTAGGGGTTTTAGGATTGGTGGTGATGGCATTCAAATCGGCTTGGGTCGGTAAGCAGGATGCCGGAGACCCGAACATGAAGGAGCTCGCCGGCTATATCGCCGACGGTGCGATGGCGTTTTTGAAAGCAGAATGGCGGGTGCTCAGCATTTTCGTTTTGTTCACCGCGGTTCTGCTCGCCTATTCCGGGACCATCCACGAAGTAAACGGTAAAGCGATCCACTCGAGTTGGCTGATCGCGGTCGCATTTATCATCGGAGCCGTTTTCTCCGCGACCGCAGGCTACATCGGCATGAAGGTCGCGACCAAAGCCAACGTCCGCACCACGCAAGCTGCCCGCACGAGCCTCAAACAGGCCCTGAAAGTATCATTCACCGGCGGAACCGTCATGGGCCTCGGCGTTGCCGGGCTCGCGGTGTTCGGCCTCGGCGGCCTGTTCATCGTGTTCCTCGCAATTTTCAAGGGCCTTGGAGCCGATCAGATCAAGACCGCCATCGAAGTATTGACCGGATTCTCGCTCGGTGCTGAGTCGATCGCACTGTTTGCAC
>CAZVDM010000124.1:0-11027 GCA_964625555.1 uncultured Chloracidobacterium sp.
AACACCGCAGAGTATTTTGATGATCATCGGGTTGTCGTTGCTGGTGTTCCCAAAGCTGGCACTCGGCCTTTCCGGATTTGAGACTGGCGTCGCCGTTATGCCTCTGATCGAAAATCCGCACCGTATAGAAAAGACGAAGAAGCTGCTCCGGACTTCGGCCCTGATAATGAGTTTCTTTCTGATCGCCAGCAGTTTTATCACAAGCGTACTTATTCCGGCTTCGGAATTTGAAAGCGGCGGCAAGGCATCGGGCCGTGCCCTCGCATTCCTCGCGCATGAATATCTTGGTGAGATATTCGGTACGGCCTACGACGTCAGCACCATCTTGATACTATGGTTTGCGGGAGCATCCGCGATGGCTGGTTTGCTCAATATCGTGCCGCGGTATCTGCCGCGATACGGCATGGCACCAAACTGGGCACGGGCATCGCGACCGCTGGTGATCATCTTCACGCTGATATGTTTTGCGATCACGTTCATTTTCGAGGCAAATGTCGAGGCTCAGGGCGGAGCATATGCGACCGGAGTATTGGTATTGATGACGTCTGCCGCTATCGCCGTAACGATCTCGGCGTGGGTCCGAAAACAAGGCATCAAGTGGGTCTATCTTTTTATTTCACTCGTTTTTAGCTATACGACAATAACAAATATCGTCGAACGGCCCGACGGCATCAAGATCGCATCGCTATTCATCTTGGCTATCGTGGTCGCGTCGTTTGTCTCGCGGGCAATGCGTACGACCGAGCTTCGCGTACAAAAGATAAAGTTTGACAGCGCCGCGCTGCAATTCATAGAAGATCTAGCCGGCGAAGAGATCCGCATCGTCACCAACCGCCGCGAGACGGGCGACGTCACTGAATACCGTTTCAAAGAGCACGAAAAACGTGTCGACAACCATATTCCGGCGAGCGATCCGGTACTTTTTTACGAGATCGAGATCGGCGATGCATCGGAATTTACAGGCAAATTATACGTCAGCGGAGTAGATGTTGCCGGTTATCGGATTTTGAGGACGCATGCCCCGGCTGTTCCCAATGCGATCGCCGCTTTGCTGTTGAAATTGCGGGACATGACGCTGAAAACGCCTCATGTCTATTTCGGCTGGAGCGAGGGAAACCCGATCAAGTATATGATCCGCTACATCCTGTTCGGCGAAGGCGATACGGCTCCTGTTACTCGTGAGATCCTGCGGCAAGCCGAGCCCGATCCGGAGCTGCGGCCCAGCGTTCACGTCGGCGGTTAACCAAAAGGATCGAAACGATAGCCGACCCACGGCTCGGTACGCAGATATCGCGGTTTTGATGGATCGGTTTCGACCTTTTTGCGAAGTTGGCCGATGAATACACGCAGATATTCCGTCTGCTCGGTAAAATTGCCGCCCCAGATCGCCGTGAGTATCGCCCGGTGCGTGATCACCTTATTTCGGTTCTGAAACAGAAAGACCAACAGGTCAAATTCCTTTGGCGTAAGATGTACCGATCCGCCTTTGACCAGCACTTCGCGCGTCGATGGGTCGATCATAAAATCGCCGTCTTCGAACTTTGTTGGGGCTTCTGCCGGCATGTCCGGCGAACGCCGAAGCGCAGCACGAACTCGGGCGAGCAGTTCGTCAATTCCGAACGGCTTAAGCACATAATCGTCAGCACCCGCATCAAGAGCCGCGACCTTGGTCCTCTCTTCGCCTTTCACGGAAAGCACAATGATAGGCAGCTTTGAGCTTTTTCGTATTTCGCGGCAGAGTTCGATCCCGTCCATCTCCGGCATCTGCAGGTCGGTGATTATCAGGTCCGGATGCCAATCCCGAAATGTGTCGAGTGCTGACATTCCGTCGGCCGCCGTTCGAACATCGTATCGATGTGCTGTCAGGCTGTGTCGCAAAACACGCGTTATCTGCGATTCGTCATCGACGACCAGAACCTTTTTTGGCTCGCTCATTCTTCACCTATAGGCAGCGACAGCGTAACTTTTGTGCCTACACCGTTCTTGCCCGAATCGATATTAATTTTACCACTTTGTGCCTCGACGATGCCCCGTGCGATCGCCAGACCGAGGCCCAGCCCGTCGCCTTGTTCGCCATCCAAGCGGACAAATTTCTCAAGGACCTTTTCCCGCATTTCGGCCGGAATTCCCTTGCCCTCGTCAGCTACCGACACCAGAACGCTATTCCCATGCTCAACCGCGGTGATCGTTATTGTCGTGTCGGGCGGTGAATACTTTACGGCATTCTCGATCAGATTATAGACCACCTCGGCGATCGCACGAGCATCGACGCGGATCAGCGGAAGTTCGGTCTGCAGATTTACCGTCAAATGATGGCGGGCAGCGATCTTCTCGGCTCGTTCGAGAGCGATCGTGATGATCTCCTCGACATTAGAGAGAACGTCTGCAGAATCCGCGGAACCGGCCTCCACGCGTGCGAGCTGGACCATACTCTCGATGAAACCATTCAAACGGTCGGTCTCTTCGTTGATAATGTCGAGAAACTCGGCACGGCCCTCGCTATTGAGTTCGATCGTCCGATGGCCGCCTTCACTTTCGAGAAGCGTCGTGACTGACGCTTTTATCGATGTCAACGGGGTCCGCAGATCGTGTGTGACGGCGTCGAGTAACGCTGATTTAAGTTTTTCACTTTGTTTGAGAGCAGCAGCCTCGGTGGCATCTCGAAATGCCTTTTGCAGCTCTTCGTAAAGCTGCTCGGCCTCGCGCGCCCGACGCCTCGCATATGCCGATAGCTCGCCGGCGATGATCGCCGTTAGGGTAAATGCGGCCCAGGCGAACAAATTCTGCGACTCGGCAATGTGCCACGTACCGACCGGCGGAATAAAGAAATAATTAAAACAGAGCATCGCGACGAACGATGCCAACAAGGCAGGATTTCGACCAAAGAATGTCGCCGACGCCAGCACGATCAGCAGCAGCGTCATCGAGACCGTGATCAAATTGACGCGGCTTCCTAAAGCCGAAAGCCCAACCGTCGCCGCCAAAACTGCCGCGACCGAAACGCCGAACCGAAGCAAATTTGAGTGAAATATACCTTCGAGCTTCATCAGTGTTGAGTAACGAACAATTACCGCGACAAACACAAAAAAGGCGAAACAAGATCATTTTACCTTTTCGCCATTTTTGTGCTTTTCGCGGCCTAATATCCTCGGTCGATCGCTTATTTCAATCGTGTCCGTAAATACTCCTTGAGCTCATCGATTCCGACGCGTTCTTGTTCCCACGTGTCGCGGTCACGGACCGTGACCGCATTGTCCTCAAGCGATTCGTGATCGACCGTGACGCAAAATGGAGTACCTACTTCGTCCTGCCGGGCATAAAGCTTTCCAATGCCGCCTGTGTCGTCGTAAACGGCACGCATCGAAGGCTGTAGGTCGCGCTTCAGCTGTTTGGCAAGAGTTACGATACCCTCATTATTTTTCGCCAGCGGCAGCACCGCGACCTTGATCGGAGCGAGCGTCGGCTTGAGCTTTAGAATGACGCGAACCTCGCCTTTGTCATTCGTCCGTTCGGTGTAAGCATCCATCAGAACGGCGAGTAAGGTTCGGTTGACACCGATCGAAGGCTCGATGCAGTACGGATAAAACCGCTCGTTAGTCTGCGGATCAAAATAAGAAAGGTCTTCGGTCGAATCAGGATTTATCCGTTTTCCGTCAGCATCCTCGGGCTTTTTCGAATGGACGCGAAGGTCATAGTCCGTCCGGTTGGCAATGCCCAGCAGCTCGTCAAACTGTTTGTCCTCGTCTTCACGCTCCGGAAAAAACCGGTAAAGAAAATCGACCGTCCGATCGCTATAATGGGCGAGTTCCTTTTCCGTCTGCTCGTAATGCACTATGTTTTCCGCGGAAATACCAAGCGTCCCCAGCCATTCGCCATAGGCATCGATCCATTCCTGATGGATCCGCGGAGCGTCCTCAGGCCGGCAAAAATACTCGACCTCCATCTGCTCGAATTCCCGCGTTCGGAAAATGAAATTCCCTGGTGTCACTTCATTACGAAACGCCTTACCGATCTGCGCGATCCCAAACGGCAGCTTTCGCCTCGAGGTATTCAAAACATTGGCAAAATTGATGAAGATACCCTGCGCCGTTTCCGGCCGAAGGTATGCGAGTGCCGTCGGATCGTCATCGGCCGAAGCAGCTCCCACGGTTGTTCGAAACATCAGATTGAAATCCTTTGGGTCGGTCAGATTCGTCTGGCCGCAGTTCGAGCAGATATGCTTGCCTTCGGCATTGACGTCCAATTTATCCTGTCGCAGACGAGCTTTGCAGTCGCGGCAATCGACCAGCGGATCGCTGAATGTGTCTTCGTGGCCGCTGTATTTCCAGACATTCCGATTCTGAATGATCGACGAATCCACACCTTCGATATCATCGCGTTCGTAAACTATCCAGTTCCACCAGTTTTGCTTGATATTGTTCGCAAGCTCAACGCCCAACGGGCCGTAATCCCAAGACGATCCAAGCCCGCCATAAATATCCGACGCAGGATAGACAAACCCGCGACGCTTGGAAAGTGAGACGATAGTTTCAATGTTTGGTGCTGACATAAATTTGTTCCGAGTTCGGAGTTTCGAGTTCCGAGTTCCGAGTTGAAAACCTTGATTTTACAACGAACGACGAACAACCAACAAAGAACGAACAAAAAAAGGGACGAACCCGAAGGCTCGCCCCATTTGAGTTAGTCAAATCGCAACAATTATTGAATGACCGGCGGTTCAGCTCCGACAGGTACGATCCAGATCTCGTACGCTGTTCTTGTGCGGGTGCTGCCCTTTATGTACTTTATCCGCGACGGGTCCATTCCGCGTTTGATCAAATAATCGAGTGAACGTTTAGAAACGCGGGCGTAGGTGTTTCGAGTCCTGCTAGCACGATCCGTTCCCGGATAGATAACGACATAGAGCTGCGAATCCGGCGTGTTCTGAGCCATGATCATACAGTTGTCGAGACGTGCTTTGTCATCATCATTCGATATGGAGTCAAACTGGTCACACGAGATCTTAGTGATCGGCGGCGGCTCTTTTATGGGCTCGACATCGGTCGGGACAGACACGACCTCGCGGCAGCGGCTGTCGTAGACATCGTCGTTGACGTCAAGCTCAGCCTCGATCGTCTTATTTCCCATTCCGGTCGAATCGACAATGATCTGCGGCGTCCCCTGGCCGCTTAAGATGCGTCCATTTACGACTCGCCAAACATACTTGAGAGGGATCGGGGCAGTTCCTTTATTGATCGCGGTGAATTTCACCTGTTCGCCCTCGGTCACGCGTGGCGGCCCGTCGATCACAAATCTGTAGGGGCAATCTTTAGTGATCGTCTCTTCCACTCCCTTAAGGCAAATACATTCCCTAACGCCGCGGCGGATCTCTACTTCACGCATATATGTCTTGCCGCCGGGACCGGTAACTTCAACGGTGTGGAATCCGGGTGTGAGGTAAAACTCAGCTCCGGAACCGACGCCGCTCATCCCTAAGTACTTACCGTCGACCTTCACCGGATATGAAACCGGCGTGGTCTGGACGCTTAAGGCCCCCATTTTCTTTGGGATCTTGGCCTTTTTGTCGTTCCCGCCGGCCAATACGGCCGACACACTCAGTATCAGCATCAAGCCCGTGACAAATAGAAAGTTGTGTCTGAATAAACGCATTTTAATTTCCTCTTCGTTCTGGTGAAATTATCCTATTTCACCCAAAATCTCAATCGCGGCAAATGATCGACGCTCCGCTGTGAGTTTAAGCGGAGCACCGAGTTCGGTTATTTATTCTTCGTCTTCGCTTGCTTCATCGTCCCGCTTCTTGCCGAACCGTCGGCGTGCTGCAATGCCGATCGAAGCAAGGCCCGTTCCAAACAATAGTATCGTCACAGGCTCAGGAACAGGCTGCGGCGGCGTCGGCGTCACGGGCGGCGTCGGCGTCGGCGTTTTCGGTGTCGGCGTCGGAGTGATCGTCGGTGTCGGCGTCGGAGTCGGCGTATTCGGCGGAGTCGGTGTGGTCGTCGGCGTCGGCGTATCCTTTTTGCGCTTGATCAGAATGAAAGCAATTGGGATCGCAGCAAGCCCAAGCAATGCCCATTTCGGGAATTTTCCGCCGGGCGGCGGCTGTTCGCAATCGCAATTTTCATCTTCGACAATATCGCTCTTGGTCTCTGTGATAACGCGGCCATCCTGCTGCGGAGCTTTCTTTTTGTCCTTATCGTCATCATCATCGGCGACAATTATGCCGTCGTAATAATTGACAACGCTCAGACGAGCAAAACTGCTTGTCTCGGCTTTGCCCGGTTTAGCGTTCATTATCTGCATGACCTGATCGAAGCGGACCGGGCCGGCCTCGACCTTTACAAAGGCCGCCAAGATCGACGCCAGGCAAACTGCGGACATTACAATTCGAAGATTGATATTTTTCATTTTTGTACCATGAACTGGCCGAACGCAGTTCTCCTTAAAAGAAATACGCTTTCACAGTTCGTTGGCACTCTTTTGTGAATTGAATTTTTTGGGGCGGATTCGAGAATATAGCAGAAAGTGCGGGCAAACGCACGTGATATCTGCAATCTTTTTGCCGCCGTTAGCAAAAAATACGATACTTCTTTTCAGTTCTACAGGAAAATATGCCCAATTGAGGTGCTTTTCCAGAAATTCTAGAGATTATTTCCGATTTATTTCTAAACGAACAAAAAAAGAAACCGGCTACCACTTAATAGTGATAACCGGTTCCCATTTCCCAAAAAGGCGGGTTATGCGAACAAACCCTTAACCTTCATTTGAAGCCTCTCGGGCCCTTTCCTCGGCAATGATCGCCTTGCGTGAAAGCTTTATCTTATTGCCTTCCTTGCCGATGCATTTGACCATGATCTGCTGGCCTTCTTTCAGTTCGTCGCGAACGTCGCGAACACGCTGATCGGAGATCTCCGAAATGTGCAGCAATCCGTCGAGGCCCGGCATAATTTCGACAAACGCTCCGAAATCGACGATCCGTGAAACCGTACCCATATACGTCTCGCCGATCTCGGCTTCGGCAGTAAGTGCCTTGATGCGGGCGATCGCGAGCTGAGCTGCCTCGCCATCGGCGGTCGCAATTAGGATAGTTCCATCGTCCGAGATGTCGATCTTGGCTCCGGTCTCCTCAGTGATGGAACGAATAACGCTGCCGCCTTTGCCGATAACGTCGCGGATCTTATCCGGCGAGATCATTATGGTGATGATACGCGGAGCAAATTCGGACAACTGTTCACGCGGCTCGGCAAGCGACTTGGTCATGACATCCAGGATGTGGAGGCGGCCCTTTCGTGCCTGTTCCAGAGCCTCCTGCAAGATCATGGCGTTAATGCCGCCGACCTTGATATCCATCTGAAGTGCGGTTATGCCATCAGCGGTTCCGGTGACCTTGAAATCCATATCACCGTAATGGTCTTCGGCTCCGGCAATGTCCGAAAGGATCGCGTAACGATTGCCTTCCATGACGAGTCCCATCGCAACGCCGGCGACCGGTTTCTTGATCGGCACACCTGCATCCATGAGGCTCAGAATGCCGCCGCAGACCGAAGCCATAGACGACGAGCCATTCGACTCGGTAATGTCCGAAACGATGCGGATCGTGTACGGGAAATCGGCATCGTCAGGAAGCACCGACTGGATCGCACGCCGTGCCAGATTTCCGTGGCCGGTCTCGCGTCGTGACGTCGAACCAAAGCGGCCCGTTTCACCTACCGAATACGGCGGGAAGTTATAATGCAGCATGAAACGGCGATCGATCGTTCCTTTTTCAAGGTCATCCATGAACTGCCCGTCCATCTTTGTTCCAAGCGTTGTCGTAACGATCGCCTGAGTTTCACCACGTGTGAACAGGGCCGAACCATGAACACGCGGCAGCCAGCCGACCTCACAGGTGATAGGACGGATCTCGGAGAATTTTCGGCCGTCGGGACGGCGCTTGTTCAAGAGCATATCCTCACGGAAGATCTTTTCCTTGAGCTTGCCAAACGCTTTGCCGGCGGTGCCGCGAGCTCCGGGATCGTCCTCCGGATAGCTTTCGACAACCTCTTTCTTGAGGGCGTCGAGTCCGGCATAAACGTCGATCTTTTCGCGGCCGGTCGAATCGAGTGCCGTGCGGAGTTTGTCGCTCCAAGTCTTCTCTACGTCGGCAACAATATGTTCGTCGAGTTCGGCGACATGAAATTCACGCTTGGTGATATTGAGAGCCTTGCCGAGTTCCTTTTGCCACAGGCAGAGCCGTTTGATCTCGCGGTGAGCGAGCATCAGAGCCTCGACCATGATCGACTCAGCTACTTCGTTGGCTTCGCATTCCACCATGCAGATGGCTTCTTCCGTGCCGGCGACGATGAGGTTGAGTTCAGAATCACGGCGTTCGTCATATGTCGGGTTGATGATGTACTTGCCTTCGATCAAACCGATGCGGACGCCCGCGATAGGATTTTCGAACGGAATGTCCGAGAGGTACAACGCACACGAAGCACCGGTGATCGCGATAACGTCCGGATCATTATCCGCATCGGCCGAGATGACCGATGCAACGATCTGCGTTTCGAACCGGTAACCATCCGCGAACAGCGGACGCACCGGGCGATCGATCATGCGGCAGGTCAGAATTTCCTTTTCGCTCGGGCGGCCTTCGCGGCGGAAATAGTTTCCGGGAATGCGGCCCGCGGCGAACGAATTTTCACGGTATTCGACCGTGAGCGGGAAAAAGTCCAGCCCTTCTTTGGCTGTGCGCGCCGACACGGCTGCGACGAGCAGCATCGTATCGCCATAACGTATCACGACCGAACCATCGGCCTGCTTGGCAACTTTGCCGGTTTCGACGATCAGGTCTTGCGTTCCAAGCTTGATCGATTCATTCAAATATTTTTTTGACATTTCTTATCCTCTACAAAAACAAAGACGAAAGGGTATGCCGTGAAGCCCTTTCGTCTCTGCAATCTACTGATTTTGACGATGATCACCTTTTGTCCGTTGGCGTAGTTTGCTGTCACGTTCAGCTGCCGCCGGCAAATTCTTCGTTGGTGATCTCTATGTTCGTTACGGCCCGAAGCGGCCTTTTCTTAATGGTTCCGGGTTTCGGGCTCCAAGTTCCGGGTTGAAGAAATCTTCTCAACTCGGAACTCGGAACTTTGAACTCGAAACTTATCGGCGTAAGCCGAGTTTCTTAATGATCTCGTGATATTCGTTAATATCACCGCGCTTGAGATAATCAAGCAGTTTTCTACGTTTCGAGACCAGAATGAGCAAGCCGCGACGCGAATTGTTATCTTTCTTGTGAACCTTGAAATGTTCGGTCAGTTCGGTAATACGCTGCGTGAGCAACGCGATCTGCACCTGTGACGAACCCGTGTCCGAATCGTGCGTTCTGTAATCTGTAACTATCTGTTCCTTTACTTCTTTAACTGTTGCCATACTAACTTGCTTAAACCAGCCTCTCCTGTCGCTCGCAGTAACTCCGTTAATAAAAACGGTAACCACGAAGTTTTAACTTCCAAGATCTAAACAACTATCGCTAATTGTTCCTATAAATCTAACATATTCAAGCACTAAGGGCAATTTAGACCTCGTACTTGAACTCTTCCATAAACTTGGTTGAAAACTCGCCCGCCTGAAATTTCGGATCCGCCATTATCTTCTGATGAAGCGGAATTGTCGTCTTTATGCCCTCAACGACCATCATTTCGAGTGCCCGCTGCATTCGCGCGATTGCGAGCGGACGCGTGCGTGCGTGGACGATCAACTTCGCGATCATCGAATCGTAATACGGCGGCACGACGTATCCCGGATAAACCGCCGTATCGACACGAACGCCCGGGCCGCCAGGAATGTTGAATGCCGTGATCCTGCCCGGACTCGGTGTGAATTTGACCGGATCCTCCGCATTGATGCGGCACTCGATCGAGTGGCCGGCGATCTGTACCTCTTCCTGACGATAATCAAGATTTTCGCCCGTAGCGATCATGATCTGATTACGCACAATATCAGCGAGCGTGACCATTTCGGTCACCGGATGCTCGACCTGAATACGTGTGTTCATTTCCATGAAATAGAAACTGCCGTCCTCGTCGAGCAAGAACTCGAACGTGCCTGCGCTTGAATAACCGATCTCCTGACACGCCTTGACGGCGACCGCGCCCATTTTGTCGCGTAATTCACGGGAAATGACCGGCGACGGAGCTTCCTCGAGCAATTTCTGGTGTCTCCGTTGGATCGTACATTCGCGTTCGCCGAGATGGATAACATTACCGTGTTCGTCCGCCAAAACCTGTATCTCGATGTGCCGCGGTCGCTCGATGTAGCGTTCGATATATACGGAACCGTTCTTGAACGCGTTCAGAGCCTCGGTTTGGGCAAGTTCGAGGCTGCCGTGAAGCTCGCTTTCCTGACGAACGATCCGCATTCCGCGTCCGCCGCCGCCGGCTGCGGCCTTTATGATCAGCGGATAACCGATCTGCTTTGCGAGTTCGAGTGCTTCGGCGGTCGATTCGATCGGCTCGGGACTGCCCGGCAGGATCGGAACACCGGCGGCCGTCATCGTGCGGCGAGCCTCGACCTTGTCGCCCATAAGGCCGATTACCTTGGGGCTCGGTCCGATAAATTTGATGTTGCAGTCCTCGCAAACCTTGGCAAACGTCTCGGATTCTGCCAAAAAGCCGTATCCCGGATGGATCGCATCCACATTTGTGATCTCGGCGGCACTGATGATCGCAGGAATATTGAGATAGCTTTCGGCGGACGATGCGGGCCCGATGCAGAGAGCCTCGTCCGCAAACCGCACGTGCAAAGCATCGCGATCAGCCTCGGAATGCACGGCAACGGTCTTGATGCCCATTTCCTTGCACGTCCAGATGATCCGGATCGCGATCTCGCCGCGGTTGGCGATCAAAATTTTCTTTATCTCACGCATAAACGCAATATCCAAAATCTAAAGTCCAATGCCCAAAGTCACCGCAGATTTCGAGATCTTGCTTTGAACCTTGGACATTGGACTTTGGACTATTTCTTAATTCCAAACAGAGGCTGGCCGT
>CAZVDM010000125.1:0-10995 GCA_964625555.1 uncultured Chloracidobacterium sp.
CTCATCGATCCTGAGGGCGGAAGAGGCTCCGACGCGGGTGTTTGGAGCGTTCTGCCAATCGGAATATCCGTTCCCGATCGTGTTCGTGCCACTGAAAATAGCTTGTCCGCTGCCGTCGGAGTTCATTGTCCATAATCCCATTGTGCCCGAGGTGTTGCGCGCAAAGACGATCTTTTTGCCGTCGGGACTGAAGGATGGATATTGGTCGTTTGGCGCGCCGGAAGTAAGCTGCGTAATATCAGTGCCATCGGATCTCATAGTATAAATGTGATAACCGGTCGAGAGCCTGGCAAAAATGATCCTAGAGCCATCAGGCGACCACGCCGGAAACTGTCCCGCCCCGATCACTGCCCGACCGGTACCGTCGAGATTGATAATGCCGATATTTGAGCCAAAGTTTTGATTTGTCTCAAATATCATCCGCGAACCGTCGGGCGACCATTCCGCACCCGCATCACTGAACGGAACTTGATTGGTCAATCGCACGACGTTCGTGCCGTCGGCGTTCATTATATAGATCGAACCGATGAAGCCGTCGCGGTTGCTGTTGAATGCGATCTTGCTGCCGTCGGGCGACCACGTAGGTTTTGCGTTGGCAAAGTTAGGCTCCGGCGTGAGAACGGCCAATCCTGTGCCGTCGGAGTTTACTACCCAGATGCCGCCGTTCCCGGTTGGCGAGCGATCGCTCTTGAAAGCGATCTTGCTGCCGTCCGGCGACCACGCAGGCTCGATGTCATTCGTGCCGGCATCGATCACGAGCTGGCGATTCGTGCCATCCGGATCCATTTTCCAAATGTCGCCGCCGTTCGTATAACAGATTTTGCCGTTCAGGTTACGCGGGACGCGCCTTGGCCAAAAACCCGAGCGTACGGCATAACGGCCGTTACCGTTATAGGTTCCGGCAGCACCTTGACCGATAGTGCCGGTTATCGAGAATGTGTCGCCTGCAGATGCCGCTCCGCCGCTTGCTATGACCGACCTTTTGATCTCATAAGGTCCGCCGGATTGAGCGGAGATCATCAATGAGCATCCGACAACTACGATGAGGAAGGTTATAAGCGATCTCATTTCAGAATCCTCCCGGAATTCTCGTAACTCCGCCATTAAGGATCACGGTCGTACCTTGGGGCGTCGTCATCATGCGGTCGGCCGCGGCGTACACGTATGTGCCGTCGAAGATGAGGGCGGTGACCCTTCCGTCTATCGGGATCGATTGTTCAGGAGCGAGTCCTGTTGGACTCAACCGCCATGTTTTTCCAATGCCCGACCCAAAAACGTACGTGCCGTCGAAGACGAGAGAATAGTTATTTAGTGCTTCTGATCCCGGAATAGTGCCGGGGAATGATATGTTGAGTACCTCGCGCAGGCCGGAGCTCTTGCGGATCCGAAATACCTGAATCCCGAAGGAGCTATAGATGAACGTCCCATCGAAAGCCATCGCCCTGTCTTGTAATGCGGTTCCCGGCGTCGAGGCGACCGTATCGATGGTGGTATCGCTGTTTATTCGCTTAATTTCCCCTTGCGCGGCGGGAAGTGGATTGACAGTCGTAACATAAACCGACGAGCCGTCATATACCATAGCCGCAGGGTTGCTTATCATATCGATTGTCCCGCCATTCGCGTACGTTGCGGCAAAAAGCTTTTTTAAGAATTTACTGCCGGAACACGCGACGTATAAGTACGTGCCGTCGTAGACCATCGCGATCGGGTTACAGCCGAGACCGACCTCGGTCTCAACCTCGCCGGTCGATGCCCGTATGCGGCTAATTGACGGGCCCCCCGAGTTTGCAACGTGGACAAACGTTCCGTCATAGACGAGTGCGGTCGGAGCGCTGATGGAATCGGTGATCGGCGCCCCCTCAAACTGACCGGTCGAGGCTCTGATACGTTGCACGTTGTTGTCCAGCTTACTGGCTACATAAATAAAGGTGCCGTCAAATGCCAAAGCCGAAGGCGTTCGGCCGACTTCCCAAAATCGTGGCACGACCGGTATTTGATCCCAACGCTGAAGTGCAACTTGCTGCGGATCGAATCCGTTTCGGAAATTTATGGCGAGCTTAGACCTTGTGACCGCTCCGTCGGCGATCTTTTGCGTGATAACGGCATTGTCGCCGAGGCCGTTTACGGTCACAGCACCATCAGCGATCTTTGGCGCCGTGACCGAACCGTCAACGATCTTGGGAGTGGTCACAGAGTTATTCGGAACGTCTGAGGCTGTCAGGCCCTGCAAGCCCAAGCCGGTGCCCGTGCTGCGAAGGAACAATCCTGCCACAGGAAAAGGGCCCGGGCCGCCGAGGCCGGTGCCGCCTTGAAGATAACTCAGTACGCCGGTGACCTTGCCGGCGCCGACCGTGTCAATTTTTTCGTCCCTTATGCACAGGATGCACGCATCTGAGAGCGTGTCGGCCGAGGTCGCGTAAGCAGCTTTTACTGCAAATGGCGAGCTTGTCAACGGCTGACGCGGAACCAACGCAATGAATGCAGTTGTGCTTGACCCCGGCCGAACTTCGAGCTGCAGGAACCGCGGCGAGCCGTTAGCAAACGAGGCCGCGCCAAAATCGAGATCGACGTTAAATTCACCATCGGTCACAACTACGTCTTCGCGGACGATGTCATTACCGACCTGCGTGCCGTTAGCCAGCGCGTCGTAGAGCTTGAACGTAATATCGTATGTCCCGTTCGCCGCCGCGCCGCTGTCGGCCAGCTTTCCCTGATACGTGAAACTGCTCGTTTGTGCGACTGCGATCGTTGAGAGGATCAAGCAAATAGCCGATCCGACGAACCATTCTGCAAATTTCTTCATAACCGTTCTCCACTTACAACTATGGACATGGAACGCCGATCGGCGACAAAACACCGCTGTTACTGACGGTGATCAGCCAGCATGTGCCGTTCGGCGAGGTGATGATCAGACTGTTGGGTTGAGCGATGTAGATGTTTCCTCCGGCGACGTGCAGCTTGGCGTTCGGGTTGTTTGTCCCGATACCGACATTGCCGTTCGTTTTAATCGCTAATAGATCGCCTGGTCCGCTGCGAAAGAAACGTGCAACATTGCCATTCGAATACCAAACCCAATCGTCCGCAGGCGAGGTGCTTCCGCGGTCACGAAACTTAAATCCCGCCCCCGAACCTGTCGAGAGTATTTCGGTCGTTCCGTTTGCGTGCAATACCTGCTGCGGGGTGGTAGTGCCAATACCAACATTAGTATCGGCTACCGCATTGTTAACGCCGTTGATGCTGCCCAAAACGAGCGAATTGCTGGCCCCGACCGCAGCTCGAACCCCGATGGCCGAGGCATTGGTCAGATTGTTGGCTGTTACATCGGCTTCCGCTCCTATGATCGTATTATTCGAGCCTGTTGTATTGGCGTCGCCGGCAAGAGCACCGATGATAACGTTGCCCGCACCTGTCGTGTTCGCGAAACCTGCACCGCCGCCGATCATAGAATTAAACGAGCCCGTCGTGAACGGACCCGCAGAATTACCTACAAAGAGGTTGAAATTACCGGCAACGCTGAGAATGCGGTTGTTGCCAATGTTATATTGAGTCGCAGAATTCACAACATTGGCCGAAAGACTTCCGCCCGCGGTGCCGTTGCCGCTGATAGCGAAATTACTTGAGCTTTGTGTCACGGCATCTTGGTTTTGAATGTAGCTAGCATTTAGATTGGGTATATCGGAGGCCTGTAGAGCAGAGCTTGTCCAAACACTGCCATTGCTTCGAAGCACATTGCCCGTCGCTCCGGACGAACCCAATCCCGTTCCGCCGTTCGCCGCCGGAACTGTAAAGCTCCCTGTGAAAGTTCCGGCGACATTGAGATTGCCGGGGACTCGAACGGTATCAAGACTTCTGCCCAGAACGAGCGAGTTGCTTTGCGAAACTATTGAGCCGGCTCCGATGGCGGTAGCGTTGGTAAGATTGTTTGAAGAGACATCCGCGTCTGTGCCGATGATGGTATTGTTGTTTCCGGTCGTATTAGTGTCGCCCGCATTTACTCCGAAAAAGGTGTTGCTGGAACCACTCGTGTTGCCAGAACCGGCACTGTCGCCAAAAAACGAATTGGCAGAGCTGTCTGCAAGTCCGCCCGCTCCAAATCCGAAGAACGAATTTCTCTGACCCGTTATGTTTTGTTGCCCGGCACGGGCGCCAAAAAAGGCGTTGAAATCGCCGTTGTTCAACCGTCCGGCAAAAGTGCCGAAAAAAGAATTACTTGCAGCGGTCGTGCTAGCTTGCCCTGCTTGTCGGCCAAAAAACGAGTTGTCGAAACCCGTGGTCAGTGTTCCGGTATCGATCCCGGCGATTAGATTCGTTCCGGCAGCGCTTAAAACTCGGTTGCCACCGATGTTATATTGCGTCGTCGCGTTGAAAATATTTGCGTTGCCGCCGCCATCGATGTTGAAGCTCGCGGACTGCGTTCCAATGCCGGGAATGTTTTGAATGAAGCTGGTGCTTAGGACCGGAATATCCGACGCCTGAAATGGGGAACTGGTCCAGTTCATACCGTCACTGCGAAGAAAGTTGCCGGCAGCACCTGATGCACCCAATCCCGTGCCGCCACTTGCCCGATCCAAGACCCCTGTGACTTTGTTCGAACTGACCGAGTTGATGTTCGCATCTGTTACGCACGAAACGCACGACGCCGAGAGCGAATCCGCAGTCGTCGCATTTATGGCTTTAATTCCGTATGGCAAACTTGTGACCGGCTGGCGCGGGACGAGAGCGGTGAATGTGCCGGTGCTTGCTCCGGAGCGGACTTCGAGCTGCAGAAAACGTGATGCGCCGGTTTCAAACGCGGCCGCGCCGAAATCGAGATCGACGGTGAATTCACCATCGGTCACAACTACATTGTCACGGACAATGTCAATGCCGATCTGAGTACCGCTGGCAAGTGTGTCGTACAGCTTGAATGTCAGGTCATAGGTTCCGTTTGCGGCCACGCCGCCGTCGGCCAGTTTGCCCTGATAGGTAAACGTGGTTGACTGGGAACGAGTCGCAACCGAAAACAAAGTGCAAAGGATAAACCCGACGAGTAATCGTCTTGACGAAATCATACTTTCTCCTTGTTATTAAACACCCATGTGACTTTAGCTCGGGGAGATCTCCCTAAAACACCGCACTTGATCTCACGGAACGAATGCTGCCGGTGTCGGCAGGTCGCCGGTGGCACCGAATTGCTGTATCAGGATGCCGGCGGTCGAACGTTGGATGAACCAGTTGGCACCGCTTGGCCGGAAGACCGCAAAATCTGCCTTACCGTCGCCGTCATAGTCGCCCGCAGCCGGAATATCTCCGTTCGCTCCAAACGGCACAGCGTAAAAGCTGGAATCTTCGCTTCGAAGGACATACCAATTACCATTTCCGGGCCGCCATACCGCGACGTCCGCTTTCCCGTCGCCGGTGTAGTCGGCTCGAACGGGTTTGTCTGTTCCTGTGCCAAACGTGGTGACAAATATTCCGAGAGTCGTCCGATTTACCCACCAAGTCCCGTCCGCCGGCCGGAATATGGCAATATCGGAACGGCCGTCACCATCGTAATCCGCGTTGACCGGGACGTCGCCGGCTCCGCCCCATTGGCTGATCTGAGTGCCGCCGGACGACTTGTTGATGTACCAAGTTCCTTGGGACGGCCGGAAAACCGCGATGTCGGCAAAGCCGTCGGCATCATAGTCGCCGGGTGCCGGTTTGTCTGTCGAGATACCGAAAGGCACCGCGAAAAATGACAGATTTGAACTGCGAAGGACGAACCATTCGCCGGTTGACGGTCTATAGACTGCAATGTCGGTCTTGCCGTCCCCGTCATAGTCAGCGGGCACCGGTTTGTCGGTCGCAGTGCCAAATGTCAGCGCCGGTACTACATTGTCTGAACTTCGCTGATACCACCATTGGCCGTTTACGGGCCGGAAGATCGAGATATCGGCGAGGCCGTCGCCGTCGTAATCGAAGGCGGTCTTATTGACTTGCGTATAGAAGTAAACCGCGCCTTGGCCGTTTGGGCTGGTCAGTGCTTTTTCGGCAGCTCCGACGGCCAAATTGCCTAAACTGAGTGCAACACTCCCGCCGAAACGGTCGCCGTTGATCGGGTCGTTCGGTTCGAGCTTTTGTTGTTGTGACCAGACAGATCCGCTTCGTGAAAAGATATATGCCGATCCTGCGTCGGGACCACCAGCGGTCGTATCGTCTTCGCGGGCACCCACGGCAATCGCGTTGTTGCTGACCGCCACCGAATAACCAAAACGGTCGACGGTCGCACCGTCCGAGGCTGTGAGTCTGCCTTGTGAAACCCAGGCGGAACCGTTGAATTCATAGACGTAGGCCGCACCAAACGCCGGTTGGCCAACGATCGGTGTGTATTGAACTGCGCCGCCAACCATCGTGTTGCCCTCGATCGCGACGGAGTTGCCAAAGCTGTCGCCGTTGGCACCGCCTGCGATCGATATTTTGTCCTGTTGAAGATAAATGCCGCCGCTCTCGACGAAAATATAGACCGATCCCGCCGCGGTGAACGGGACATCGGCACCCGGCGAACCGACTGCGAGTCTATTTGCGCTGAGGGCGAGCGATTCTCCGAAATGATCGCCAAGTATGACACCGCCAACTGGTATTAGCTTCTGCACCTGGGTCCAGACCGATCCGCTCTGCGTATAGCGGTAAACAGCTCCGGCGTCGGAATTACTTGGCTGATCCGAAAAATTTGCTCCGACAAAGATCGTCGGCCCGCCGACAGCAACCGCGATTCCGAATTGATCGTCGGCGGCTGAGTCACTGGCAGTTAGTTTTTGCTGAAATGTCCACGTCGCACCGCTTCGGACAAAAACATATGCGGAACCGGCATTGGATAGCGGTGAATCGTCATTGTAGGCTCCGACGACGATCGTGTTTTCGCTTATCGCCACGGAATAGCCGAATTTATCGGCAATTGCTCCATCGTTTGCGAGCAGCACGGCCTGCTGAGTCCAGGTTCCACCCGACAGAACGTATACGTATGCCGCACCGGCCTGTGAGGCTGTCGTTGAATCAAAACGGGCACCGACGACCATCGTCGTTCCGCTCACGGCGATCGCGTTGCCAAATTGAGCACCGACTCCGCGAGGCGTTGAGGTGACCTTTTGCCGCTGCGACCAGCCCGCAAATGTCGGGGCGGCCATAATTAATATCGTCATCGTGACAAGGCCGAGCGATGCCAATGAGACTGCCAAATGCAACGACCGATTCCAGGTGCAGATCAAACCACGATCCGCAATATCAACGTTATTTTTTTTCATAGCTGTCCCCTATTCTTACGACCACTGATAAATATTTCCGCTATCCATTACGCGAAGACTGAAGTAGAATCGGCTCAAGGTATTTTTATAAAGCATTGAGCGGCAGCTATCTCTTTCACTGCCAAATACGTTCTTAAGAAATAAAGTTAGCTTCGGTCATATGAGTTCGGTCACAAGACTTTTTGACGAATACGCAAATGGCAACCGGGAAGTGCTCGACGAGCTACTTCCGTTGGTCTACAACGAGCTGCGCCGCCTTGCACACACCTACTTAAATCGCGAACGTGGCGGCATGACCTTGCAGACGACCGCATTGGTTCACGAAGCATATATGAAATTGATCGGTCAGCATTCGGTCGATTTTCGAAATCGGGCGCAATTTTTTGCGCTTTCGGCACAGGCGATGCGGCGAATACTCATTGACAACGCCCGGCTTCATAAAGCTCAAAAGCGGGGAAGCGGTGAAAAGGTGTCGCTAGAAGACGTGGCAGAGATCTCGGGACAAGTTAACGAAAGGCTTATCGAATTAGACCTGGCGCTTCAGGAACTCGAAGTATTCGACCCCGCGCAGGCAAAGATCGTTGAACTTCGATATTTTGGGGGCCTGACCATCGAGGAAACGGCGGAGGTGATGAACGTCTCGCCGGCCACTGTAAAACGCGAATGGACGATGGCGAGGGCATGGCTTTATGACAGAGTTAAATGATTGGTAAGCGATCTGCCGCACTCTATTTGCGGCTGATTGAGCCGATCCTCGTTTTATTTTCGCGTATTGATTAGGTACGGTCTATGAAAACTACGGAATGGGCGGAGGTCAAAAAAGTTTTCAATGCGGCGTTTGATCTTGTCGAACCTGCACGCTCCGCGTTTCTCACCGATCATCGCGAAGATCTGCGATTAGAGGTAGAAAGGCTTCTGAAGGCAAGCGCCGTGGCCGAAGATTTTATCAGTGAACCGGCTATCGTTGAGGTTGGCCTCACAGAAGACGATGTTCGTGATATTTATTCCAGCACACAGATCGACTCTTACAAGATCATAAAGGAGATCGGCCACGGCGGTATGGGCACGGTCTATCTCGCAAATCGCGCCGATGGATCGTTTGATAAGCCGGTCGCGGTCAAGCTAATCAAACGCGGAATGGACACAAACGCTGTACTCAAGCGTTTTGTGATGGAACGCCGGATACTCGCCAACCTCGAACACCCGAATATCGCGGGTTTGCTCGACGGAGGATCGACCGTCGATGGTTTGCCGTACCTCGTCATGGAATATGTCGACGGCGAGCCGATAACAAAGTTTTGCAATTCGCATCGGTATTCGACGGCCGAACGTCTCGAACTTTTTCGAAAGGTCTGCTCCGCTATCTCGCACGCTCACCAGAAGTTGGTGGTCCACCGTGACATCAAGCCGTCCAACATTCTTGTCACCGAGGACGGAATTCCGAAATTGCTGGATTTTGGCATCGCCAAGCTGCTACTTCCCGATTGGTCGGTCGATAGAAACGAAGCTACAGCGACGATGTTTCGCGTGATGACGCCCGAATATGCGAGTCCGGAACAGATCCAAGGGCTGCCGATCACAACCGCGAGTGACGTTTATTCGCTCGGAGTGGTCTTGTATGAACTGTTAACAGGAGCAAGGCCGCACAAGATCGATAGCCGGATGCGAGACGAAGCCGCCCGCATCGTTTTAACCGAAGAGCCGATTCGACCGTCGTCGGTCGTGAGTCGAGCTTTGTCGCTGGGTGAGATCGATACCTCCGGCAGCAGGGTACATAAGACCAATGGCGAAGGATTTGGAGAGACTCGTAATGGGCGGTCTGAGGTTCGCAGTCTCAAGGGAGATCTCGACAATATCATTCTAAAGGCTCTAAGCAAGGAGCCTGAGCGGCGGTATCAATCTGTCCAGGAGTTTTCCGAAGACATCCGACGGCATCAGATGGGATTGCCCGTCACGGCAACTGCCGACACGAAGCTTTATCGGCTTAAGAAGTTTGTAAACCGTCATCGGGTTGGCGTTTTAGCCGGCAGTTTGATCGCTCTTACGCTGGTAGTCGCGACAGCCGCCACGACCTGGCAGGCCGTTGTGGCAAAGCGGGAACGCGAGCGAGCAGAACACCGTTTTGAACAGGTCCGCCGCCTCACGCACACGATATTGTTCGAATATTATGATCAAACGATCAAACTTCCGGGCTCGACACCGCTGCTCGAAAAAATGGTGCAGGACACGGTCGAGTATCTGGATAACCTCGCAGCAGAGAGCGATGGTGACGCGAGTTTGCAGAGTGAGATCGCAACAGCATATCAAAGGATCGGCGATGTACAGGGCAATCCTTATCAGGGAAATTTGGGAAACATAAAGGCAGCGACCGCGAGCTATCAAAAATCACTCGAAATTCGCGAAAAGCTCGTCACCGACGATCCGCAAAACATCGTCATGCGACGCGATCTGGCAAAAAGCTATGAGTCGTCTGGCGATATGTTGTGGCGAATAGGCGAGTACGACCGGGCTCTGAAAGCATATCAACAAAGCTTCACTATCCACGCGGAATCGGAGGCCGCCGCCACCGGAACCGTCGAAGATCGCTACGAGGTCGCACGTGCCAGACACCGAATCGGACAGGCGTTATCAAGAAAGTTTGATCTGGACGGTGCACTCGAAAACTTCCGACTTGCACTGGAAAAGTTTCAGGAGACCGTCACTATAGCGCCCAATGTACCGAAGTATCGTCGCGGAATGGGGAGTGCCCTTGCGAAGATCGGCGATATTGCGGCGGCGAAAGAAGAATGGCTGACAGCGCTCGAAAATCATCGCAAAACCTTGGACATATGGTCCGAACTGTCGTCAGCGGAACCGCAAAAGGCAAATCTCAAACGCGATGTGGCACTTATCAACGACCGTGTTTCCACGGACCTCGAGAAATTGGGTAACCTTTCAGATGGATTGAAAGGCCAGCTCCGCGCTGTTGAAATTCAAAAGGAAATCGCGGCGGCGGACCCGCAGAACGTCCAGTATTCGTCCGAATTAGGTTTATATTTTGTTCATCTCGGTGCTATTCGGGCAAAACTGAACGATCGGGAAAGAGCTATTGAAAATGTCCGTCACGGATTGAATATCTTACAGCAGCACGCCGATGCGAGTCCGGAAGACATTGATCTTCGACGCGATCTGGCTCTCTCGTATTTGTCGGCCGGCGATATTTTTAGTCTCAATGGCAGCGATCAGACTGCAATTGAAAACTACACACGCTCCGCGGAAATTCTTGAAAGCCCGCAGCTTCTTGCCCAGTCACCGGACAAACTAGGTGAAAATTATGAAAATATCGGCGATCTTTATCTAAAAGCCAAGCGTTTCCAGGACGCAAAAGTCTGGTATGAACAGGCTCTTTCCGTTTGGACCGATCTGCAGGCAAAAGGGCAAATGATGCCGGTTGCCGCGGTCAAAGCGGATGAACTGCGGAGATCGATCGCGAAATGCGAGGCAACCACCAACACCCGCCGCTAGTATTACTCAACCAGGACTCTCCGGCGACCGGCTTTCGATCCCGGAAAGAACGGCAGACTTATTCGGTCAGTCTTCGATAGGCTTCTGCGTATTTAGCGACTGTCTTCGCCACGATCTCGTCAGGGAGTTCGGGGGCCGGTGGAGTCTTGTCCCAGTCGAGCGTTTCGAGATATTCGCGGACGAACTGTTTATCGAATGAGACCTGAGCATGTCCGGGTTCGTATTTGTC
>CAZVDM010000126.1:0-10934 GCA_964625555.1 uncultured Chloracidobacterium sp.
CGTCGAGTATTTTGACGGAAACTACAGCGAATACGAAGCCGACCGCAAGCGTAGATTAGGCCACGACGCCGACCAGCCGCATCGGATCAAGTACCGAAGTTTGACAAGAGCATAGCTGCTGCTGACATTTGGGGTTTGTAATTGGTGAGTTTTAACAGAAATACGATCATAGCCATATTCGCGATCGGCGTGCCGCTCTTGTGGGGATGCGGCACTAAAGTCGAAACGAATCAAAACCTCAACGCACCAACTGCTGTTGTTAGTCCGACCGAGATTCCGCAGCCGACGGTCGTTCCATCACCGTCAATTCCAAATCTTCAGGCTGAACTCACGGACGACCGAAACAAAACGACGACCTCGCCGATCGGCAATTTTGATTTCAAAAACTACACTTACGAACTGCCTCGCGGCTGGCAAAATCCTGACGGATCGACAGACATCACGCTGACCAACGGAAAGATAGCTCCGATCGAAACAGCTGTCGATGAAGATATGGATCCAGAGAAGAAAGCCGAGGCGAAACAGCAGCGTCGAATTGGCATGACCTATGTCACGTCAAAGTTTCTCGACGTGACGGGCGACGGTGCAGAGGAAGCGATCGTCGTGCTCAAGATCGAGACCGGCGGCGGAGCAATTCCGCAGATCGCATATGTTTTCGAATGGAAAGGCGGAAAGCCCGAGCTGATCTGGCCCTTCCGAACCGGCGACCGGGCCGACGGTGGGCTCAAAGATCTGCGGAGCGAGAACGGCGAACTTGTGATCGAACTTTACGGACAGGACCGCTTTGTCCTCGGCCAGACCGAGACCGGCAAGATCACCGGTGACGAAGAGCAACTCTGCTGTCCGCTCTATTACACGCGTTCTTTTTATAAATGGAACGGCAAGAATTTTCTTTTGCAGCGAAAACGCCTGACCTATCAGGTTGCCGATCCGTCCGCGGCCCCGCAAGAGAACCTCGGCGATATCGTCAACAATCCGAAAAACTTCAAAAAATAGATCCTATTTTGATTCAATTCGATACGAAGTGCGTGATCTGACGACGGCATCAGCCTTGGTCAGCCTGACCCTTATCTCGTGCAGTCGTTTGGCGTCGGTTTCGTCGGGAGGGTAAAAACCTAAACGGTATTGGTACCGAAGTTCCTCGACGATCGAAGCAAACAGCTTTTTGAGTTTGCCGTCATTGCTTTCGTAATACCGTCCGGCTGTTGTGTCGGCAAGGCTTTCCAAGAACTCGCCGGCCTCTCGATTCTGCCGTTCGACGCGGTCTCGCCGCCGTGCATCGCCGGCACCGCCCGGAAAGCCACCGCCATTACGCCGGCCGCCATCAGGAAATCGCCCGCCGCCGTTTCGCCCACCACGCGGAAAACCTCCGCCAAAAACGTCGCCGCGCCGCAGGATCTGTCGCATTATCGCCCGCCGTTCATCGGTCTTGAACATGATCGGATATATCATTGTGTCCGTTTCCTGCAATCGATAGAGCAGGTCGCGGCCGGAGATCCGGCTGCCGGCATCTTTTCCGTCCGTCAGCAGAATGATCGCTTTTCGGCCCTTGATTCCGGAGAACGAGCGAAAGATCGTCTCGTAGGCTGCGTCACGAAGAGCGGTTCCAAATTCGCCATCGGGAATTTCCGCCGATCTGATCGCTTTTTTGAGTTGGTCTTGGTCAGATGTGAGACCGCTGAGGATCTCGACCTCGCGGTTAAAACTGACGATCATCGCCTTATCCGACGGCATGAGCAGCTTGATGAACGAAATGGCCGAATCCTTGATATCACCGAAAACCCCGCGTGTACTTTGGCTGGTATCTATGAGCAACGCAATATTAAGCGGCTCTTCGGTGGCGGCAAAGAACTCGACCGTCTGCTGATCACCATCCTGAAAAACCGCAAAATCTGCCGCCGTCAGATTCGGTACATATCGGCCGTTTCTATCACTGACGATGACCGGAACGCTGACGAGAGTAGTTTCGACTTTGATCGTCTCATCTTTGCCTTTGTCCTGAGAAAAGGTGTTGAAAGTCTGCGTAATAAGCACCAGACCAAGCAAAACTGTCAGCTTCGTTTTCATATGGGTTGTGGGGACTACGTGTTTAGACGCTTCGGGCCATATAAAAGTCGCAAATTAATACATCGTTGTGACATGTGTCACGTTTTCGCCCGATGCGATTCGCTATCTTTGAATCAAAAGATAGGGCTCACGGCGACACGTCGCGTTGCGTTCGACTCGTTGAGCCCAAATATCTGAGCTTTTCCACCTCAGGGAGGACCGATGGAATCCAATACACTCGCCCGGATACAATTTGCGTTTACCATTACATATCATTATTTATTTCCGATGTTCACAATGGGGCTGGCACCACTGCTCGTCATTTTTAAGACACTGGCAATACGAAATAATGATGAGCGGTGGAATGAAATTGCCCGGTTCTGGGGAAAGATCTTTGGCATCACCTTCCTGTTTGGTGTGGTGACGGGAATTCCGATGGAGTTTCAGTTCGGGACTAACTGGGCGGCGTTTTCCAAATATGCGGGAGGCGTGATCGGCCAGACCCTGGCGATGGAGGGCACGTTTGCCTTCTTTCTCGAATCCGCATTTATCGGCCTCTTCCTCTTCGGCGAAAAGCGCCTCGGACAAAAGCTGCACTGGCTCGTCGGATTCCTGCTATTTGCCGGCACTTGGCTTTCGGGCTGGTTCATCATAGCGACCAACGCGTGGATGCAGCACCCCGTGGGTTACGAGACGATGCCCGACGGTTCGGTCCAGCTTACGAGCTTTTGGGCACTCGTGCTCAATCCGTGGGCCGTTTATCAGTATATGCATAACATGGGCGGAGCGGTCGTGGTCGGATCGTTCTGCGTTTCGGCACTCGGAGCGTTTTACATCCTCTCAAAGCGCAAGGTCGAATATGGCCAGATGTTCATGAAGGTCGGTGTCATTGTCGGCTGCATCGCGAGCATCTGGATGCTCTTCCCGTCAGGCGACCTGCAGGGCAAAATGATCGCCGAACATCAACCCGTCACACTCGCGGCAATGGAGGGCCTCTTCGAATCAAAAGAAGGTGCTCCGATCGCACTGATCGGCCAGCCGGATATGGAAAAGCAGCGTCTCGATAACGCGATCCATATTCCGAACATGCTCAGCTTTATTACCTATCAGCGTTGGGATGCCAAGGTTCGCGGCCTCAACGAGTTTCCGAAGGAAGACCACCCGACAAACGTCCCGCTGCTCTATTATAGCTTCCATATTATGGTCGGCTTGGGAACGATATTTATCGCGATTATGGTCATCTCCGCATTTTGGCTATGGCGCGGCTGGCTGTTTAACGCAAACTGGCTGCTGTGGATCTTGATGCTCAGTTTTCCGCTGCCGTTCGTGGCAAACACCGTCGGCTGGGCCGTCACCGAGCTTGGGCGTCAACCGTGGCTCGTTTACGGGCTTTTTCGCACGGAACACGGTCATTCTCCGATGGTCTCGGGCGGCAATGTGCTGTTCACCCTGCTCGGATTTGCCGGAATGTACACGATACTCTCGCTGCTTTATATTTTTCTGATGCTTCGGCGGATCGATCTCGGTGCGGACGAACTGGGATCAATGGAACTAATTACGGAAACGGAGCCGGAGACAGTTTAAGGAGGGCGAAATGGAAACAGTTTGGTTCATGATAGTCGCGTTTATGCTGGTCTGTTACGTCATCCTCGACGGTTTCGACATCGGTGCGGGAATTGTTCACCATTATGTCGGCCGAACGAACGGCGAACGTGCTGCGACGATAAGCGCCATCGGCCCCGTATGGGACGGCAACGAAGTATGGCTGCTCGCTACCGGCGGCACGCTTTATTTTGCCTTTCCGGCGTTGTATGCGGCCGGTTTCAGCGGATTTTATCTGCCGCTGATCATGGTGCTGTGGCTGCTGATAATGCGTGCCGCGGGCATCGAACTGCGCCATCAGCTCGATAATCCATTGTGGATAAAGTTTTGGGATTTTGTATTTTCGTTATCGAGTATCCTGCTCGCGATCTTTTTTGGGGCTGCTCTCGGAAACGTCATTCGCGGGGTACCCCTCGATGCGACGGGATACTTTTTTGAGCCGCTCTTTACAGATTGGACGACACAGGGCGAAACGGGAATTCTCGATTGGTTTACGGTGCTTTCCGGCGTTGTCGCTTTCGTAGCGTTAGCGATCCACGGAGCCGGCTATCTCGCGCTTAAAACCGAAGGCGATATGAATGCTCGTGCCCGAAAGGTCGTCGGTGTCGCTTGGTTTGCCTTAGTAATTGTCACTGTTTTAAGCCTCGGCGCCGTTATGAGCGTTAGGCCGACGCTGCTTGATAACTATTATTATTTACCCATCGGCTGGCTGATACCTGCGGCCGTCGTCGCGTCGCTGATCGCGATCAAGTATTTCAACGCGAAAGGCAGCGACAAGTCGGCATTCATCGCCTCATCCGTTTATCTCGCGATGATGCTCGGCGGTGCCGTTTACGGGCTTTATCCGAACGTCCTGCCCGCGCTAGATCCGCAATACAGTTTAACGATCCACAATGCCAAAGCAGGTGCCTACGGCCTCGGCGTCGGCCTCATCTGGTGGCCGATCGGCATTATCATTGCCCTCGGATATTTCACATTTCTCTTCCGCACCTTCAAGGGAAAGGTCGCGGTCGAAGACCAACATTAAGTTTTTTGTTTGCGTTCATCCTCCTTTCGGGGCGGCCAGGCGGCCGCCCCTTTTTTGTGCAAAAATCACGTTCTACTTTATATAACAAAGTACTTGACATATGGAACAACTTGATATACTTTAGTCTTACTATGGCGAAACTGAGTGCGGCGCGAAAGAACGATCAAGAGGCAAACGAGCCGGTCAATATCAGCGACCGGGCGATCGACAATCTGCAGTTCATCCGCGAGACGATGGAGCGTTCGACTCATTTCACGGCGGTGCCGGGCTATGGCGGAATGCTGATGGGCATGACTGCGGTTGCCGCGGCGTTCATTGCAAACAGTCAGATCTATCTGCGCGATTCGCTGATGACATGGCTCATCGAGGCTGCTCTCGCGTTCGCGATAGGGTTATTGGCGATGTGGCAAAAATCAAAGATCGCAGGGACATCGCTGCTATCGGCCCCATCAAAGAAATTTGCAATGAGCTTTGCGCCGCCGCTGATCGTCGGCGTGGCGATCGTGCTCGGCGTCTGGCGTTACGGTGATTATTACGCAATGCCCGCGATCTGCATGCTTTGCTACGGGGCCGCCGTGGTCTGTGGCGGAGCGTTTTCGGTAAAGGTTGTTCCCGTAATGGGCTGGTGCTTTATCGTTCTCGGTGCGGTCACATTCGCATTGCCGTCGAACTACGGCAACCTGATGATGGGCGCGAGCTTCGGTGGCCTGCACATTATCTTCGGCGCGATCATCGCACGACGCTATGGCGGATAGAAATGGGGCGGAAACACGACCAGTAGGGAGTGTGTTCACGTTGCGGGCAAAAAAAGGATCTGAATATGAAAAAACAGAACATTAGGCTGATAGCGATCTTTCTTACGGTAGCGGCTTTACTGCTCGTTCCGTTCATTGCAATGACATTCACGGACGAAGTGAAATGGACTCCGTTTGATTTTGTGGTTGCCGGCGTTCTGCTGCTCGGCACCGGGCTCGCGATCGAGATCGTCCTGCGAATAGTGAAACAGTTCAAATATCGCCTGGCAATGTGTGCAGCGATTCTGTTTGCCCTTTTCATTGTTTGGGCGGAACTCGCGGTCGGCCTGATCGGGACGCGGTTTGCGGGAAGTTAGGAGGGAAGAAACCCCATAGGAACACAGGTCACATTTTGGGCTTTATCCGGCCTGTGTGTTGTTTGAATCTATGTGGTTAATAAAATGAAAAACTCAGCGATCAAATTTACCGACGGCGATGAACGGCAAGCTCTGCGTGTCGAAAAGGCTGCAGAGAATGTCTCGGCTGATCTCGACAAGGTCATCCACGAACGAATGCGGCTCGGCATCACGAGCGCACTCGCTGCGAATGAAAAACTCAGCTTTACTGAGCTAAAGACGCTGCTCAATACCACCGACGGCAACATCAGCGTCCACGCCCGAAAGTTAGAAGACGCCGGCTACGTTACGTGCGAAAAATCATTCAAGGGCCGAATGCCGCTGACCGAATACAAGATCACAAAACAAGGCCGAGCTGCCCTCGAACGATATTTGAATCACATGGAAGCCTTGATCACGGCTATGAAAGCAAATCGGTGAAGAAGTGAAATTTCGGCGAGACAAAAAAATGGCAGGCAAACTCAAAACTCGATTCAATCTGTATATTGCGGCGTTTTTCGTCTACTGGTATGCTCCGGTCGGCTACGGCTTCTTGCTCTGGCGAAATCTAAAAATGGGAGCTTTTTCTGCGGACAACGACGCGATCGCGATTCCGCTATTTGCTTTCATCTTTTTGTGGTTTGTTGGTTTTCCTTTCTTTATTGTTGCCGCCTTGGCGTTCGAAATGTTGATGCGGAAACTCGATAGACGAAAACGACTACGATTGGGGTTTCCGCAGGGAGAGTGGGAACAAACGGCCGTGTCTGGCGTCAAATAGGAATGGAACACGTTACTTCAGCAACAGCGAAGATCCTGCATATTTTCTGCGGAGCTGTTTTTGCTTTGCCGTCTCTGTTCTTTGCTTACTATACAGTTCGCTTGATCTGGCTCAATTTGACGATGGACAATGCGGCCGACTACCGTTCGACCGGGATGCTGATCGGTGCGATCGCATTTCCAATTGCAGCAATTATTTTTGGTTTCATAAGTTGGTTCTTTATTAAGCGAGGATTCATAAGAAAATGAACGCACGAACAAAGACAGGTTTACAGATATTACAGGTCGCGGGCGTGCTGGGTATTTTGGGCGACCTATTATTGCGGCAGACGCCGTGGGGTTTGAACGTTTTGTTGTTCAACCTTGCATTTGCGACCGGCGTGTTTTTCCTTCTGCGGCTGCATGCGCCGGAACGTTTGACGGTGCAGTCCTACGCGTTGCTCGGAGCCTTAATATTCTTCGCGTCGATGTTCGTCTGGCGAGATGCCATCGAGCTTCGCGTGGCCGATACGATTGCGATCATCATCATCATGGGCGTGCTGTTTTTGCCGACGCTCAAGATCTCCGCACGGGTCGGCGGGGTCTTTCAGTACGCGATCAGCGTGGTCTGGGCCGGCATCAATTCGGTGTTCGCATCGTTTGCCCTTATCGCCAGCGACATCGGTTGGTCGGACTTACCGATGACCGGCGGGCGAAAGCACATTTTCGCGATCGTTCGCTCTCTATTGATCGCGACACCGTTGATACTGATCTTTGGAGCCCTATTTATGGCCGCCGATGCGGTTTACGACGGCTGGGTAAGGCGTATTCTCAATGTTGATTTTGAGACGATATTTTCGCACGGAGCACTGTTTACAGTTTTCGCATGGCTGACGGCCGGTTATTTTCGCGGAATCGTATTCGGTGGAACCGCCGCGGTGGTCGAGTCGTCGCTGTCGATCCTCGCTCCATCTGCTTCTGAAACAACCGAAAGTCCCGTCGCTCGGATGCGTGCCGAATCAGGGGAACATGCCGTCACGCTGCCCAACAACAAGACCGTCGTCGAACATTTAAACTCCGAGGCAGAAACACGACCGGTAGGGAGTGTGCCGCCTGAGGAAAATGCCACTACCGCAGACACGTCACCGTCCGAACAGAAACCATCCTGGTCATGGGCCAACATCGACAATTCGATCGTTCCGGGCTTCACGCTCGGCTCGGTCGAGATAGGTGTCGTTCTCGGCCTTGTCAATCTGCTTTTCCTTAGCTTTGTGATCTTTCAGATCCCCTATTTATTCGGCGGAATGGAATTGGTGCAGAGCACGCCTGACTTCAAACTGGCGAATTACGCGCGCCGTGGTTTTGGCGAACTCGTCGCGGTCGCGGGCCTCACGCTGCCGATCCTACTTGCCTCTCATTGGCTCATACGCAAAGAGGTTCCAATAGCCGGAAAGTTATTCAAGGTCTTTGCGGGAATTCAGATCGGGCTGCTGTTTGTCATCATGGCGTCGGCCGTTCAGCGGCTGGTGCTGCTGACGGGCAATCTCGGCTACGGTCTGACGACGGTGAGGCTCTATCCAATGATCTTTATGATCTGGCTCGCGGTTGTTTTTGTTTGGTTCGCCGCCACGGTCCTCCGCGATGCGAGGCAGCACTTTGCGTGGGGAGCTCTGTGGTCGGCGATCTTTATCCTCGGCGCGACACACTTTCTCAATCCAGATGCATTTATCGTAAGGACCAACATCGCTCTCATGCATCAGGGCCGCGAATTCGACGCCGAGTACAATTCGAGGCTGAGTGACGATGCCATTCCGACTCTTTTTAGCCAACTTCCGAGGTTCAATGAGGACGATCGAGTAAAGGTGTTGAAAAACCTATATAGACGGCGATGCCAATTGGCACAGGACTTGGATCTGCGTAGTTGGAATGTCTCGCGTACGCAAGCTTTCCAAGATCTTGAGTTAAATCACCAAGAGCTACTTGATCGTTTTGGGAATTGCAATAGCGAACCCGACTAAATGTCGAGAATAAAGCCTCGATTGGTTAAGATCCTTGAATGTTGTGTGGGTTTCGGTCCGAATCTCTCAAAAATTTGGGCTTTGGGGTGTTATAATTCTTTAGGGCTTGCCAACAATTTCAATCTTTTTCGGTATTGTGATCAAGATGTTCTATTGACCCGCTCGACTAATATGAAGGATCTGGTTGACGTCACAAATGCTAGCTATGTTGGTTACTATACCCTTTATATTACCTTTAGCGATGGCTTGTCTGCGGAGATCGATTTTCTTCGGTGGATCGAGAAATATCCATACTTTGAGCCACTCAAGGATGTTGCTTACTTCAAGAACTTCGAAATTGATGGCTGGACGGTTTCATGGCCAGATGGTGCGGATATCGCACCGGAAACACTTCACGAAATTGCTCTTCGCCTATCACAACCTCAAGCCGCCTAGACTAAACTAATGTCACAACGCGATTTCATCCGTGAGTATTTGTCATACTGCCGCGTCGAAAAGGGTTTGTCGGCGAACTCGATCGAGAGTTACGCGAACGATCTGGCTCGTTTGGATAGTTGGGCGGATAAGAATGGCGAAGATCTGTTGGTTTTGACGCGGACCGATCTTCGCGAATGGCTGATCGATCTGTCGGCGGAGAAATTGTCGGAGAACTCAAAACGCCGCCTTATCAGTGCTGTTCGGGGATTCTATAAATTCCTGATGTTTGACGGCCATATCAAAAATAACCCAGCAGAAGACCTTGTCGCACCGCAAAAGGGTGTTTATCTGCCGCGATTTCTAAACCAAAGCGAGATCGAAATGCTGCTGTCCGTGCCCGACACATCGACCGAGATCGGTCTCCGTGACCGCGCGATCTTGGAATTGATGTACGCATCAGGTTTGCGAGTTTCTGAAGCGGCGAATGTCCGCATAAATGACATCGATCTCGACGGCGGCATACTCACGACCACAGGAAAAGGCTCGAAAACACGGCGTGTTCCCGTCGGTGCGTCTGCGATCGAATGGATCCGCAGTTATCTCGCTGTGCGGCGGCGAAAAGAAAATATTGAGATCAATAATATGTTCGTTAACATCGCCGGGTCGCCGATCGACCGGCAGGTGATCTATGTTTCGATCACACAATACGCCGAAAGATGTGGATTGACCGGCGTTTCGCCGCACACTCTGCGGCATTCATTTGCAACACATCTGATCCAGAACAATGCGGACATCCGCTCGGTCCAGCAAATGCTCGGCCACGCCGACATTTCGACGACGCAGATCTACACACACATCACGAGCGCCCACCTGAAGAAAAACTACGAACGCTTTCACCCGCGTTCGCGCGCTAAATAGCGCCAAAAACAAGCATTTACGCGCTTGCAACCTCTCGACTTTTTAGTTAGTATTGGAAATTTGCTATTTGACTCTAAAAGTCAGTAGGAGCAATTAAAAGAGATCACGCATGGGTGGTCGAGCGGTCAAAGGCAACGGGCTGTAAACCCGTCGGATTAATTTCCTACGTAGGTTCAAATCCTACCCCATGCACCATTTTGATAATTATGAATTTCGAAATTCGATTGATGATTTGAGACACTATTCATCATTCTGCATTCTTAATTCATCGTTGTTTTGCGGGAGTAGCTCAGTTGGTAGAGCGTCAGCCTTCCAAGCTGAATGTCGCGAGTTCGAATCTCGTCTCCCGCTCCAACAGTTTTTTGTCAGGCGAGAAAAACGAGACCGGCCCAAGTAGCTCAGGGGTAGAGCGCATCCTTGGTAAGGATGAGGTCGCGGGTTCAAATCCCGCCTTGGGCTCCAGATTATGCAGGTGGATTTAGCGATGCTGGGGGACGTAAGTACAAATATGAAGATGGTCTATTGGAAGTCTGATCACTTCTGGCTGGGCAAGTTGCTCGACCACCCGGAGATAATGACTCAGGGCGAATCGCTTGAGGAATTAGAAGAAAACATAAGGGAAGCATATCTCTTAATGGCGATGGACGAGGTTCCGAGCGGATATCAGGTAAAAGAGATCCGTATATGAAACGTAAAGACCTGTTGAAGCAATTAGCAGCCGAAGGGTGCGAACTGCTCAGACATGGTTCGAGACATGATATTTACGTTAACACCAAGAATGGTATGAAGCAGCCGGTTCCGCGTCACAATGAAATTGACGAGAGACTTGCAATTCACATAAAGAAATATTTAGGACTAAAGCAAAAATAAATTTCGAGGCATAAAAGACTATGAGCAAAGAGAAATTCGACCGCAGTAAGCCGCACGTGAACATTGGGACAATTGGGCACGTGGATCACGGCAAGACGACATTGACGGCAGCGATCACGAAAGTGATGTCGAAGCACAACGCCAAGATGGT
>CAZVDM010000127.1:0-10769 GCA_964625555.1 uncultured Chloracidobacterium sp.
TCTTTGGTGACGTGGCCGGTGAGAAAAACGGGCGTGCCGGTCTGTTTGGCGAACATCATGAACTGAGCCGCCACATCGCGAACCTGCGAAACGCTGCCGGGAGCCGACTCGATCCGTTCGCTGAAAACCGTCTGGATCGAATCGACGATGACAAAATCGGGCCGCAGCTTGTCGGTCTCGGCGATGATCGTCTGCAGGTTTGTCTCCGGAAGCAAAAATAAGTTGTCCGCGACCAAGCCCAACCTCTCGCCGCGCATCTTGATCTGGCGCTCGGATTCTTCGCCTGAGACGTATAGCACCTTTGCACCATTTTGTCCTAGTTTGTCCGCCATCTGAATGACGATCGTTGATTTGCCGATCCCCGGTGCTCCGCCGATCAAGACTAGCGAACCCGCAACAATGCCGCCGCCGAGAACGCGGTCGAGTTCGTCGATGCCGGTCGAGGTGCGGGCGTCGTCTTGGGATTCGATGTGGCCATACGGAATCGGTGCCGTTTCGCGAAACGAAGCTCCGAATCCAGTAGCTGCTTTAGCCGCGGCTGCGGGGCGAAACCGCTCTTCGACGAGCGTGTTCCACTCGCTGCATTCAGGGCATTGCCCGAGCCACTTACGAGATTGGCCGCCGCAGTTTTGGCAGACGAAAATTGTCGCGGGTTGTTTTGCCATACGTGTTTTGAAAGAAAGAATAACGCAGAGCGAACTGATTCGCGAAGCGATCTGAAAATTCCCGTCGATTAACCGTCTATATTAGACAATCGCGGTGTCGTTTTACTATACAAATGACAATCGTGATAATATTTTAGACGATGAAAGCGGACGTTATCATTATCAGAGTCGGGTTTATATTGCTGCTCGCATTGGTCGGGTACTTTCTAAATCCGTTATCAAGGAGCAGCCATCTCTCTGACATCTTTGGTGATAGTGTTCGGTCGAAACAACTTATATCGGCGATCTTTGGCTTGATCGTTGGCGTGATGATCATCGGATTTGAGATTCGTGCGCGTCGGGCCTCGCTTAAGACTTTGATCGGGGCTGCGATCGGTTCGATCGGCGGAATTATCGGTGCTTATCTGATCGGTATGCTGATCAGCAGCCAGGATATCAACACCGTTCCCGGCGAACTCAAGACCTTTCTCACCATCGCACTCGCATTTTTCATGGGCTATATTGGCCTAATGGTAGGTGCTGCAAAAGGCGATTATATTGACCTTTCTGCTCTCGGCGGCGTTTTCAGTGATAAGAATGTAAAACGCGATTATAAGATTCTCGACACGTCGGTGATCATCGACGGGCGCATCGCGGACGTTTCGGAAACGGGTTTCCTGGGTGGAACGCTTATCATTCCGCATTTTATTCTCGCCGAATTGCAGCAGGTGGCCGACTCAGCTGATTCGTCAAAACGCCAAAGAGGCCGGCGGGGGCTCGATATGCTTCAGCGGCTGCGCAATAACAGCAGCCTCGATATACAACTGGTTGAAACTGATTTTCCGGCGATCAAAGAAGTCGACCTCAAGCTGATCGAGCTCGGCAAACAACTCGACGCCGTGATCGTCACCAATGATTTTAATTTGAACAAGGTGTCGCAGCTTCGAGGCGTTTCGGTGCTTAATATCAACGAACTCGCGAACGCTCTCAAACCTGTCGTTCTTCCCGGCGAAGCGATGCGCGTTTTCGTGCTCAAAGAGGGCAAGGAATACAATCAGGGTGTGGCATATCTCGACGACGGCACGATGGTCGTGGTTGACAATGCCCGCAAATTGATCGGCAAGACCGCCGACATCGCGGTTACCAGCGTTCTCCAGACGACCGCAGGCAAGATGATATTCGGCCGCCTCTGGGAAGAAAAAGAAGAGAATGGCGACAGCCACGTCGGCATCCACGATTCGCGCTCAATGGGCTTTCGCAAGGCTACTCGTGAATTGAGGCAGACAACGATCATTGAGGAAATAGACTAGGTGAACACGGCCATTATTGTGGCTGCCGGCAGCGGGAGCCGATTCGGTTCCGCCATACCAAAACAATTTGCCGACCTCTGCGGCAAACCCGTTATTATCCATACGCTTGAGCGATTCGAGTTTTGCGAAGCGATCGATAAGATAGTGCTAGTATTGTCTGAATCCGGGGTCGAGCAACTTCAAATCTCAAATTTCAGATCTGAAATTACAAAGCTAGAGAAGATCGTCAAGGGCGGATCGACACGTACCGAATCGGTACGGAACGGCTTGGTCGCTGTTGATCCTTCAACCGAGATCGTCGCCGTCCACGACGGTGCACGGCCGCTGGTCACATCGGACGAGATCGCTCGAACGGTCGCCAAAGCTGCTGAAACCGGGGCTGCGTGTCTCGTCGCCGAGGTGACTGATACGATCAAGAAGGTCAAAGACGGACATATCGCGGGTACGATCGACCGCAATACATTGCGCCGGGCACTGACGCCGCAGGCATTTCGATACGATCTGCTCAAGAGTGCATTCGACGATGTAGATATAAATGATTCGGTGACCGATGAGTGCTATTTGGTTGAGAAACTGGGTGTCAAGATATCGATCGTTGAGGGAAATGCTAACAATATCAAGATCACACGATCTCAAGATTTGTTGTTTGCGGAATCAGTGATAGCAGCAGGTTACGGATCAAGAACGGCTTCGGAATAACTGAAAACTGACAAGTTAAAAGTGATAACTTATCAGTTTTCAGCTATAAGTTTTGAGTTAATCCGCAAAAGCTCTTTCGTTTATGTTTAGGATCGGATTTGGAACAGATATTCACCGGCTTACCGCCCGGCGGCCGTTGATCATTGGAGGTGTCGAGATCGTGTCAGACCTTGGTGCGGACGGGCATTCGGATGCGGATGTGCTTATGCATGCGGCCGCGGACGCTGTTTTGGGCGCATTAGCTCTCGGTGATCTTGGCACGCATTTTCCGAATGATGAGGAACGCTGGCGTGATGCGGAAAGCTCACAGTTTGTGCGATATGCGGTCGAATTGATCAGGGAACGAGGCTATTCGGTAGTCAACTTTGATTCGGTCGTCGATCTCGAACTGCCAAAACTGCGGCCGCACATAGACACCATGCGGAGGAATCTTGCGGATGCACTTGGTATTGCTCTTGATTGTGTCAGCGTCAAAGCAAAAACCGGCGAAGCGGTCGATGCCGTGGGCGAACGTAAGGCAGTGCGGGCTGAGGCCGTTGTCTTAATTTCGAAAGAAATTTAACAGCACATGAACGCGTATAGACGCGGATAGTAAGAAATTTCTCTGTTTTTGATTCAAGCCCTATTCATAGGGCTTCTTTTTGTTCATATCTATGTTTATCTGTGTCCCTCTGCGGTAAAAATCCTTTCCTAGTCTGCTAATATTGTCGTAGTTATGCGGCCACAGGAAATAATTGCGAAAAAGCGTGACGGTAAGGTGCTTTCCGATGTCGAGATCGGCATATTTATCGACGGTGTCTGCACGGGTGCGTGGGCGGATTATCAGATATCGGCACTTGTGATGGCGATGTTCATGGGCGGAATGAACCAGCGGGAACAGGACGCAATAACGCGGTCCATGCTCGAATCAGGAACCGTGATGGATTTCTCCGATATTGACGCACCAAAAGCCGATAAACACTCGACAGGCGGGGTTGGCGACAAAACTTCGCTGGTCATCGCCCCGATCGCCGCGGCGTGTGGCATTGCAGTGCCGATGATCTCGGGCCGCGGGCTGGGCCACACCGGTGGGACCCTCGACAAGCTCGAATCGATCCCCGGATTTGACGTTAATCTGTCATTTCCAAAATTTAAGAAGATATTGAAAACGTGCGGGATGGCCCTCGCCGGCCAGACCAAGGACATCGCTCCTGCGGACAAAAGGATATACGCACTGCGTGACGCAACGGCGACCGTACCAACCATTCCTCTTATCGTTGCGTCGATAATGTCGAAGAAACTCGCCGAAGGCCTGGACGCCCTCGTGCTTGATGTAAAGACGGGATCAGGTGCTTTTATCGCTGAATTTGCGAGGTCAAAACAGCTTGCCAAGGCATTATGCAAAACCGGTATCGCGTTTGGCGTCAATACGGAAGCTCTGGTCACTGATATGAGTGAGCCCCTCGGTAAATATGTCGGAAACGCCGTCGAAACATATGAGTGCATCAAAATACTCCGGGGTGAAAGCGACGCGGCGATGATGCCGACCCTCGATCTATCGGTCGAATTGACGGCCAACATGCTGGTTCAGACTCGAATAGCCGCAACGCAAAAAGAAGCGAAAGCAAAGGTCAAACTAGCTCTCGATTCGGGCGAGGCTCTCGAACGATTTCGGCGTAATATCGAGTTGCAAAGCGGCGATACATCGATTTGCGATAAGCCTGAAAAGCTTCTCACAAAAAGACTGCGAAGGCAGGAAATTGTGTCTCCGGAAAATGGCTATGTATCTACGGTCGACGCGCTGGCAGTCGGCCAGGCGGTCCGCGATATTGGGGGCGGCCGTGTCAAGGCCGAGGATAGTGTCGACCACGCTGTCGGATTCGAGTCGGTGGCGAAGATCGGTGCAAAGGTGACAAAGGGCGATGTGCTCGGCATCGTTTATACGCGGAGGACCGCCGACGCAAATGGCGTTAGCGAAAAACTGCACAATGCGTATAAAATATCTGCAGAAATCCCAAAGGTACGTAAACTGGTCAGAGCGAGGATTTAACGGTCTATGAAGTTTCAAGCGTCGGCGATGTTCTTTGTCTTGTTGGTGTTCGCAGCGTTTTCGATCTCGTGTGTGACTCGCACCGAAGCTCGGCGCCAAGGGTGTACCGCAAAGGTCGGTATCGTTTTTGATATCGGCGGCAAGAATGACCGTTCGTTCAATGCGGCTGCATGGGAAGGCGTGCAGCGTGCTGAGAAAGAACTAGGCATCTGCCTTTATGACGTTGAGCCGGGCAATCCGACCTCGATCGAACCGGCGATGCGGGCGTTTGCCGAAAAGAATTTCGACCTGATCATCGGCGTTGGTTTTGCCCAAGGGCCGATCTTACAAAGGGTCGCTTCAGACTATCCGGATGTAAAGTTTGCGATCGTGGACGGCGTTATCTTCGAAGCAGACGGCAAAACTCCGATGAAGAATGTCGGTTCGCTTGTCTTTCGCGAGCATGAAGGCTCATACCTCGTCGGTATGATAGCCGCGTCAAAATCGAAGAGCGGCGTCCTCGGCTTTCTCGGTGGGATGGACATTCCGTTGATACATCGATTTGCCAAAGGTTACGAGGAAGGTGCCTTGGCAGTGAATCCTAATGCCAAAGTGGTGATCAACTACTGCGGAGTTACGGACGGAGCCTGGAATAATCCCGGAAAGGGAAAAGAACTCTCGCTTGCACAGATCGAGAAGGGGGCTGACGTCATTTTCACGGCTGCCGGAAACTCGGGACTCGGAGCGTTCGACGCCGTCGAGCAATATGGAAAGAATGACAAAGGCGAAGCGAACCGATTCGTGATCGGCGTCGACTCGAACCAAAACGGCGTCAAGCCGGGTTTTGTCCTGACGTCGATGGTCAAGCGGGTCGATAATGCGGTGTACGATGTGGTCAAGGAAGTGATCGGCGGCCAGTTCAAAGGCGGATTTCATGTATTCGGGCTCGACAAGGACGGTGTCGCTTATGCAATGGACAAGAACAATGAAGCCCTGATCCCGGCAGATGTGATACAAAAGGTCGAAGAAGCAAAAAGAAGGATCGTCGCCGGCGAGATAAAAGTTACGGACGCGATGGCTAATTAAAACATGCTTGAACTCAGGAACATCACTAAGACATTCGGCAATGTTACGGCTAATAATGACGTGTCGATAATGGTCCACAAGGGTACGATCCATGCTATTGTCGGAGAGAACGGGGCCGGTAAATCGACAATAATGCGTATCGCTTACGGCTTTTATAAGGCTGACAGCGGAGAGATTTTGGTCGACGGGAATCCCGTTTCGATCAAGAGTCCACATGACGCAATAGCGCTCGGTATTGGAATGGTCCACCAGCATTTTATGCTGGTCGAAACGATGACGGCGGCCGAGAATATCGTTCTTGGCGCTGAAACAGGAACAGCTGCGAATCTGGACCTCGACAAAGCAAACCGCGACATCTTGGCCTTGTCGAACGAACTGAGGCTCGGGGTGAATCCTAAAGCTTATATCGAAGACCTCTCAGTCGGCCAGCAGCAACGCGTAGAGCTGCTCAAGGCACTTTACCGCAATGCCGAATTGCTGATCCTCGATGAGCCAACAGCTGTGCTTTCGCCGCAGGAGGTCGAGGAATTTTTTGGCATTTTGCGTCGTATGAAGGAACAGGGCAAGACCGTCATTATCATCACCCATAAACTCGAAGAGGTACTCGCGATCTCGGACGAAGTGACTGTAATGCGTGACGGGAAGTCAGTAGGGAATGTCAAGACTTCGGAAACGACTGCGAAAGACCTGGCCCGAATGATCGTCGGCCGCGACGTCTTGCTACGAGTTGACAAAACCGGCGCGAAGCCGGATGGAGCGGTGTTAGAGGTTAAGAATCTATCGGTCAGTGGTAAGAACGGTCCCGCCGTAAAAGGCGTTTCTTTTGCGGTGAGATCAGGCGAGATCGTCGGGATCGCAGGAATCGAGGGAAATGGACAGACCGAATTGGTCGAGGCTTTGTCAGGCCTTGCGAAGTCGTCGGCCGGAACGGTGGAATTTGACGGCATTGATATTACAAATCATTCGGCACGCCAACTCAAGGAACTCGGTATCGCACATATTCCTGAGGACCGGCACAAGCGAGGGCTGCTGTTGCATTCAGACCTCGCCGAAAATTCGATCCTCGGCGTTCACTATCGTCCCCCCGTCGCGACCAGCGGTTTTATGAATAACGTTGCGATCAATAAACGTGTCGGCGACATTATCAAAAATTTTGACGTCCGACCGGGCGACCCGACTCTTTCGGCAAAGTCGCTCTCGGGCGGCAACCAGCAAAAGTTGATAATCGGCAGAGAATTTGACCTAAATCCGAAACTGCTTCTGGTATCACAGCCTACGCGCGGTGTTGATATCGGCGCGATCGAATTTATTCACCGCAAACTGATCGAACTCCGCGATGCCGGCTCGGCAGTCCTTCTTGTTTCTGCCGAACTCGAAGAAGTCACCGCTCTCGCGGACCGATTATTGGTAATCAAAGAAGGCAAGATCGTCGGCGAGGTCGATCCGAAGGTGACATCGGTCGAAGAGATCGGCCTGATGATGACCGGCGGGGATTAAGAAGCTTAACCAGGATATACACGAAAAACCACGAAAAATGTATTCGTGGTTTTTTTGTGTTTTCGCGGTCATTGTGAGGACCGGTTGATCAGCAGGACATCGCTCGTTTCGACGCCGCGGATGACGGCGAGCTGGCTGCCGTCTGCATTCCAATTGAAGGCAATGATGCTGTCTGACGGAAAGTCGGTTAGTGGTTTGGCGGGCCCGCCGTCGAGCGGCTGCAGCCAGATGTTTGGGACGCCGCCGGGGCTGTTGAGGAAGGCGATTCCCTTGCCGTCACGCGTCCATTTGACGAGCCGTTCGACGACCGTCGGAGGAAAGTCGAAGCGCTTAACGAGCTTGCCGTCTTCGAGGCTGACGATACCGAAGCCCCATCGAGATGGTTTGGAGTTGTTGTCGAGATAATGGTACGCCGCGAATTTGCCGTCGGGGGAAAGTGACGGACGAGAGGCGGTTGTCTTTGTAATGACCGTGGGTTCGCCGCCGCCGATCGGTATTTTGCGCAGCGTGGGATAATTTCCGCCCGATTGGTAAACGATCCAGGCTCCGTCAGGTGTGCATTGCGGGTAATACTCACCGTCGCCTTTAGTTATTCGGGTTAGGTTCTGCCCATCAATATCGACACGCCAAAGGTTGTATTTTCCTTCGCGCTCGGCCGCAAAAATGAACTGCCTTTCATCAGCAGTGACGGCAAGCCCGAGTCTCGCGTTTGCCCCGACAGTTAGCTGACGAACATCTGAACCGTCCGCATTCATCGTCCAGATGTCCGAGCTGCCGCCGGCATTTGACGTGTATGCAAGGCGGCCGTCCGGCAGCCAGATAATTTCATTGAACCGTCCTGCCTCCGACATTATCTGTTTTGCGGTGAACATGTTTTTACCGACTGTCCAGATGTTCGAGACGGCGTGATTCTGAATTACTGCCAAGTTGGCTGCATCCGAGGTGAGGCTAAGATACCGGTAACTGTTTAGGTCGCGCGTAATGCGCGTGGCGGTGCCGTCACGAAGAGAAATATGCCACAGCTGGTTTGGGCCGGTCGATGTCTCGGATGCCGAGACAACCAGTCCGTCCGCGAGCCATAGCGGTTGTCCGACCTGCTGCCAGCGCTCATCCGTCAGCTTGCGTTCGATCCCAGTCTCGACGTCCACGGCAAGTACAGTCTCATATCGGCCCTTTTCATCACTCTGATTTACCGGAAAGGCCAGGCTTTTTCCATCAGGAGACCAAGCGGGTGCATACCAGAAAGCATTCAGGTAATCCGGCTCGGAGCGTGACACCAATTTGACCTCGTTGGGCTTCATGAATTCGGGTGCCTCGCGAGAGACTTGGACTGCGTCGCCCATGCTGTCGACGCTTGCAACGATCAATCGGGTCTCCTCGCTCTTCATCATCATGTATGCGAGCTTCGTTCCGTCAGGGGAAAAGGTCGGAGCGCCGACATCGTGCCCGACCTTCACGATCGGTCCGCCGAGTACAGGTACACGAAATAGTTCAGTGTCGCCCTTATCCCGCTCAAGAAAGAGGTAGTAAACAAAATTGCCGTCCGGTGCGAACGTGACCCACACAAAATCGCCCTTTGACGGACCCGCTATCCGCGTATCGTTGGCGACCGCGACCTGGCGCACAAAAAGGCTGTCACCGTCCGGGCCTTCAGTCACGTGCGCAACATATCGCCCATCCGGCGAGATCGCTGCCCGCTTCGATTTTCCAGTGGTTGTGAGCCGCGTCAGGTCGGATCCGAGAAACGGAACGCTTCGGGTCTCAACGCTCTGGCGCCTCGTCGAAATTTTGTAAATACCGAATACTATCCCTGCAAATCCGGCTAACAGGACCACGAACACAAGAGGTGAAAGCCATTTAGAACGAGTAGCGGTGACAACTGGCAAAGATGTGTCTGCGGTAGGTTCGCGGCGCCACTCAGAAACCGAATAAATATTGCCCGAACGCTCGACATTTACAGGATGGGGCGTTGCGCGCACCGTATCAACATGCCTAAGTGCCTGACTGTTGCCGCGTCGTTCAACACGACGATAGTATGAATTTGCAGCCTTGTTTTCTGAGTTCGACGCAGGATCTAGATCTACCGCCTCTTCAGTTGCCGTAGAATGTCCGTTTCCGTTTACCACAACGCGAACAGCTCCGTTAAAGCGATATCCGCGCCGCTTTAATGTTTCTATAAAGGGTTTTCCTTCGGCGGTTTCACCAAGCGTTTTGCGTAAGACGTGAAGGTATTGTGCGAGGTTAGATTCTTCGACGATGGTGTCGGCCCATATCTCCACCATCAACTCGTCCTTCGCGACAACTTCGCCGCAGCGTTCGACGAGGGCGATCAGCGTCTCAACCGCCTTAGGTGTGAGCGAGACCTGTGTTCCGTCGCGGTAAAGCAGCTTGTGAGCAGCATCGAGGCGAAAATCCTCGAACTCGTAAACCTTGTGTTGACTCAAGTTAACCACATTAAAGTTAATTTCACGATTCTTTAAAGTTAAATCCAAAGACATCCCCGCCACCTCGCTGTAGGTTTGTTAGCGAGCGGACGGAATTAAAAAGCGTCGAGCCGGATCCAACAAAGTCTCGGTCATCATAGCGCAAGGCAAGCCAAAACGACAACGCGTTTTTGCATGGTCGATCCGTTCTCTCACGTCTCCCACACTTAGAAATTAGCCGCATTCGACACCGGGTTGGCAAACGGCAAAAAACAGGAGACTAAACAAGTATGGCGTCTGTATCTGGTAAAAAAGCTGCGGCAGAAGGGAATAACCGGACCGGTGCTTTGATCATTACTCTCCTTGGCATTCTAACCTGCGCTGGCCTGGTTTTCATCATTTTCGGACTGAACGAGAAATCGAAACCGAGTTCCGATAGTGCCAGTTCGGCAATTCCTGCCGAGACGATATCCGCAGATCAAAGTCCGTCGCAAGAGCCGAGGTATGAAGCATTAACGGAGCCGGTCACGCCAGAGCCGACCTATCGATCTCCAAATGATAACGAGATAGCGTTAGTCAAACCATTCAGATCCGAGGATTTTTTGACCGATGGAAAAACAGCTCTCATTACGCACGATGTTCCGTCAAAGCCACTTGGTGACGAGAATGACGGTGAGGAAGACGAGGAAATTGAAGAGGAACGGGAAAAGGCGAAGGCGGAGCATGCGGAGGCGGCTGCTATCTTCCGGAGCCTGCAGCTGAAAGACGAAAACGGCGTGATCCCAATGGATGGAATGGACAAAGCGCGGGAACAGTTAAAAGTAATGAAGGAGGAGCAGAGAAAACGTGCGTTCGAGGCAGGTAAGCCCGACGGGCTTACGGTTGCAGGATTAGCGCCCGGAGATTGGGTCTCGCAGGGTCCGGGCAATATCGGCGGACGTCTACGTTCGATAGCAATACATCCGACGAATACAAACATGATGTGGGTCGGCAGTGTCGGCGGCGGAATATGGAGAACGGTCAACGGCGGAACGACCTGGTTCCCGGTCGATGATTTTATGGCGAACCTAGCCGTATCGGCTATGGTTATCGATCCGATCAA
>CAZVDM010000128.1:0-10741 GCA_964625555.1 uncultured Chloracidobacterium sp.
ACGCATTTTCGCATCTCAAATTCGCTCACCAGCTATCATGAACACAACGAACAGGAACGTGCCGACGAACTCGCCGACCGTCTCGTACGGGGCGAAAATATCGCGATCGTCTCGGACGCGGGCACGCCGGGCATCTGCGATCCGAGCTTTCGCATCGTTGAGCGGGCACACGAGATCGGGGTCAAGGTCGTGCCGATTCCGGGCGCAGTTGCGTTTGTAAATGCCGTTGTCGCGTCGGGCATCGCAACCGACTCGATCTTCTTTGGCGGCTTTCTGCCGTCAAAAAAAGGTGAGAGGCAGAAACGGCTCGAAGAAGTACGAGATCTGCCCGCAACGCTTACGTTTTACGAAACGCCGCACCGATTGCTCAAATCGCTTGCCGATTGTAATGAGATATTAGGCGATCGAAAGGCGGCCGTTGCACGTGAATTAACAAAGCTCCACGAAGAGATCGTCATCGGCACATTGGCCGAAATTGCATTACAATTTGCGAGAAAGACTGTAAAGGGCGAGATCGTTCTCGTCATAGAACGCAGTTCCACAAAACCTAAACCGCTCGCTGCCGCTGACGCCTCAACACTATCGAAGCGTGTCAAAGAACTGGAAAAACTGGGGAACGACGCAAAAACCGCGCTAAAAAAGGCCGCGAAAGAGCACGGCCTGAGCAAATCCGAAGCATACCGAATGATCCTGGGCCAGAAACACGACCGGTAGGGAGTGTGTTCCCGCTCGACTACCGAAGGAAAACGAAATGACCGGTACGAAGTGAGCTCCCTGAGCGACACACTTCCTACCGGTCGTGTTTCTGCCGTTTACCGCTGCGTCAATTCAGGCGGCAGCGTCTTATCGACCTTGGGCCGTTCTTTCAGATCGGCCAATTTCAACATTGTGACCATGATCGTCCGCGTGACCTTTTCCATTCGCGGATAGTCGATCTTGTCAGCATGGTCGCCGGCTCCGTGATAATCGACGTGGACGCCGTCGAACCAGAACGCGATCGGAATGCCGTTGACCGCGTAATTGAAGTGGTCGGAACGGAAGAAGAATCGGTTCGTGTCCTTCGGATCGTCATACCGAGTGTCGTAATTCATGTTGAGATAGCCCTTGTTTGAGCCGTCAACAACGCTGCCGAGCGTCGAACTCATCATGTCCTTGCCGATCACGTAGATCGTATTTTCGTCAGTCAGGTCCTTGTCACGGGGCTCCGTATTGCCGGCTTTCCGGCTGCGGCCGATCATGTCAATGTTGAGCTGGGCGACGACCTGTTTGATATCGACGGTAGGAAACTTGTTGAAATATTCGCTGCCCCACAGGCCTTTCTCCTCACCGCAGTGCCAAACAAAGAGAATTGAGCGTGTGGGGCGCTTCGGCGCCTTTGCCAAAGCTTCCGCGATGCTGAGAACCGCGACCGTCCCGGAGCCATCGTCGTCGGCTCCGTTAAATATCTTGTCCGGGCCGGGAGCATTCGGATTGATGCCGACATGGTCGTAATGAGCTCCGATGGCGACCATTTCGTTTTTTAGTACCGGGTCGCTGCCTTCCCACACGGCGACGACATTTTGTGTCCATGCGGTCTCTGATTTTGTGCCGATGCTGAAATTGAAATCTTTCGTTAATTCAAACGACTTGGTATAACCTGCGAGCGGGTTGCCTGCTTCGCCCGCGAAGATCGCATTAGATAGTTTCTCCGATGCCATGAATACGGTAGGAACGGGACCGCCTTGAGGATTTGCCTGCGGCTGAGCGAGCTTTTCGACGACCATGCGGCTGCGGCCGAACATCTGAGCGACCATGCCCCAGTTGCTTGCCAAAAACTTCGACGCAAGGACCATGACGCCGGCAGCACCGTTCTCGCGTCCGTATGTCACGGCGTCTGCCCAGTCTTTACCACGTGTTCCCGTCAAGTCCGCTTGGGTTACGCCGGCCGGCAGCGGAACCAGATTGCGGCCGCCCATCGGGCCTTCGCCAAAAACGGCAATTATCTTGCCTTTGACGTCGATTCCCTCGTAGGGATTCAGATTTTTCGATTTGATCATCCAACCATTGCCGGCAAAGACGATCTTTGCCGTCATTGCACCGGACATATTGCCCGATACACGGACCAGATCATCGCCGTACGAGTATTTTTGGCCGCCGATCTCTACCGATGTAGCTGCAGGGTCGACCGCGTCGCGTTTCAGCGCTATTTTCTGATAAAAAGTGCCGTTGTCGCCCGCCGGTTTGAATCCCCAACGCGACAAGTTCATGCCGATAAATTTCGCCGTAGTATCGAGCCCGCGAGAAGGCGTATCTCGGCCTTCCATTTCGTCGGAAGCCACAAAATACAGATAATCGCTCAACTGTTTGGCTGTAACGCCCTCTACGATCTTCTTCTCAGCCGATGTGACCTTGACAGCAGTCTGGGCGAACGCCGTCGATTGAAAGGCGAACGACGCCAATAACAAAAACGCATAAAAAGTTCTTTTCATTTTTTCTCCAAGAGTTTTAGCCACAGAGAACACAGAGTACACGGAGAGTAAAATCGGTGTGATTCTGATCACGATAGCGGCAATTAAGTACAATTTATATACGTGACCTGTATGTGATTTGTTTCACGCGTTACAAACCGACGACACAGATCTTATTTTTGTCGGCGAGTGCGATCATTTCTTCGCGGTCGAAGATCAGCGTTTTTCCGGCGGTCACTGATAGGCACGTTGCTCCGGCAGCGATCATGGTCTCGATCGTGGGGACGCCGACCACCGGAACATCAAAACGCATATCCTGATCGGGCTTTGCCACTTTGACGACGGTGAGCTTGCCATTGGCGAGTTCGCCGGCACGAGCGATGGTAGCGTCGGTGCCCTCCATAGCTTCGATGGCCACGCACGCTTTTGCGCGGATGACGACGGTCTGGCCCAGGTCGAGCCTTGCGGTTTCGTCGGTGATGTGGAGGCCGTACTTGATGTTCTCGAGTTCGATATCTGTGGGCTTGCGTTTAGACAGTACTCCGTTTGGAGCGAGCTTGTCCTTTATGAAATATGTCGAATCGATCAGCTCGATACCCTCTTTTGCCATTTCGTCTGCAACGCCGCCGATCAGAGCATCGGTATTGCGCCGCGGCAGGTTCCACAGCATCTTGACCATCCGAAGGTCGGGAATCGAACCCGAAAATATCTGCACATGTTTGACCTGTCCGGCCATGACCGCTTTTTCGACGTTATATTTTTTGAAGAACGAGATCATCTTGCCGAGCTGGCCAATGCCGACCCAGACAACATTCTCGGCCACCTCGTCCATCCGCGGATCAGTTTCCTCTTTTATCGCTACGACGGACAGCGAAGCGCCCGCGTTCTTCGCGCCTTCGACGACGAGGAAAGGGAACTGACCGTTACCGGCTATGAGGCCGTAATTCATATCTTTCTAAGTGTTGTTCGGCTGATCCTCGCGTTTAATCTTGTGCCACGTGTTCTTGGCACATTTCGTACATTTAAGCCTCGTGCTTGTCTTGCCGGCTGCTCCGTCGCGAATTCCGCCGATATCCCACAGCGTTCGCGTCGTACCGCAGGCGTTGCAGATAACCATCCACGAACGAGACTCAGCCTCCATCGATGCAAACGTCGACGCCGGCAGTATCGCCTTAACAAATCTTTGGATTAAACTCATTCGCTTGAATTCTCACTAATTATTGGCAGATCGATCACGGCGGGTGGAACAGCCATGAACCTTCGTCAACGAAACGCGAAGCCGGTGCTTCGCGTTTCGGATCAGTTACAATTTGCCGTCGGCTACTGAGCGGCCTTAGATCTTGCCTTTGCAAAATCTCCGGCCTTGATGATCGTGATGCCGTCAAGAGTGATGTATTTTCGCATCGCAGCGATTATCTGCTCTGCAGTAAGCGCGCTAATTTTTGCTTCGAGGTCCGCGTCCCATGCGATCGTCCGGCTCAGAAAGAGATAGTTGTTCAATCGGCCCGAAAGCTCGCGATCCTGTGAACGTGAAAGCTGTCGGCTTTGCAGCCAACCTGATTTTGCGGCGGCGATCTCTTCGGCAGTGAAACCGTCTTTCATCAGCTTGGCCAGTTCGTCCTTAAACGCTGCCTCGAGTTTTACAGCGTTCTCGGGCGCGTAGATCGCATTCGCGGTAAATGTCCCCGTCTCGTCCAGCGAACTCGCATTAAATCCCGAACCGACACCGTAACTCAGCCCGTCCTTCTGACGAATTCGGACCGCCAGCCGAGAACTCAAAAAACCGCCGCCGAGCATATAATTTCCTAACACCATCGCCGGGAAGTCCGCGTTGTCGTCCCGCATTTTGACATTTAGGCGTGCGATGAAGAAAGCGTTAGCTTTGTCAGGGGTTTCGAGCGATCTGTTTGCCGCCGCGATCGCCCGATATTCCCCTTTGATCCGCTCAAAAGGTTTCGGGCTTTTCCAGGTCCCGAATATCTCCTGTACGATTCCCGATATTTCCTTTTCGTCAAAATCGCCGACGACGGTCATCTGGCCATTCGATGCGCCGTAAAAGTCCTTGTAAAATTTCTTGACGTCTTCGAGCGTTACGGCCTTGACGCCATCGATCTGCTCTTCGACAGAGCCAGAATATTGGGGGTGACCTTTGGGATAAATATTAAAGAGCCGGTTCATTTCCATTATCGCTACAAAGGTCGGTTCGCTTTTTTGGCTCTCGATCTGAGTAAGGGTCTCTTGTTTTACAAGTTCGAATTCGGTCTGCGGGAAAACCGGGTCGCGGAAGATCTCGCCGACCAGTCTCAGTACAGCCGGCAGATTCTGCCGCGTAGTTTCTATCGAAACGCCGGCAGTCGTCGGTCCGCCGAAAAAACTGACCTGCGCCTTAAGCTTGTTGAATTCGTCCTGGATCTGCTGCCGCGTGTGCTTAGATGTTCCGCGTTCCAATAGGTCACCGACAAATCTGGCGGAGTCGGCTCGGTTCATAAGCGACTTTTCGTCGCCGAACCGGAGGTTCAAATTAGCGACCACGGAATTTCCGCGCGTTTGCTTCGAAAGAAGCGCCACGTCGACTCCTCCGACCTTTGAACGTTTTACACGCGACTCGACGTTTGCCGGTGACGGATCGAACGCCTCGCCGAGAGCGCCCGTAGCGTCGCCTTTGTAATCTTTTAGCATCTCGGCGATGTCGGCGTCCCGAACAAATGGAACTTCGGCACGATCCGGTTTTTCAGTTGGCACGAAAATGCCGACCGTCCTGTTCGACTGTTTCAAATAGGTAGATGCCACGCGTTTGACATCGTCAGGTGTCACCTTTCGAAGCCGGTCACGGTAGATAAAGAACAAACGCCAGTCTCCGCGGGCGATCCATTCGCTCATCTCGAGACCGACATTGTTCGAATCGTTCAAACTGAGTTCGATATTTTTCAATAGTGATGTACGAGCCCGATCCGTCTCTTCTTTCGTCGGAGGAGTGCCGGCCAGCGTCTCGATAGTTTCGGTCATCGCTGATCGAGCGCCATCCATCGACATCTCTTTTTTTAGCTCCGCTACGAACAACATCGTGCCCGGTTCTTTTGTCGGAAAACTAAAGTTGAAGATCGAAGTCGTTTTCTTGTTCTCGACTAGAGCCTTGTATAGACGGCCGCTGGGCGTGTCGGCTAGGATCATGCCCATGATCTCGATCGCGGCCCCGTCCGCGTGCGACGCGGCGGGAATGTGATAGCTATTGATCAGCCATTGAGTATCACCGACTCGGCGAACCGTCACTTGCCGTTCGCCGTCCTGGGTCGGTTCGACAGTGTAAATTGGCGGCAGTGGCCGCTCCGGTTTAGGTATAGGGCCAAAATACTTTTTGATCAGGTCGAGCGTTTTTGCCTCATCAAACTTTCCCGCCACGAGCAGAACGGCGTTGTCGGGCTGATAATATTTTCGGTAAAACGCCTGAAGCCTATCGATCGGCACATTCTCGACATCGGTACGGGCTCCGATCGTGCTTTTGCCGTAGTTGTGCCAGTCGAAGGAAATGGCAGTTGTTTTTTCGAGCAGGGTGCGAACGGGGCTGTTTTCGCCGGATTCCATTTCGTTGCGAACGACCGAAAATTCCGAATCGAGGTCTTTTTTTGCTATGTACGAATTGATCATCCGGTCCGATTCGAGATCCAAAGCCCAGTTCAGATTCTCGTCCGATGCGGCGAAGCTCTCGAAATAATTTGTCCGGTCATACCAAGTCGAACCATTCGGGCGCGTTCCGTGCGAGGTAAGTTCTGAAGGAATATTCGGATGCTTGGGCGTGCCTTTGAAAACCAGATGCTCGAGCAGATGGGCCATGCCTGTTTCACCATAATTCTCGTGTTTGGATCCCACGAGATATGTGACATTCACAGTTATCGTTTGTTTCGTTTGGTCGGGAAACAACAGGATCTTAAGTCCGTTGGGCAAGCGATATTCCGTTATGCCTTCGACGCTCGTCACACGTATGACGCCGTCCGGCAATTTGACCTGCGCCGTCTGTGCGAGCGCAGCAGTTGAGGTGCTGCCGAGCATTGAAACGGCAAGAACGGTCGAAAAAAAAGCTTTCGAAAAACTCGATGTTTGCATTGTGACCTCCAAAAGTCTGGGAAAGATTGTGACCAATTGTCCGATTTGTTGCTCAGAAATATATCACGCGAAATGCGGCAGGGGAAGCGAAATGAGAGGCTATCAGTTATTGCGGATGTATCAAAGGACGATTTCAAATAGCTTAACGATATCACCGGCCGACATTTCAAACAGATCGCGGTAAGAAAAGCCCAGCTTTTCCAGCAGTTTGCCTGAGGCCTCATTTTCCTGCGAGGTGATCGCAAGCACCCGCGAAAAACCGAGCTTCTCACGCCCGTATCTCATCATTGCGGCCGCAGATTCAAAGCCGTAACCAAGCCGTTCAAATTGAGGCAAAAACGCAAATCCAATGTCCGGGAATTCAAATTGATCGCGCTTAACGAATCCGCAGATCCCAGCTGGGACATTATCGTCCTTTCGTATGACTGCATAGAGCCCGAAGCCGTGATCGCGATAACTTTTTATAAAACGGCCATCGATAAACATAGCCGCTTGGTCGACGCTCCGAACACCTCGATCGCCGATGTACTGCAAAAATTTTGGCGTGTTCAGGAGCGCAAAAATAAACTCCGCGTCGGCCGCGGAGTCCAGTTCACGTATTATCAAACGTTCCGTTTCGACGATCTTCTTCATTCGCTGAACGGCTCGATCGCGCCTGGCTTGCGGAGCATCTTGTTGACCTCGTCGAGATGCATTTCTTCGAGCAGGATCATCTCGCGTGCGTATTCCTCGAGCGACACGGATTTGCCTTCGACCGCGGATAGCAGTTCGTAATATGCAGCCAGCGTCGTGCTCTCCTGTTCAAAACTCTCTCGCAAGATGTCGCCTATGTCGTGTTTCTCGGTTTCGAGCAGCGGCCCGATCTTGAGGCTCGGATGCCCGCCGAGCATCGTCACAAACTCGCCTGCCTTGCGTGCATGCATCAACGACTCGTCCCCATTCCCCTGCAGCCACGAAACGATCGGGATCCGGTTATACCCGAAAACCATCAAAGCATAATGCGTATAACGCACCACACCAGCCAATTCCAATTCGAGGATCTTGTTCAGGACCTCGATCGCGTTTTGTTTGTCGGTTTCGTTCATTCTTCTACTCCAAGGTCCTCGTGGGAGGTGCCCGAAAACGGGCCTTTGATGTGCAGAATATTTACTGTTTTATCAACTACTTCAAAAAGTATACGATAACGGCCAATAATAAGATGCCTAACTTCGCCGTCGACAAATTCAGATTCGTGAGCAATTGGCTGTGCAAATGGAAATCGAGCAAGTTGATTTCGTGTTTTGTCCCTGAACTCTCTTGCCCATCTAAACGCTGCTTCTTCGCCCCAAAAACCAATGCCCCATATTATCGATTCGATCAACTCGGCTTCGGCTATGTCAGAAAATTCAACATTGTAGCGGTTCATTCGGTCTCAGGAATGCCGAACCTCTCAAAAAGATCTCTAAAAACATCCTCAGCAGGCCGCGTTCTGCCGGCTTTAACATCTGCCATCCCGCGACGGATGCCATCGATAGTTTCCTGTCGCTCCTTTGCCAAAAGATATTCCTGATACTCGTCCGGATCAGACAAAACCGCAGCCGCTTTCCCGTTCACCGTTAGAACTATAGGTGTGCCCGTTTTTTTTATCTGCTTCAGAAATTTCGCCGAATCTCTCTTAAAAACACTAAGGCTCTGAATGTCGCGTGAAAATTTCATGACAACATCTTAACACAAAGTTGCTAAATTGAGTGCGAATTTAGCAAGTCACCTTCAAAATTATTCTTTGTTAATTTCTTTCAAGAATACCCAATCGGTTTTCGCGGCGGCAACGTGGCATGTCGAGCAACTGCCGACGGTTTCACGTACCTTCAGGTTCATCAGGTATCCGTCGAAAAGAAAGAATTCCCAATCGTTCGTGGCCGAGCTGAATCCCTTTTCACGTTTGACCATGGCAATAACGGTTTGCGGGACAGGGCTATTCTCCAGAACATTTTTCTCGCGAACGAAGATCGAACCAACCGGAAATTCTGGCCGTTCGTTTTTAGCCTCGGCTAGTGCGAGATCGTTGGCATAAACAACGCCAAAGGTTTGGCCGTGGTTCGTAATATCGGATTCAGCTTTGACAGCGGACGACCGAACGTCGGGTCGAGGTGGTGCAATAGGCTCTTTTTCTTTGCGAGAAAATACCTTCCACACCGACCGTCCGGCTCCCGAGATGATTGAAAATAGATCGTAATGTTTTCCCGACCGGGAAACTTCTTCGCCGTCGATTAAAAACGTTCAACCGCCACCGCCATCGATCGTAAATCCGCCGTTATCTAAACCCGTATCCGGAGCTTTCTTTAACAACGACCCGAAATCCACGCCGATAGGCTTCTTATTCAGCCGCGTCCAGGTCTTGTATTTAGTGATCTGAGTTACAACTGGATCGCTTTCAGCAGATGCCGTGAACTGGTCGGGCCGCAAGCTAAAAAAGGCAACACCGACCGCAAACACCAATATTGTCAGGAGTTTTGTTCGGATCTTTCTCATGTCTGTTCGATACCTGCGAATGCTGGATTGTTGTCTTACTTGAAAGAAAGTCCGACACATCCGTGAACTAATTTATCGCGTCAGGTGTCAATAGGCTTATTCAGCCTGTTCTCTTGCGTGATAAGACGAGCGCGTCAGCGGCGAGGATTCGACGTGTTTGAAGCCCATGGCCATACCGATCGCTTGCCATTCGGCAAATTCTTCGGGCGTGACATAGCGTTCGACGGGGAGGCGTTTTTCGTAGGGTTGGAGGTATTGGCCGATGGTCATGATGTCGCATGAGACAGAGCGGAGGTCTTTCATTAGATCGACGACCTCTTCGAATGTCTCGCCGAGGCCGGCCATGATGCCGCTTTTGGTCTTCATCGCGGGGAACTGCGTGTCGCGAAAATGTGCCGACCGTTCAAGCAATTCGAGCGTTTGATCGTATTTGGCATCAGGACGAACGCGGCGATAAAGGCGTGCGATCGTTTCGGTGTTGTGATTGAGAACGTCGGGACGCGCGACGAGAACGTTGTTGAGAGCAACTTCGTCGCCGTTAAAATCCGGGATCAGCACCTCGACTTTGCACGCCGGACTCAGTTCGCGGACCTTCGTGATCGTTTCGGCCCAATGCATCGAACCGCCGTCCGCGAGATCGTCGCGATTGACCGAGGTGATAACGGCGTGGGCGAGGTCAAGATGTTTAACAGCCTCGGCAACGTGGGTTGGTTCGAGCGGGTCGAGGTCCATCGGCTTGCCTTTGTTGACCGCGCAAAATCCGCAGTGCCGCGTGCAGGTGTCGCCGCCGAGCATGAATGTCGCAGTCTTGTCGGTCCAGCATTCAAAGATATTCGGGCATTTTGCTTCTTGGCAGACGGTGTGCAGATTGAGTCCGTCGATCAATTCGAGCACGGCATTCTGATTCTTCGGGTCGCCGAGCTTGATCTTGAGCCAGTCCGGCTTTTTGAGACGCTCGCGACCCTTTCGATTAATAAAATTCTGAACCAAAACCTGTTCTTCGATCATAGTTAAATTATAGCCGGAAAAAGGCACAAAGAACACAAAAGGAAGCCGGCCTAAGCCCAAAGTTCCTGATCTTGCGTAACTTGTGCCTTTTCGCGGCGATTGATCTTATCTTAACCCAGACGCGAATTTACGACGTCCCAATTGATGTTCGCAAAAAACGCTTCGATATATTTCGGGCGATCGACCGGAGCGTAATCTTTTATAAACGCATGTTCCCAGACGTCCATGATGAGGATCGGTTTGTAACCCGCGACATTGCCGGTTTCGTGCAGGTTGATCCAATGGTTTGAGATCGCACCGTTCGAAGGGTCTTGATAGACCGCTGCCCAGCCGACACCGCGCATTTTGCCCGTATTCATAAAATCAGCTTTCCAAACGTCATAGTCGCCAAAGCTGTCCGTCGCCGCATTGACAAACTGATCGCCGGTCGAAGGGTCACCGGTGCCGTGTTTCTGCATATTCTCGAAGTAGTATTCGTGCAGAACCATGCCGTTGTATTCGAAACCAAATCGCCGTTTCAACTCGCTAAACGCTGCCGATTGCGTCGGGTCGAGCGTTCCGCTGCCGATCAGGTCGGCGATTCGTTGGTTTAGGACGTTGGTGTTCGTCACATACCCCTCGTAGAGTTTAAAGTGCATTGCGAGCGTCTCGTTCGAGATGCCGGTCAGATCGCT
>CAZVDM010000129.1:0-10574 GCA_964625555.1 uncultured Chloracidobacterium sp.
GGCCACGAAGGCTGGATCGGTACCGAAGATATCAAGCTGTTCGAAACGGTCCACGCCGACGCGAATGTCGATTATCTGACGATCCACATTTGGCCGAAGAATTGGGGCTGGTTTGAGAACGGTAAGTTGGCGGCCGGTTTCACGACAGCGGTCGAAAAGACCGAAAAATACATCGACGACAACGCCGCGGTCGCAGTGAAACTGGGCAAACCTCTGGTCATCGAGGAATTCGGACTGCCGCGTGACGGCCAATCATTCGGCCCGGCGTCGACCACGAATCTGCGCGATCAGTATTTCGGCAAGATCCTGTCGCGGATCGGAAAACAGAACATCTCGGGAGCAAATTTCTGGGCATTCGGCGGCACTGCAAGGCCGATCAAAGGCCAATTATTCTGGAAAGAAGGCGACGAACGAATGGGCGACCCGCCGATGGAAGAGCAAGGGCTGAACTCGGTTTTTGACAGCGATAGGTCGACGTGGAAGGTGATCAACGCTGCTCGCGCACGCCTTTCGAAATAGAGAAATATTTCGATCTTCTCTCCGATCTCTGCGTCTTTCTCTGCGACCTCTGCGTGGAAAACGTGAGACGGACGTTCCACGCTGAGGTCGCGGAGACTTTCGCAGAGGCCGGAGAGATTGCTTCAAATCTAACCCTTACCGGCTACTTTTTCTTCTTCTCTTCCTCGACGTGATTTACCTTCACACCGTGGGTCTCGAATTCGGCGAGGATCTGGCGAAAATTGCTGCGGCCGAGTTTTAGGACGGCGAATTCATTTTCGGTGCGGATCGTGACCCAGTGGTTCTTCTTTTTGACGAACAGCAGCGGGATGCCGATGAGCACGCTTACGAGCAGAGCGGTCGCGACGGCTCCGCCGACTGAGAGCATCGGTTTTTTGGTGTAGGAGTAATCGGCTGCCTTGATGTCGGCAAAGGCGAATTTTTTACCGAGGGTTTTGTATTTTTGTTTGTCAGGAATTATCTCGAGCGACGTGCCGGTTACGTGCAGATCGGCATCGGTCTCTTTTGATTTTTCGCCGTCCGCTACGACCTGCTCGACATTGTAGACGACCTCGGCTGGTTTCGACGGCATTGCCGCCGACTGGGCAAGGGCGACCGGTGTCACTGTCGAGAACACTGCAAAAACGGCGATCGCGGCGATGGCGGACAGAAAGATGCTACGGACGTTTAGTTTCATTTGTACCTCTATAATTCTCGGTCGAGTTAAGTAGATATTAGAGCGCTAAATAGACGGCGGCGTTGCCATTTCGCAAAAAAGCAAAAGAGGCTGCCTTACGGACAACCTCTTTGATAAAAATGGTGGAGACGAGGGGGGTCGAACCCCTGACCTCTGCAATGCCATTGCAGCGCTCTGCCAAACTGAGCTACGTCCCCAATATCGGGTTCCGAGTTCGGAGTTTCGAGTTCCGAGCCGCGGAAAAGGCGAACTTTGAATTTATCGAAAATCACCGAATGCGTCAAGGCAATCGCTTTATTATCCGAGCAAAGCGGCTTGGCAGAACTTTGCGTCCTTGGCGACTTTGCGTTAAACCCTCCAACGCGGAGACGCTAAGGACGCAAAGGAAGACATTATTTTCCTTTGAAAACGGGTTTGCGCTTTTCGAGGAAGGCGGCGACGCCTTCTTTTTTGTCTTCGGTGGAAAAGCAGATGGCGAAAAGGTCGACCTCGCGGCGGAGGCCTTCGTCGAGATTCGAGCGGGATGCGAATTTCACCGCTTCTTTCGACAGCTGCAGTGCGATCGGTGCTTTTTCGGCGATCTTTTCGGCGAGCTTCATGGTCTCGGCTTCGAGTTCGGCGATCGGGTAAATATGGTTTACGAGGCCAAAACGATGTGCCGTTGCCGCATCGATCATGTCGCCGGTGAGTGCCATTTCCATTGCACGGCCTTCGCCGATGAGATTGGTCAGACGCTGAGTGCCGCCGCCGCCGCACATGATGCCGAGATTGATCTCAGGCTGTGAGAATCGTGCAGTCTCGCTCGCCATGCGGATGTCGCAGGCCATGGCGAGTTCGTTGCCGCCGCCGAGACAAAAGCCGTTGATCATCGCGATGACCGGTTTTGGAAACGTGTCTAACGAATTGAAAAACGTCTTTTCGTGAAACAGATCGCGTTGTGTGACCGGCGTCTGGCCCTCGAATTCGCTGATGTCGGCACCGGCGATGAACGATTTTTCGCCCGCACCTGTTATGACGAGAACTCGAATGCTGTCGTCCCTGCGCAGATCGTCAAGAGCGGCGACACCTTCGGCGTGTACGGTTTTATTAAGTGCGTTCAGCTTGTCGGGGCGATTGATGGTGAGCAGTGCGACGGCACCGCGCTTTTCGACGGTAATGGTTTCGTAGGACATAAATTAAAACGCTCAGAGTGCAAGCTTTAGCTTGTCTCTACGCCTCGCACTAGGACAAGCTAAAGCTTGCACTCTGAGCTTACTCGTTGATCCCTTCGACAACGTTGTCGTCGGCGACCCAGGCGACGAAAAGGCGCATCCAGCTTTCTTTTGGCTCGACTATCGAGACGCCGACGCGGGTCGTGCCGTAGCTGGCCGGCGTCAGGCGGACGGCCTCGGCCTTGACCTCGACCGGAACGCCGTCGGGGCGGTGCGAACGAATGTAGAGATTTTCGCCTTGGGTGATCTTCTGATTTAACTGAAAAAGGGCACCAATGGTCGAGATGTCGTCGGTCTCGGTCGGCTCGCTCCATGTGGCCCCGTCGTCAGCACGACCCGATACGACTATCGGTAGCCGAAGTGCCATCCTGAGAGCAAACCGTTTTTCCTCGTATTGAGGCTGTATAGACATCAGCGTATAGAAAACCGGTTGTTTGCCGGGCAAAAACTCGAGTCAGGTTGCCAAAATGGCTGCATTTTCTTTACCGAGAGTAAATAGACGAAATAGTTCATCGATAGTTATACTATATCAATAAAGAAATACCAAAGTTTACAGCACTTTGGGAGCGGGTAAATTGATATGGCGGAGACGCATTTGAAACACAAAGTAGTGATCTTGGGTTCGGGGCCGGCGGGATTGACGGCGGCGATATACGCATCGCGGGCGCAGCTCGATCCTTTGGTGATCGACGGGCCGCAACCGGGCGGACAGTTGACGATAACGACCGAGGTCGAAAATTATCCCGGCTTTAAGGCCGGCATCATGGGCCCGATCCTGATGGACGAATTTCGCGAACAGGCTCTGCGATTTGGCACAAAGATCGTCAATGTGTGGATCGACAGCCTCGATCTGAGCGAACGTCCTTTCAAGCTGTACGGTAAGGAAAGCCAGGATTCCGACGAGATCACGACCATTATAGAGGCAGATTCGCTGATCATTTCGACCGGAGCTTCGGCAAAATGGCTGGGCGTGCCGGGCGAGGACCCTGTGCCCGAAGGTTTGGGCGGGAACGGCGTTTCGGCGTGTGCGACGTGCGACGGATTTTTCTTTCGCGATCGGCCGATCGTCGTGGTCGGCGGCGGCGACACGGCAATGGAAGAGGCGTTGTTTCTGACCAAATTTGCTTCGAGCGTGACGATCATACATAGGCGGGATGAGTTTCGAGCGTCGCAGATCATGCAGAATCGCGTAATGTCGAGCGACAAGATCGACATCGTTTGGAACACCGAAGTCACCGAGATCCTCGGTTCAAAGGAAACGGGCGTCGAAAGCGTCAATTTGAGAAACATCAAGACCGGCGAAACGAGCAATTTTCCGACGCAGGGCGTCTTTATCGCGATCGGACACAAACCGAACACCGATCTGTTCAAAGGCGTACTCGATATGGACGACGTCGGGTATCTGATAACCGAAGGCAAGACGATGAAGACCAATATCGAAGGCGTTTTTGCCTGCGGCGATGCTCAGGACTCGTATTATCGCCAAGCAGTGACCGCAGCCGGAACCGGATGTATGGCCGCTATCGACGCCGAACGGTTCCTGGCGGAACACGGCAATTGACCGCCGCGGTTTCGTTAGTTCTTTAAGGTAACGGTGCCCTTCAGAACCTCGGCGTTCTGAGGGGTTTTTTCAACCTTCGCGGGGTTAAAGCCCATCGCCTCGGCACGCCGGAGGATGTTCTGATAAAGGGCATCATCCATCACGGCGTTGCGCGACAAGATCCAGAAATACTCGCGTTTCGGTTCACCGATCGCGACATAGCCGTATTCGGGATCAAGATCGATGATCCAATAATTTCCCCAAACGAACGGCAGAAATGATATGGCGGCTGGAGCAAAGCGTACTTTTAGTTTCGCGTTAGTCTTTTTATCCACGATCTTGGCTTCGCCGACCGCTGATTGGAGGCGGCCGTCTTTGAGAGTGCACTCGTTGCGGACCTCGATCTTGCCGTTCGGTTTCATCGAATAGTTGGCGGTAGTATTAGCGACACATTGTTTTTGAAAGCGGTTTGGATATTTGCCGATCTCGTACCATTTGCCAACGTAACGTGATAGGTCAACGCTCGCGACGGGCTTGAGTTCGGGAAGCTTTCCGGCAGTTTGAGCCACGAGTGACGAGCCGACGGCAAACACGGTGAAGATGAAAATAGCGAGAATTGCGGATCTGAATGGGTTTTTCATAGTATTTAGTTAAATAACCTCCGCTATCTATTCGATGCGGGGTAGAGTTTGGATTTTGGTCTATAATATTATTTTACTAGTAGTAATTTTTGAGAGCAGCAATTATGCCTATTTACGAATATAAATGTCAGCAGTGCGGCGTTGTGGTTGAAAAGCGCCAGAGCGTTTCGGACGCGCCGTTGACCGTTTGCGAAAAATGCCACGGAAAGCTTGAAAAACAGTGGTCGTTGTCAGGATTTCAGTTCAAGGGGGCCGGTTGGTACGTGACCGATTATGCCGGTAAGAAAGGGGTTGCGGCCGGAGGCGAAAAAAGTTCGCAGGGCGAATCAACCGCATCCGCCGATACTGCATCAAACACTACGAGCGAAACCACTAAAACGGAAACCGCGGTAAAACCGACCAAGGAATGAAGTGTGCAGCGACAAAGTTAATTTCTCTGATAGTGCTCGCTGTGAGCGCTCTCGGAGCGTACGGGCAGTCGCGGCATAATACGAAAGGCGTCGATTTTGACGGGGCCGTCGTGACCGTGACAGCTTCGCGTGAAGACAAAAAGGCCGACCCGATAAGAATCGAGAACCTATTTCTCTATGAGAACGGGATCGAGCAAAAGATAAAAAACTTTGCTTTTGATCCTTCGCCGGCAAAGATCGTCATCCTGGTTGATAATTCGCAAACCTTGCCAACGTCCGTCGAGGCGCTGAAAAAGGCCGTGATGGAATTCACATACGAAATTTTCGACGGTGATCAGCTTTTTGTCGTGGCATACGACGAAAAGGCCGAGATCATACAGGAATGGACCGACGACGCCAAAAAGATGGAGACGGGCCTTGCGACATTTCGAAAGAAAGGCAATCCATATCTGTTTGACGCACTTGATGTTACGGTCGATCAGATCCTCGTTCCGCTGATGCCCGGAACGCGTAAGACTGCGGTCGTTTTGATCGGTGACGGGCTCGACCGCGGCAGCAAAACTTCGTTCGACCTCGCTCTCAACAAACTGCAGAATCAAAATGTGACATTGTACGCACTGCAGATCGCCGATCGCACCGGCGGAGCATATCGACGCGATCAGCCCAAGGCCCCGGCCGTGATAACACAACTGGCTGAAGGTACGGGAGGACGTGTTTTTCAATTTGACGAAGCTCAGGAAGCCGCTAAGGCGATCTGTGACGAACTCAGAAAGAACCGTTATCTGCTCTCGTACGTACCCACCAATACCTCGAACTATGACGCCCGCAAGCTTTTCCTGATCGGAGACGCCGGGATCAATATCCGGACAAAAACCGCTCAGCCGCCTAACGTAAAATAGGCGCGCTATTTTGCGTTTGTGTTAAACTCATAATTCTTAGGATATCTTGACCCAGTAGAGTCGGGAGTTGACGAATAGTGAGCGAAGACAACAAAATTCCACTGCCGCCGCCGGACGATTTTGATAAGACAACGCCCAATATCCGCGTGCCTAAAAACGACGCCCCCGCGGGCGATTGGGACAAGACCAACTACAATTTCCCCAAACAGCCCGACGCCGACGAGTGGGGCAAAACTCAGATCAATATAAAGCCGATCGATACTGAGAATCAGGATTTCGGTAAGACCTTCTATCCGGGAGCCAAGGCACCGTCGACGCCGGAATGGGGTGTTACCGAAGCAAATGTGAACGTCAACCCGGATGATTTCGGCGGCGGCAGCCAGGGTTATGACAAGACCACGCCCTACTTTCAGCTACCCGAGACGGAACGCGCCAAGTATCAGGACCTGCCGCCGACGCCCGCTGAAAAAGCTACGCAGGAACAGCAAGAAGCAAAAGAAAAGGGCGGCGTTCCGGGTTGGGTCTGGGTAGTGGCCGGGCTGATGACGATGTTCTTTTTCGCCATCATTTTGCTGGCGGTAGTTTATTTGTTCGTCCTTAGGGACACGAGCTTTGAGGTGACGGTCAAGGGTGCGCCGCCGGGAAGCACGGTGCAGGTCGACGGGTCGCCGCTCGGCGTAACGGATGAGGACGGTTCGATCAGGCTGCAAAACCTGAAGGCAGGCGAGCGTGATATTCAGGTCGTACACCCTAACTTCACCTGCGAATCGCGTCGTGTTACCAGCAAGGACGGCACCAATCCTGAGCCGATAATTGCCCGCTGCACGGCGGTCGCGGCGAAGGCGACGGACGATTGCGTCAATTTTAAACAAGGCGATGACGACAAAGCCGAACGCTGTTACAACTCGGCGCTCGATGCACTGCCCGATCCGTTCACGGTCGAAGATCTGGTTAAAGCACTCAACATACTCATTATCAATTTTGACAGCGGCAAATCTGATGTGCCGCCCGTTCGCCTTGCGGCCTTGCAAAAAGGAGCAGGATTTATCAAGAAACTGCCGGCCGGCGTGGTCCTCGAGGTCGGCGGACACACCGACAACGTAGGCCAGCCTACATCAAATCAAACTCTATCAGACGCCCGTGCTGCGGCCGTAAAGAACGCGCTCGTAAAATTCGGCGTTTCGGACGCAACCCTTCAAACCCGCGGCTACGGAGCGACAAGACCACGCCCCGACGCCGACAACAATACCGACAACGGCCGCTATCGGAATAGGCGGATCGAGTATTCGGTCGTTAAGAAATAACTAGACCGCAACAGGAGCTGCGATCTTGCCGTAGCTTTGGTAGTTTTGTAAATCCAAGTTTTCGAATTTGAAATTGAGCAGGCCGTCGAGGCCCGTTAGGGACTCTGCGTTCACAAATTCCAATTTCGGCAGTTCGAGCGGTTCGCGGGATAGCAGTTCGTCTACCTGGTCGAGATGATTCGAGTAAATATGCAGATCGCCGAATGTGTGTATAAAATCGCCGACCTCGAGGCCGCTGACATGGGCAACGAGGTGCGTGAGCAATGCGTAGCTTGAGATATTGAACGGCACGCCGAGAAACGCGTCCGCGGAGCGCTGGTAAAGCTGGCAGTGGAGCGTCTTGCCGCTCTCGACTTTGAACTGGAAGAGCGTATGGCACGGCGGTAAAGCGACATCGTCGCAGACCCGCGGGTCCCAGCCGCTCACCAAGAGTCGACGTGAATTCGGATTCGTCTCGATCTCGCGGATCAAACGGGCGATCTGATCGATGCCGTTGACCAGCGGGTAATCTCCGCCGAACGAACGCCATAGATAGCCGTAAACCGGCCCGAGATCGCCTGTTTCTCTTCCAAATCTAGCCGTTTGTTCCGCAGTAGCCCATTCGGCCCAAATATCGACACCGCGAGCGTTCAATTCCTGCTCGCTCGTGCTGCCGCTCAGGAACCAAAACAATTCCTCCGCGACCCAACGAAACGGCACGCGTTTGGTCGTCACGATCGGAAAGCCTTGGCGCAGGTCGAACCGCGTTTGGTAACCGAACGTCGAAATAGTGCCAACGCCGGTGCGGTCTTTGTGCTGGACGCCGTGGTCGAGGATGTGATTGAGCAGGTCGTGGTATTGCTTCACTTAGTAAATGGTAAATCGTAAATAGTGAATAGTAAAAAGGGAGCGGCAAATTGCCTCGTTCTTTACTATTCACAATTCACAATTTACTATTTACTAGCAATGCTTGAAGTAAGTTTTAACTCGCCGCAATGCGGTTGGATGTCGATCGGGTTTGATGATGGTGTGACCGAGTTTCACACGACGACGGCGTATGCACCACACGCAGGGGCTTTGCCTGAGCTCATGCGGATATTGACCGAGTTGACGCCCGCATCCGAGGGCCCGCGGGAACGCCTGCTCAAATGGAACCGCGATCCTGAGGAGTTTGATTTTCGGTTCGTCCGCGAGGGCGACAAGATGCTTTTGCAGATCTATCAATACCCGACCGATGATCGCTCATTTGCCGAACGCGAGCTGGTTTTTACGCATCTGGACTGCGCGGATAACGTTTGCAAGGCATTTGCAGTGACTTTTGACCAGCTATACGCCGACCGCGAGACGGACGAATTCGAATTCAACTGGCGCCAGCCTTTCCCGTTTGCGGAGTACGAGGAATTTAAGGCAAGAATGGAACGCGGATCAAACGGATGAGGCGGATTGCACGGATATGATTAATTTATCTGCGCGAATCCGTTTGATCCGTCCAATCTGCGTTCTATTTTCATAATGAAAGAGAAATTACTAGACATGTTAGCGTGCCCGGTCTGCGGTGGTGATATTTTGCTCGCTTATGCGAGCAAATACGAGGAGCGCGAGATCATCGAGGGGGTGCTGACGTGTAAAAAATGCACGCGTGAATACAAGGTCGTTCGCGGCGTGCCGCGGTTTGTCGATCTCGCGAAAATAGAGGAAGACAAGGCCGCGACGGCTGAGAATTTCGGATGGCAGTGGACCAATTTCACTCAGGAAGATCCGAAGTACAACGAACAATTCCTTGGCTGGCTGCAGCCTGTAGAGCGTGAGTTTTTCAAGGACAAGGTCGTTCTCGAAGGCGGCTGCGGCAAAGGCCGACACACAACGCTTGCCGCCCAATGGGGAGCGAAAGAGGTAGTCGGGATCGACCTCGGCGACGGCGTCGAAACGGCTTTCGCGATGACGCGTGAAATGCCGAACGCCCACATCATTCAATGCGACATCTACAAATTGCCGCTCAAAAGAATGTTCGATTATGCGTTCAGCGTCGGCGTGCTGCATCATACGCCGGAACCGAAAAAGGCGTTCGTTTCTCTCGCCGGTAAAGTGAAAAAGGGCGGGCACATCTCGGCATGGGTCTATGGTTCTGAGAACAACGAGTGGATAACGAACTACGTCGATCCGGTCCGAACAGGTTTTACTTCGCAGATCAGCCAGCCCGTGCTCTATCAACTCTCAAAACTCCCAACACTGAGCGTTTTTCTAACAACGAAGCTCGTCTATCGACCGCTAAACGCAATTTCAAAACCGATCGCCAACCGGCTTTTTTACAACGAATATCTCAACCACCTCGGCACCTTTGGCTGGCGCGAGCAGCACAATATCGTGTTCGACCACCTCGTCGCCCCGACGGCTTTCTATATCTCAAAGAACGATTTTGCGTCGTGGTGGGAAGAGATAAAGGCGAACGACGTGTCGATCATCTGGCATAATGAAAATAGCTGGTGTGGCTTTGGAAAAGTAAATTAACCACAGGTGAACACGGATAAAACACAGATAAAGAAAACGGATATTTGGATTTGATCCGTGCCTATCTGTGTAAATCTGTGGCGAGAGTTTTTATGAGATTTGATGACGATATAGACGAAAAATACCGCAAGTCGGTCGAGGACGCCTTTGCTACGATCGTGGCGAAAGGTAATGATTTTCATCGGCTGATGATGAGTGAGATCATTGCATCCGACATGCTCGTGCGTGTGCAGCCGGTGGATGAGATAAATGCGTCGGGTATAACCGGGCTTGTCAGTACCATCAAGACGAATTACCGGCTCGCGACCGAGCGGCTCAGCCTTCGCGACGCTCTTGGCGAGATCTATATCGCGATCGCCGAAGAGACGATCGACACCGGTGGTCAACGCGGCTGCGAGGGAACTTTCGTACACGAAGGCCGTCACGCCTACGATTTCGCTCAAACGCTGGAAAGCCTGTCTAACGCTGATCTAAATCCGATCGGCGTCTTCAACCCGACGCTCTACGAGCTCGAATGGGAAGCTCACAAAACAGCGGGCGACTATATGCTCTGCATCGACAAGCCCGAATACACTGACGAAGGCCTCGAACTGATGATATTGTGTTCAGCCGACGGCGGCGGATGCGCGGTTAGCGATGACGGCATCAAGCAACGGCTGAAGGAAAGCTACGGCCTCGCTCTCGACGGCAAACTCGGCAAAACGGCCAGCCAGATGATGGGAATAGTTGTTTAAGGGTAGAAACACGATCGGTAGGGAGTGTGTTCTTTGCTCAAGTCATGATGTTCAACTGTGGCAGAGAAAACACCCTCGCAACCGCTCGGGTTTCCGCCTTTTGTGCCAAAATGATTTTATGAACGCCGCTTTGCCACAGGAAATGCAGCAGCA
>CAZVDM010000130.1:0-8109 GCA_964625555.1 uncultured Chloracidobacterium sp.
CTGTCGCCGAAGGCAACGATCTTGGGCTTGTTCGAGACATTCTGCGGGACCGCTAGTGGTTTATTGACTGCCGGTTTGCGGCTTGCCGACGCACAGCCGGCAAGAGCAAACGTGAGAAACATGAAACTAACAACTACTGTTTTTCGAATAAGATAACGCATAAATCAATGCTTTATTGTACGCTAAAATAGTCACGAAAGATGCAAATTGCTTAACGCATAAACATGATCGAATTAAGAAACATAACCAAAACCGTCCGTTCCGGCACGGAGGACCTGACGATCCTCGTCGACGTGTCGATGACGATTCCGGACGGGCAGTTCGTCGCCGTTACAGGTGCGTCCGGCAGCGGCAAATCGACTTTGCTCGGATTGATCGCGGGTCTAGATTCACCATCGAGCGGCGAAGTATTTATCGACGAAGACGAGATCACCGCTCTCAAAGAAGACCGTCTTGCAGAGATCCGAAGCAAAAAGATCGGCTTTGTTTTTCAGTCATTTCACCTCATCCCGAGCCTGACTGCGTTTGAGAATATTCTCATCCCAATGGAGATCCTCGGCATCTCAAACGCCCGCGAGCGTGCCGAAATGCTGATCGAAAACGTCGACCTCGCCAATCGCGGCCATCATTACCCCAACGAACTTTCCGGCGGCGAACAACAGCGAGTCGCGATCGCCCGAGCGTTCGCCAATTCGCCAAAGATACTGCTTGCGGATGAGCCGACCGGCAATCTCGACTCGAAGAACGGCGAACATATCTTCGAACTAATGACCGATCTGCACCGCAAGAATAACGTGACGCTGGTACTTGTGACTCACGACAAAGCGCTGGCTGAAAAGTCTCAGCGACAGATCATTCTTCGCGATGGGCGTGTCGAAGCAGATGTCTTAAACTGAGGTATTTTTGTTCCATGAAACACGTTTGTGTGAGGTGGAACGGAACACGTGAATGCAATTCATTCTTAAATTAACGATCCGCGAATTCCGTTCATCCTGGCGGCGTCTGCTGTTCTTCTTTCTCTGTATCGCCCTCGGTGTCGGGTCGGTAGTTGCCCTCCGTTCGCTTATACAGAATCTAACGCAGGCTGTCGGCACTGATGCACGGGCCTTGTTGACGGCCGATCTTGAGGTCAGCTCGACGAATGATTTCTCGCCCGTCGATATCGAAAAGGTCGAGAAGATCATCAACTCTTCACCGATCGTCGATGGCCGGAACGAAACGATCACGGCCGCCGTGATGGCACGTCCGGCGGATCTGGCTAACGTCTCAGTAAAGTTTGTCGAACTAAAAGGAATCGAGCCACCGTTTCCGCTGGTCGGCTCGTTTGTTCTCTCGGACGGTTCGCCGTTCGATTTCAAACTGCTCGAAAACAATGGTGCCGTCATCGCTAAGATCTTACTCGAAGACCTCAATGTGAAGGTCGGCGATAAGATCCGGATCGGGGAAACCGAATTTCAGATCCGTGCAACCGTTGACGAAGAGCCGGGCGGCACTAGCGGTTTTCGGCTAGGGGCACGTGTCTTTGTTGAAAAAAAGGCTTTCGACACGGCCGGCATTACGCGTAATAACGGCCGAGTTCGGCGGCGCATTCTATACCGAACGACGGATAACCCAACTTCCCTTGTAAAGGAATTACGCGATGCCTTAAGCGGCACTACAGTAACAGTCGGTTCGTATCGTGAACAGCAAGAAAATCTTAACCAGCAATTCGTTCGTACCGAAAATTACCTTGCTTTGACCGGCCTTTTGATCCTCGTTCTAGGCGGTGTTGGGGTTTGGAATGTCGCCCGTGCCTTTGTCGAACAAAAGCGAAAGACCGTCGCCGTTCTAAAATGTTTAGGTGGAAGCGGCAATCGAATTATCGGTGTCTATCTACTTCAGATCCTGACGCTGGGCCTTGTGGGCAGCCTTTTCGGCGTGGCATTGGCACAGGGTGCCTTGTGGCTCGTCAAATTGCGTTTCGCTGATTCTCTTCCTGATAAAATGACCTACGGCGTCGGGTTCTCGACTGCCAGTCAGGGCATCATCCTCGGTGTCCTGATCTCGCTTCTGTTTAGCGCCCTACCGCTTTTGCAGATCCGCACGATCAAACCAAAGCTGCTGCTTCGCGATGAGAATAACGCGAGCCTGACCAAACTCGACCGCAGCAAATGGCTGTTTGGCTTTCTGTCACTCGCCGGTCTGCTCGGCCTCGCAGTGTGGCAGGCTGGATCGATCACGGTTGGTGTCTTTTTTCTCGTCGGCCTTGGGCTGACATCGCTGATATTGTATCTTTCTGCTGCCGTGCTGACCTGGATGCTACGGCGAATCCGCTCGCTCGGGTCGTTTCCGATGCGGCAGGCTGTCAATTCGCTCTACCGGCCGGGCAATCAAACTCGAATAATATTGCTTGCAGTCGGACTCGGTGCCTTTGTCGTTTTAGCGGTCCAGTCTATGCAGACGAATCTGGTTCGCGAGTTCGACTTTACCCGTAATCAAAAGCTGCCGAGCCTCTTTTTCATCGACATTCAAAAAAGCCAAATAGACGGCCTTAGGCAGTTGATAAACGAACGTATCGGCGAAATGCCCGAAGCGATACCGACGGTCCGTGCCCGAATCGCTTTTGTAAACGGCGAGCCGATAGATTTTCAAAACCGCGAGGTTCGGCAACAGCAAGGTCAGATCGGACGCGAATTCGCAATAACATACCGGCCAAATCTCGACGAGAACGAATCGGTCGTTGCCGGCGAATGGTGGGGCGAAGACACCTCCGACGTTCCCGAAGTATCAGTAGAAGAGGACATGGCAACACGGTTGAATGTCACCGCCGGCGATTCGATGACCTTCGATATCTCGGGCCGAAAGATCACTGCTCGTATAGCCAATATTCGTCAGCTTGATGTTCGGAACACGCGTACGGCGTTCGTATTCGTATTTCGGCCGGGCACGCTTGAAATAGCGCCGCAGAGCTTTGCCGCGACAATTCTCAGACACATCCCGGCCACCGACCGTCAGCGCTTGCAGCGTGATTTGCTCGAACAATTTCCAAATATTCAGGTCTTTGACGTGGACGACATACTAGCGGCTGTGCAACGCCTTATCCGTAATTTTGTGATCGCGATCTCGTTTGTAGGTGGTTTTGTTATGCTCAGCGGCGTTCTAATACTGATCGGTTCGATCGCTCTGACCAAATCTCAGCGAATCTACGAAAATGCGATCCTCAAAACGCTTGGCGCCAAATTCGGCACGCTTGCCGCGATCCTGATCGCTGAATACGGTCTGCTTGGTCTGCTCGCTGGCGTCATAGGAACAAGTTTTGCAACAGCGATGTCATATGGTGTAAGCCGTTTCGTAATGGATCTACAATGGGAATTCGATCCCAGGGTGACCATTCTCGGAGTCGTCATTACCACGTTCTTGGTTATGCTGGTTGGTGTCGCAGCCAGCTTTGATGTCCTGTTCCGAAAGCCGCTCGCAACCCTAAGATCCCAATAACCATTTACTTCCCCGTTTCGAACGGATGTGTTTCCAAAACGGCACGCATATTGACCTGCGCGAACAGCGTTTCGAGGTACGCTCCGAACCTGTGCACGATCGGCACGAGATCCTTCTTTTGCTTTGTTACAAGGATCTCTTCAACGAACCGCTCAAATGTCTCGACATCCTTATAAAACAGAAATCGAACAGTTTTTTCCATAAACCGAATAAGTGCGTTGTTCAGTTTTTCGACATTCCGGCCATCCGGCTCTTTCTCTGCAAGTCGAACGATCTGCGAAATCGTATAGATCTCCTTCCGGAGAACTTGTGACTGTTCGAGCTTATGCCTGAAGTTAGGAAAAAGATCGAAAATATCGATCGACGGATCGATCTGTTTGGCGAACTGGGCGAGTATCTGCTGGAAGCTCTCAGACAACAACGCGTAAGCTGTTTCCGTACGGGCATAAACTGTAGTCGCCGGGCGAATAGAGGTTACGCCGGACAATTCTTGCTGAACAACCTTCTTAAGCTCGATCGACGCGGTGTACGACGCCCCGTCTAGGACGTTCGTAAATTCGTCAGGCTCTTCCTGATGCAGGCTTACTCGCTGATTCAAATAATCGACCAATTCCTGGGTTTGCTCAGAAACCCTCGCAAAAATGAGCAGTGCACTTTTAAGCGGTTCGTCGCGTTCGAGCATTTCGCCGACGATATCCAATAGTCGCAACACCTTGCCAAACCGCGGTAGTATCGAGTCCAGCTCTGTTCTGATGCGCGGCGACGTAGGGGCATCACTGATGAGCTTTTTGAGCTTTTCCGGCAAAAAGTTGCCGCCGCCCGCTTCGGTATACGCTACTAGCTTTGAGAACGCCGGATCAGCATAAAATCTCTCGACTACGATTGTGCTCCAGGAGTTCCACTCGCCAATACTTAGAACCGGAACATCGATCAACGCATTTGACAGTTGGATCGGCTCACGCAGCATCGCCGAAAACGTTCGGATCTCGTCAACGGCGAATTCGTTACTGCCGCGCGACCTAATGAGCGAATCAGTCAACAAAAAGCTTAGTTGAGCACACCGTTGCAGTGCTGAACGGGCGATACGTATCTCCTTGTTGAACGATTCGTTCGGAGCCGGCACTTTTCGGTCGAGAGCAAACCTACCGTTATTGGACAAAAAACTTGAAAGCCCGCCCGCCCACGCTCCGAGTTGGAAACCAACCAGCGCGGGATCTGTCGCCAGCACCGGCTTTGCCGCATCTTTGACGGTGGAGGTGTTAGTGTTGTTTTCTACTACAAGAGTTTCCAAAATCGTGATTTCCTCAAAGGAGCAATGGTAAGCTAGACGGCGAGAGACGGTAATACCGCCACTTAATTTATACCGCTTTTCATCGCCCTTTGGCAATCAAAAATGTTGAACAGCTCAATGAGACTCGTACTCGCTACGTCAAATCAAGGCAAACTTATCGAACTGCGTCAATTGCTCGACTGCGTGCCGGTCAGCATTCTCAGCCTCGATGACTTCGCGTGGGTCACAGAAGTGGAAGAAACCGGAGCTACGTTTTCTGACAACGCGGCACTCAAAGCCGTCGGATACGCCCTTCAAACCGGTCTTCCGACGCTGGCAGACGATTCTGGACTGGAGATCGAAGCCCTCGACGGACGGCCCGGCATCCATTCGGCCCGCTATGGCGGCAACACGAGCTTCGCGGAAAAGATGGCGATGGTTCTGGACGAACTTGCTGCCGTTGGAGGCGTCAACCGGCGAGCCAGATTTGTTTCTTCGATCGCATTTGCAAATGCAAATGGAGCGATCCTCAGTACCGTCGAAGGTTCGTGCACCGGCGTGCTTGTTGAAAGCCCACGGGGAAACGGCGGGTTCGGCTATGATCCGATCTTTGTGCCGGACGGACATAGCCGGACTTTTGGAGAGCTGTCGGAATCGGTAAAACGGCAAATCAGCCACCGTAGCCGCGCATTTTCGAAGATAATGCCGTATTTACGTGATTTTTATGCGGTTTGACTTGACCTGACCGATTTTCCGCCTTAGAATTCGACACTTGAGAATCGTTTCCTATGGTTGAAATAACGGGGCGTAGCACAGCCTGGTAGTGCGCTCGCTTTGGGAGCGAGAGGCCGCAAGTTCGAATCTTGCCGCCCCGACCACTCAACCCGAAGATGAGTATCAGCCCTTCACTCAAGCCGATGCGTAGTTTGCGGGCAGATCGATTCGCTTAGAAAGTATTTATATTCACAATCACAATTGGAGGTTAGATAAACTATGGCTCGTATGACACAAACGGAAATTATTGGCAACTTGGCTGACTCGTCGGGACTTAAGAAAACCGACGTCAAAGGTCTGTTCGACGCTCTCGCAGCTCTCGCAACCGCGGAAGTCAAAAAGAACGGAGAATTCACGCTCCCGGGTTTCGGCAAATTGAAGAAAACCCATCGCAAAGCGCGTGATGGACGCAACCCTGCAACGGGTGCTGTGATCAAGATCCCGGCCAAGACAACGGTCAAGTTCAGCATCGGTAAAGCGATGAAAGACGCTGTCGGCTAAACACCCGATATAGTGGTCAGATCTATGAAGAGTGGTATATCTTGGATATGCCGCTCTTCACTTTTTTTGCAATTTTTGCAAAAAAAGTGCTTGCAGCGAAAAAAAGTAGTGACAAACGGGGCAACAGTCTGTTAACATTCCATTACAAGTTGAATCCTGAGCGGTATGCAATCTCGCAGCAATTTTGCGGTTGTGGATTTCAACTTATTGACAGCTTGAATACAATCGGCGATATGTAATTCAGGATAAACTGTCAAGAATTAAAATGCAGCGTTCACGCAAAAGCGTGAACGAACTTTTGGAAAAGGAGAATAAAAAGTGGCAGCAGCTAGACCAATGACATTGCAAGACAGGGTTTTGCAAATTGACCATATTCAAGCACGCCGTTTTTCTAAGTTGTCAGGTGAAACTTTGGAAATCGCGACGGAAGGCATCATCAGACATCTGCGGGCTTGTGTTCGCATGGATGTTAATCCGGATGCATCAGCCGTTCGTGAGATCATCGACGACGCCCTGAATGGCCGCAGGGTGTTCGCAGAAACTTCGAACGATCTTTTGGCCGCCTAGTTTTAATATTTTAATAGTTTTATCGTTCAAGACCGCTTCCTTTTGAAGCGGTTTTTTTATCGCAATTTCAAGCGGTAAAGCGTGTATTTGCCGAACACTTCTCCGGCGTCCCGTTCGTACCATTTGTCGATATTCGAGAAATTCGGCGCTGATTCCGTCTCGGTGATCGCGTAATTCAGAGGCGGATTGCCGGCCTTCGCGGGATCGAATGCTTTCAAATAATCACCGAACCGACGCATCTCGTCGTCGATCTCGCGGAACGTCAGCGGCGTGTATGCGGCGTTCAGACGGTCGGTGTGCCGGCCCCAGCCGAAGAGTGCGATGACCGAAACGAAATCGTTCCCGCTCTTGATGCCGGCGGCGAGGTGGCGTTCGTCGACGCCCATGTAATAGAGATACTGATAATAACGTTCCTTGTTTTCCTGCCACGTGACGCCCGCAAATACGTGCTGATGGCGTGCCCACAGGACGGATTGCGGTGCGAGCGTCGGCAGGTCGTCGCCCTCGGCCATTCCGAAATGCATGATGACCGACGCTTGCGGATTTGGTTCGCTCCGGGCGATCTCGTCGAGGCGTCGGGCGACCGGCAATGCCTCATCGCGGGCGATATTCACGTCGTCGAGTATCCGCACCGTGTAATGACACTCCACAAAGCCCCAGCCCACCGCGATGAGCGTCAGAACGGCCATCGCAAATCTGCCGGTCAACGCTTCCCTGTCCGAGGCATTTCGCCAAACCAAACCGAACGCCGACACGAGTGCCAGGCCGGCCACATAATTGCCGATAAAGACCTGATAATGTATCGGCTGCAGCGACTGGCCGGTAATGACCTGTTGGTTGAAGACGATCAACGGAACAAGCGCGAGCGAAGCCGTGAACAAAACCGCGCGATCTCGCAATTCGAGCTTATTCAAAGCAACCGCGATTGCGATCGCCGCCAGAACAACAAACCCGATGATCTCAGGCACGCGAAACAGATCGGGCATTCGCGTATTGACGAGCAGCTGCACGTCGTCCATCGTGTGCGAACGTTTAGAGAGCAGAAAGGCGTAAGGAGCAAGGCAAGCGAGACACGCAACGCCGAGGGCGACGAGATATTTGATATCTCGCACAAAGCCGCTTGGCCGCACCGCGAGCCACACAAGCCCGACACAGCCAAGCCACGCGAGCGCCGTCGTCCAGACGTAGAAGTATGAAAAAACCGTGTAAGCGAAAGCGAGCGTCGCGAGAGCGATGATCGGAAATTGGCTTTTGGTTTTTGGTCTTTGGCCTTCGGTCTTTGGGCTTTGATCGTTTTCGCTGCTTTCGTCTGTTTCGCGATTAACCTCTTCCGGTTCGCTCACAACCGACGACTGACTACCGACAACTTTCCACACCAACCCAACCAGCAGAAAGAACGCGGGGAAGGCCATCGCCGGTATGTAACGCCTGAAGCCGGGAAAATACGGATATGCGTAGCTCCAGCCGGTGATCTCGCCGATGGCGCCTTCGCCGGCGAAGAGCGCACCTCCGGCGAGCACGAC
>CAZVDM010000130.1:8209-10152 GCA_964625555.1 uncultured Chloracidobacterium sp.
TCGTTCTTTCGCGGCCGCCCGTCGATCAGCGCACGAACATACGCCGCATACGCGACCTCGTCGATGTCATTGTACGCATAATGGCCGTTCCAGTCTTCGCCGCGAAGATACACCATCTTCAACTGCGGATACAGCGAAAACACCGCCAAAAATAAGCCTGCAATTATGCCGTAACGCCAGCGAATCTTCATCGTAAATGGTGACAAGTAACGAGTGAAAGCAATGCACGATTCTCTCATTCTCCCATGACAACTGACAACCGCCACTGACCACTGTTCGTGTTCCGTTCCACCTCACACAAACGTGTTTCATGGAACATCAATATTGCAAAATGAAATATTTCCTTGACAGATATTGCTTTTTGCAATATTCTAAATCCGGACGCAGGCCTCAGTTAGAGGACAAATGAATGAGGATCATCAGCCGAAAGGCATTTCGAATGTTTTCGGAAAGGCACTCGGAATCGGGACCGGCCTTAGACGACTTTTATGAAAAGATCAGACGGTTTAGTCCAAGTAATATGGCCGAACTTCGGCAAACGTTTCCGAGCGCTGATAGCGTCGGAGATTGTATCGTGTTCAATGTCGGCGGCAATAAATATCGTGTCATAGTTCACCTGGACTATGAGGTACAAACGATGTGGATAAGGTTTGTCCTTACTCATGCCGAATACGACAGAGAACGGTGGAAAGACGACTGTTAGACCTCTTAGGGAGCAAACATGACTACCAATTACAACCCGCACAAATACGCTAGCCTGTTGGTCGACTATTTGCCGGGCGTCATACGAACGGAAGAAGAAAACGACAACGCCGTAGAATTTGCGGGAGCCTTAATGAAAAAAGGGGACCGCCGCTCGCCCGAAGAAACGAGGTTGCTTGATCTTATTGTAACCCTTATTGAGGATTTCGAAGACCGAGCCTACCCAATGGGCGAGACATCAAATCCGCAGGTCGCCCTGCGCGAGTTGATGCGTGAGCACGAACTAAAGCAAACGGACGTACTCGACATCTTTGGCTCGCAAGGCGTCGTCTCGCAAGTCCTAAACGGCAAACGAGAGATCAGCAAAGCCCAAGCCCGTCGATTGGCAAAACGGTTTCGATTGCCGGTCGATATTTTCATTTAACGGCCATTTCGCCTCTTCCTTGCTAATTAGTGCCTGTTCGTGGTTCCGCCGGGCCCTTGACCGCTAAACAACACGAACAGGACGCGAAATAGATCAAGCAAGAAGAAAAAATCCGGCATTCACTCGGCGAGACTTTTTGATTAATGACGACTACATGGTTATACTCTCGTTGCCAATCAACTTACAGGAGAATGTTCAATGAATCACTCACAAATTTGGAGATCATTATTTCGTCGCGCACTATGCCTTTTCTCACTTGTCTGCTTCTTAGCGGCAACATCAGCGTATGCCCAAACTTCGAACTCGCGTACCTATGATGTAGAAATGATGGTTCCACGCGATAAAAAGACCGTAGAAACCGACGCTGACATCACTTTTGAAAAGACCGTGTTTCGTGTCGTTCCGGACAAGGCGAGTTTTAGCGGCGAAACTCGCGAGATAGCTTATGCCGATATTAAGTCAGCGGATCATTCTTTCTCGAAGAAACCTATGTTGTCTGGCGGCGGTGCAGTCGCTACGGCCCTTCTCGTTGGGTTTATCTTTGCCATCCCATTTCTCTTTATCAAGAAGAAGAAACACTGGATGTCCGTGCAGGCTGGCGAAAAGTTTGCGGTAATCAAGTTGGGGGATAAAAATTTTCGCCAGATCGTAGCCGAGTTTGAGGCACACGGTGTAAAGGTCAATGATCTCAAAGACGAAAGTAAGAAATAACACTCCGGGGAGTAAATGGTCGCGGATAAAGCTTAAATAAGCGCTGACCACGTGGTCCAAATAGGAGGCCTTAAACAAGAGAAAGCCGCCGATAAAATTTAGGAGT
>CAZVDM010000131.1:0-10145 GCA_964625555.1 uncultured Chloracidobacterium sp.
TTGCCCTACAGCGGTGCTGAGACCAACGCGCTGCCATACGCGGCCCCGACCGAAGAACAAACGCGGCGCTTTGCCGAACCTGACGTTCAGGGCTATTCGGCGCCATATGCGAATCCGTACAACGGACAGTACGTCCCGGCAAATTATCAGACCGTCAGCTTTGGCAACGTCGATAAGTCATCTACGCGAAAGGTCGCCAAGGTCGGTCTGCCTGAAAATATAATGACCGCGATACCATATTTCCCATGGTATCTCGGCTTGGTCGGCAGTATTTTGATGCTCGTGTTTCTGCCGAAGAGCGAAGCCAAAGTGCGTTTTCACGCGGCCCAGGGCCTCGCGGCTCATATTGCGATCCTTGTGATCTCTTCTATTCTTGGTGTTGTTAGTCAGGTAACCGACTTCGCCGGAATAGGCAATGGTATTTTCAACGTCGTAACGATGGTCATGCTGATCGTCTTTGCCTATAAGGCGTGGAAAGGCCGGCCCGTGCATATCGAATCGATCGAGGAACTGACCAATTGGCTCGAAGACAAGATCAGCCCTAAACAGTAAGCAATGTTTTGTCCAAAGTGCGGCACAACGGTAGGCAAGGATCTCAAATACTGCAAAAACTGCGGTGAGCAATTGTTCAAGGCAGCAGAATTTGACAGAGACGGAACGCCGGGCAAAATGCTTGACAATGTTTTGACGACCCTTTTTTTGGTCGTAATGTTCGGGCTTGGAATTCTCGTCGGTTTGGTCGCAGTACTCCTGGGAAACGGCATCGAGCCCAAATTCGTGACCATGATCGCGATCGCGTATTTGGCCGCCGTCTTTGGGATCTGCTACACATTGCTGAGTCAGGTGCCAAAGCTGATCGACGCCCGCCTCAAATCGAACATACATGTCCACGAAACCACCCAGCCTCAACAATTGCGGCCGCTGACAACCGCTCAGCTCGAGGAGTTTCGCGAACCCGCGATGAGCATTACTGACCATACTACCCGAACTCTCGAAGAAATGCCTCTAAAACGAAACTAGCCTCATTCAGATCGATCAAAAACTCTCGGCCTCGATCAGCTCGCCACTTTCGCCCCGTTCGCCGCGAAGCTTTAGCAAACCTGTGATAACCAAAAATATCGCCAGGACGATCAGTGCAAGCGACGTGATGCCGTTGACGAGCTTGATATCAAAGCCCGTCGACGCCTGAAAATTGCCGATCACGAGCGATGACAAGGCCCACAGCGTGATCGCCAAAACGAACAGCATAGGCAGCAATGTAAACGCGATCCGGCGCCTCGCTTTATACAGCCACACCGTGATCGAAAGCAGCGTCAAAGCGGCAAGGAGTTGGTTTGACGCGCCGAACAGAGTCCAAAATTCAAGATACGATCCGGGCGTCGCGAAGAAGATCAAAAGGAATGGCAAGGCGACGGTCACCAGAGTCCCGATCAATGCGCCGATGTGCCCCGTCATTCCGATCAGTTCCTGCACCAGATATCGCCCGAGCCGCATTGTCACGTCGAGCGTGTCAAAAACAAACGTCGAAAACGCCATTGCCCCGAACGTGATCGCAAACGCCAGATACTCTTTACCGATGACGAGTGAAAGAAAATTGCCAATTCCGTTGCCGTAGATCTTGCCTGCCGACAGGCTCTTACCGTCCGGGCCGACAAGAGCATCGCCGGCGGCGATCATCACCGTCACAAGGGCAATAAAAGCGACAAATCCCTCAGCGAGCATCGCTCCGTAGCCGACCGGCCGAGCATGTGATTCCTTATCCAATTGCTTAGATGTCGTCCCTGAACAAACAAGGCCGTGAAAGCCGGAACACGCTCCGCACGCGATCGTTACGAAGAGGAATGGGAACAACATACCGGTCATGCCGCCGACGTCAAACGATTTGAACGCCGGTTGCTGGATCGAATATCCGCCAAAGAAAATACCGATCACACCAACCGCGATCGCGGCATACAGCACAAATCCGCCGAGATATCCGCGGGGCTGCAAAAGAGCCCAGACCGGCAGCAGCGAACCGATCACACAATAAATTAGGATCAATATCGCCCACGTCTGATGGCTGAAACTCAAAACGTTTGAGAACTGAGTTCCAACATACGACAGAGCAAAAGTCGCCGGAACGAAAATTATAGTGGCGAGCCAGAGCGGCGGCTTGAGATACCGTTCAACGAGGCCCAGAATGATCGACAGCCCCAGATAAAGCACGCTCGCCATCGCGACGGCACCGCCGGGATTGAACTTGGTCTCACCCGCGAGAGCGTCGTCGCCCGCAACGAACGTCCCTGCGGTAATATCCGTGAAAGCCACTGTCACGTAAACCAGAGCGATCCAGATAAATCCCATCAACGCCCGTCCGGCTTTGCCGCCAAGCTTGTCGCGAGTGATCTCAGCGACCGACTGTGCCCCGTGCCTAACGGACGATGTCAGAGCCGAAAAATCGTGCACTGCACCTATCAAGACAACGCCCAATGCGATCCAAACCAGACACGGCAGCCATCCGAATGCGATACAAGCGATGATCGGTCCCGCGATCGGCCCTGCGGCCGCGATCGCTGAGAAATGCTGTCCGAATAGATAAAATGGCCGAGTCGGCACAAAATCTTCGCCGTCGTTGACCTTATTTGCCGGCGTTACACGGCTGTCGTCCAGCTTAAACTGCTTGGCGACCCAACGACCGTAAGCAAAATAACCAAATACGAGCCAGGCAATGACACCAAGTGCGAGTAGCGAAAGCATAGATTTTTCGTTTGAATAAACTGTTCGATAATTTACGCTATTTCTCTACAGTTCGGCAAACTCGCCAGTTACGAACTCGATGCAGATCCATTTGACAGCTGTGGGTTGTCGGTTTTCAGCTAATTTTCTGATCGCAAAAGTAGTAAAATCAAAAATATGGAAAACAGAAAGTCGCTCCAGCAAGAGTACTCGCCCGATAGCATCTGCTTCGGCTGCGGGCCGGCAAATGAGAAAGGGCTGCACGTAAACAGCTTTCCCGACGGCGATGAGGTCGTGGCGGTATGGCACGCGGAGCCGCACCATCAGGCGTTTCCGGGAATGCTAAATGGCGGCATCATCGGAGCATTGCTCGATTGCCACTCGAATTGGGCCGCGACTTATTTTCTAATGAAACGCGACGGCAAAACAGAGCCCGATTGTACGGTAACGGCCGATTTTCACGTCAAGCTGCTCCGTCCGACGCCTTTCGACTTGCCGATACATCTGCGTGCCCGTGTGGTCGAATCAAAAGCGGATCGTGCGACCGTTGAGGCCGAGTTGATCGCTAACGACAAGGTCTGCGCAACATGCCGAGGCACATTTGTCGCAGTCAAAGAGGGACATCCGGCATATCACCGTTGGTAATAAATGGAGAACGAACAGATGGATAGATCCGAAATAATTGCCGAACTGAGTAATAAATACAATGCGTTTTCTGACTTTGTCGCAGGGCTATCGGAAGACGATTTTGTGTTTTCACTGAATGGTGAAAAATGGAGTGCAGGGCAGCAGATCGACCATCTTTGCCGTTCGGTCAAACCGCTAAACAAGGCGCTCAGTGCTCCTGAATTTGCCCTCAAGGCGATGTTCGGAAAGTCAGATCACCCTTCGCTGAGCTATGACGAGCTAGTTGCGCGTTATCGAGCTGAGCTCGCTGCGGGCGGCACTGCAACGGCGCCGTTTCGGCCGGAAGAAATTCCGTTCAGCCGGAAGGATGAGCTAGTCGAGACTTTGACAGAACTCGTTTCAAAGCTCTGCGCTAAGATCGAGAAAATTGACGAAAACAAACTCGATGTTCTTGTGCTGCCGCATCCATTGCTTGGAAAACTGACCTTACGAGAGATGTTCTATTTTACGATATACCACGCGGAGCATCACCACCAGCACACTACGCAGAATCTCGCCGCAAGGCCTGAGCAAGCGTCCTGATCTGTTTCTCGTAACTCTCTCTCAGATCCAGCCGCTCCATCCACTCGGACTGCTCGTGCATCAACCGGGGCAGATGGATCACGTCGGACAACGCGTAGTCGACCAATTCGTCCGTCCAAACCCCATCCCACTTACGATTGAATTTTGCTCGCTGCGATTTGTCGAGATCAACAGCGAAGTAGCGGTAGAGCGTTTCGGCAAGCGAGGCCGATTGTCCCGCACCGCGTGTCAGAACCTTTTCCGCGATCATCGTGTCGTAAACGTTTTCGACCGCGTAGCCGTTCTCGCCAAGAAAATCGAGGTCGAATTTAGCGTTATGAAAGATCTTAACGATCGAGGAATTCATTAGAATATCGCCTAAAACGCCAAGCGGTACGCCTTCGCTAACCGGCACCAGAACATTGAATTCACCGTCCGAAAACTGCACCGAAAACAAACGCCCGTGTTTCGCGCTCAAACCTGAAGTTTCGGTGTCGCATCCGAGAACAGTCGCCGATGAAAGCACTCCAAATGCCCTTTCGATTTCTGCATCGGTGCGTGCGACTAGAATATCCATTGCTTAAATTGTAAATTACTTAACAGAAAAGAAATAAGTCCGAACTCTGTAATATGCCCGAAATACTAACTGAAACGGAAGCCCGCGTCCTCGGTTCCCTCATTGAAAAGCAGCTCACGACGCCCGAATACTATCCGCTCACGCTTAATGCTCTGGTAAACGCATGTAATCAAAAGAACAATCGCGAGCCGGTGGTCCATTACGATGAGAATACCGTCAACCGCTGTCTCGAGAACCTTCGTGACCGAAATTTGGTTTACGTCTTTTACGGCAGTACGAGCCGTGTGCCCAAATACAAACACATGCTGCCGACCGTGTACGAGCTCGATCCCGCTGAAACGGCCGTAATCGATGTAATGCTGCTTCGCGGCCCGCAGACATTAGGCGAGTTGCGAACCCGCACCGAACGCCTGCACGGTTTCTCGGGTCTCGGAGAGATCCAGGAAACACTCGACGGCCTCGCCCGCCGTGATGATCCGTTGGTTGTAAGATTGCCCGTCCAGCCCGGCCAGAAAGAAGCCCGATTTGCTCATTTGCTGTCAGGTGAGATAGATGTCGAGGCATTCGCCGTCGCTCAGGCATCGCGTTCGACTCGAAGCAGTGTCGACGCAGAACGTGTCGAAAAGTTGGAAGAAGATGTTACAAGTTTGCGAGCAGAGGTAGAGGCGCTGAAAGAGACTTTTGAAGAATTTAAGAAGCAGTTTGAGTAAAATTTTACAAAAAGAGCGGGGGAACGCCCCCGCTCCTTGATCTGGATCTAAATTTCGTCCTTCACCTTAATCCGGTGAACACCGATCTTCATTTGAACGAGCTCCTCTACGGTCACATTCGGATCCTGCTGTTTTGCACGGCGGATGTATTCGGCACCGATCTTGAAAATGCGAAGCTTTACAATATCCTCCGAATCGAGATCTGTCAGCCCTTCGGCCTTGATCTCACTTAAGAATTCAGGCGTTACCTTGAAGATTCGAAACTTAACGAGTTTCTCGAAATCCTTTTCTGCAAAGCCCATGTCGTTGACCTGCCTCACGTAGTCGGCGTCGATCTTGAATATGCGGGCCTTTACGAGATCTTCCATTGTCAGGTTTGGAAATCCGGTCGCCTTCATTTCAGCCATGAACTTTGAGTCGATCCTAAAGATCGCTGTTTTGAACAGATCATCGATGTCGAGATTACCAAATCCTACCGATCTAAGATCATCGGCCAGCGAGGTCGTCACATCGATCAGTGCTGCCGACAGCAGCCGTTCTTCGACACTGTCGCTGCCCCGTGACGACGATTTTTCAAAGTCGAATCCGCGAGACTTCATTCCCTGAACGTAGGACATGTTCGGCGTGAAACGGAAAGTTCCCGAGCCTTTCCCGTTGGTAAACGTGCCTTCACATTCAACTGTTCCGGCTTCGCGGACGATCCTGAAGTTGACGTTGCCGTTCTGCGTTTGCTCACGTGTCAGCCCTTGCAGATCAGAGTAGTTAAAGCCGGAACCGAACTGATTGCGATTGCGCCCATCAGTTGAACGGCTGAAAGAAAGGTGCAGCTTGTTCTCGTCCTTTTTCAGGATCGTGTTGTCAAGCACACCGTCTTCGTCGTGGCCCTTGCCGATATGTTTGTCCGACCAGTTATCCGATTTCCAGGTACCTGTCACGACCGATTGTGCGACGATGGTTATGTTTCCGATAACAATAATAATAAATGCTATGCTCGCAAGGCCCGCAAAAAGGCCGTATGAATATTTCCGCATGAAAACCTCCGGTTTTGTTTAATTTCGTTAGCAACACTTGCGTTACAAAATTAGAACACCGCGCATCGTACGTTTGTGACAAAAGAAAAAAGGCCGCACTCGTAGATTTACGAGTACGGCCATTCGGTTCAAAAAATTAAACGGCTTACGGCTTCTTTTTAGGCGTAGCTCCCCCTTTCTGCGGAGCTACATTTGACAGCGACTTCAGCGTCGCGATCGCTTCGATGGCGTTTGCTTTGTATTTATGAGTGTCCGGTGCGACGCTTACAAATTTTTGCAGGTAATTGGCGGCCTCCTGCAGCATTGCTTTATCATCCTTCACGTAACCCTCATTCACAAGGCTCAGGCCAACACCGGCAAGAGCATCTGCACTTTCAGGTGTTGCCTCAAGTATCTTCTTGTATTCAACTATCGCGTTCACCGAATCGCCCGCGACTCGGTATAGATCAGCCATGATCAACATCGCTTCTGCCTTCTTCGCGGCATCCTGTTCGAGCTTAATGTATTCCGGAATCATTACCTTGGCAGCCGAAATAATTTCCGGATCCACCTGTTCCGTTGCAACAGAAATGCGGAATGCTTCTTTGATTTCCCGTGTAGCGTTCAATTTGTTTGCGTCATTGAAAACCGGGTCTTTGATCTCAGTGGCCGGAGCTTCAGTTGCCATTTTCCATGCCTGCATGTGCGAATTTGCGGCATCCAGCAGATCTTTCTTCGCGGCACCAAATCCCGCGATCTTCTCTGAAACATCCGCAAGTTTCACGGATTTGTTATATCTTTCGACCGCCCTCAATCGAAGCGATGTACCGCGGTTATTAAGCAGGACAGGAGTGCTGCCGACGTAATTCGGTTCGATCGTGATACCTTCATCATATTTCGCGACCGCCAGATCATAATTCTTAGCATTCACAGCTTCGGCACCTTCTTTTAAGAGGCGGATCACCTCATCGTAGTTTTTCGCTGCCTTTTCATTTTTCGCTTTGATCTCTGCTACTTTCGCTTCGTATTCAAGCTGTTCTTTTGATTTCTCACCCTTTGTAGCGGTTGATGTTCCCGGATCGGCTGCCTTACTTGGGTTAGCGAGAGAGTCGCGAACCTCTGCCTCGGTCAGTTTTCTGCCGTCGCCTGACTGCATGGCGATGATCAATTTCTCTTGCCCGGCCCTTACTCCCGGGAACACCTTCGGTGAGCAATTGGGCGCGCTTACAGAAAATGCATAGGTTGCCCCAAGCATCAGTCCGGCAAATGCGAATTCGCCTTTCTTATTTGTCTTATTTGAAGGGAAGCCCGTCTTAACATCGGTGCGGTAAACCTCGATCAGAGCACCGGCAACCGGTTCGCGCGAACCGTCTTCCTTGACCAGTTCGACTTTTCCGCTAGTTGCGGCCGTCTGGCCATACGCCGAGATGCCGCCAAACGCAACGACAGCGATGATCATCACTGTAAAAATATATGATTTCCGAAACATTAGATCCCTCCAAAATTACACCTTCGCCGGAACAGGCAAATGTATGATGTCGCGCTCAAAAAAAGAGTTCGTCGCTATTCTTTTATTCTAACTCAAACAACCGTAATAATTGAAACAAAGCTCGATCGCACCGTGCAAGTTTTGTGAACAGTGCCGATTCAAAAAGCTGTGCCGTTGTGATATCTTTGCCATTCGGCGCGTCCTTTGCGTCCGGGATCGATTACCTGCAATGAGTCATCAAGTATACAATTTTAGTGCCGGCCCGGCCGTGATGCCAGGCCCGGTCCTTGACAAGGCCGCGGCCGAGATACGATCGCTAAACGGGATCGGCATGAGCGTGATGGAGATCAGCCACCGTTCACTGCATTTCGAAAAGATCCTCATCGATGCGGAACAGGGCCTTCGCGATCTCCTGCATGTTCCTGAGAATTTCCGCATCCTGTTCGTGCAGGGCGGAGCCTCGCTTCAGTTTTCGATGGTTCCGATCAATTTTCTTCGTTCGGAACAAACAGCGGACTATGTGACCACCGGATTTTGGGGCCGTAAGGCCCTCACCGAAGCTAAAAAATGCGGCAACATCAATGTCATCTACTCAAACTCTGAGGGCGGCTACAAGTCTCTGCCGGGCCAGGGCGAACTCAATTTCAGCCCGGACGCCGAATACATCCACTACGTCGCAAATGAGACGATCGAGGGCGTCGAATTCAAATACGACATTGACGGCGGCGGCATTCCGGTCGTTTGCGATATGTCATCAAATATCCTGTCGAAACCGATCAATTGGGACAAGTATTCACTCGTCTATAACGGAGCCCAGAAAAATATCGGCCCGAGCGGCGTCGCCGTTGTTTTTATCCGCGACGAGATGCTGGCGAAAGTCCCCCCTGGCCTGCACACGCTGCTCGATTACCGTGCCATCGCCGAAAACGTTTCGATGGCAAATACACCGAACACGTGGGCGATCTATATGATCGGGCTCGTATGCGAATGGCTGAAAGGAGAAGGCGGCGTCGAAGCGATGGAAGTGCGAAATATCGAGAAAGCATCGTTGCTATATAAAGCAATCGACTCAAGCGACGGCTATTATACGGGCCACGCCGATCGCGAGATACGTTCAGTTATGAACGTTGTATTCCATCTGCCAACGCCGGAACTTGATGAGCAGTTTTGCTCCGAAGCCGAATCGATAGGCCTTGACGGCCTGCGCGGCCACCGCTCGCTCGGCGGCGTTCGAGCATCCATCTACAATGCCATGCCCCGGGAAGGTGTTGTTAAACTGGTCGATTTTATGCAGGACTTTGGCGAGCGGAACAGCTAACCATTAAGAGGGGCGTCAAATACTACTCAACACACCTAACAATTCCTCGACTTCACCTTCCGTCACGGTTCGCAGATCGAGCAATACCTTGTCATCCTCGATCCGCCCGATGACCGGCGGTGTTGAAGCCCGAAGTTTCGCGGCCAGTTCGCCCGCCGACAAACCGGCGTATTCAACAGTTAGAACCACGGTCTCAGGCTGCACGATCGGTGCCGCACCGCCTCCGACCGCCGAGCGGGCATCTGAAATTTCAAATTTCAGATCTGATATCTCACCGACCCTAGAACGCAATTCTGAAGCGAATCGAACCGTGCGTTCGCGAACCTCATGCTTCTTCGCCGCCAGCATTCGCAGAACAGGTATCTCGTCCAAGGCCGTCTCGCGTCGATACGATCCGAGTGTTGCCTCCAAGGCCGCGTAAGCCAGTTTATCGACCCGCAGAGCACGATACAGCGGGTGTTTTCTGATCCGTTCGATCAACTCACGCCGTCCGGCGATAATGCCGGCTTGTGGGCCGCCTAGCAGTTTGTCCCCGCTGAACGACACAATATCCGCACCGTCACGGATCGAATCCGACACCAGCGGCTCATCAGAAAGACCATATTCGCTTAAATCGATCAGAGCCCCGGAACCAATGTCTTCGAAGAGCAGTACACCGTTCTTATGTGCGAGGTCGGCAAGTTCGGCGACCGTCGGCATTGCCGTAAATCCAACTATCCTGTAATTTGACGGATGCACGCGTAAGATCATTCGCGTGTTTTCACCTATCGCCTTTTCGTAATCGCGAACCTTGGTCCGGTTTGTCGTCCCAACTTCGCGAAGCACCGCACCCGATCGTTCGAGCACATCCGGGACGCGAAAATCGCCGCCGATCTCAACCAATTCGCCCCGCGAAACGATCACTTCGCCGCCTGAGGCAAAAACCGAAAGCACGAGAAACGCCGCTGCCGCACAATTATTCACGATCAAAGCGGACTCAGCTCCAGTCAATTCCGCGAGCATTGCCTCGGCGTGCGAGCCACGCCGTCCGCGGTTGCCAGTCTCGAGATCGTACTCGAGAGTGCAGTAGCCGGCCGCGACCTCGGCGATCGCGCGTTTTGCCGCATCAGAAAACGGAGCCCTTCCAAGATTTGTATGC
>CAZVDM010000132.1:0-10143 GCA_964625555.1 uncultured Chloracidobacterium sp.
CGAGTCGGTCAGGAAATGTCCGATACTGTTGGAATAATAGAATCGACTTAACATTGGGAAATAATCTGAGGAACAGGATGTCACATGTATTCGGATTAACCAAGCAAATATAACCCTAAAGCCTCAGGAACCCAGTCGCTATCGCTCCCGGTTCTGACAAGAGTTTGCGCTCATTACGCGTGAGGCGGTTTCGCTCGTTGGTACGGGAGATCGTTTGTCGCGGATGTATTTGATGGTTAGATGATATGCGAGGCCGGCGGCGTGAGCAAAGAGGCGCGAGGCCGTTGACGGGTACGGTTGGTGACGCGATGGGAGCAATGGTACGGCTGGACTCGATGGGTGCGAGATGGAGCGGCGGCAGGTGCGGTTGGGATCTGTATTTTGGCTGGTACCGCTGGACGGCGATGGGGAATCTGTTGGAAATCGGCCTCAGCGAGCGATCTTGCGCGTCGCGGGAGTCAAAATGCGATTGTCGCTGGGCCGTTTTTTATTGTCGCTGACCCCTGTTTTGATTGTTGCAACCCTGTATTTACATTGTCGCTGGGCCTCTGAGGATTGTTGCAACACGCATTTTTAGGCAATTTCGGGGGAAAGGATTTACAAATTGTGGTACGTACCACAATTTAAAAGTGAGGTGAAAAAAACGCGTTTGGTTCATCCAAAAAACGCGCCTTTTCGCTACGCCATGAAGCCGAGATTGGATGTCGAGAAATTGTTGATGTTCGGAAAGACGAGCGGGATGTCGGCCTCCGCCAGGCCGTACCAGCGTGCCAGTGTCGCGGCGTATTGCTCGACCGAAACGGACGGGATAAACCGCCCGCGAACGTCAGCATCGTCCGGCCCGCCATTGACCAGCGTCGGTACGAATGTGCCGTTCGAGGTCGGCCGCCCGTAGAAATTGCCGCCCTGCACGGCTCCGCCGATGACGAACGCCGGCCCGCCCCAGCCGTGGTCCGATCCGACGCCGCTGCCAGTGCCCGCCGGGTTGAATGTACGGCTGAAATCAGAGAGCGTAAAGGTCGTCACGTTCGCTGCGATGCCCTGTGCAACGGTCTCATCGTAAAACGCCTTGACCGCGTTGCTGACCTGCGTGAGCAGGCTGTTGTGCGGCGTGATCTGGCTGCTGTGATGGTCAAATCCGCCGAGCTCGACGTAAAAGATCTGCCGGCGCATATTGAGCCCCGTACGGAATTTGAGGAGCTTGGCCACCTGCTTGAGCTGATTGCCCAACGTCGTCGCCGGGAAATCGACCGTCAACACAGGGTCCGTGCTCAATGCCTGGCTCGCGACGATCGCCTGCTGCGTCAGCTGGCTCGCCTGTTGGATCATCGTATAATTCTGGTCAAATGTACGGATGCTGTCCATCGCCGCACGGCGTGCGAGTTCGTCAGCAGCGGTGCCAAAGCCCGTCAGAGACAGCACTTGGTTGAGCGGCGTCGGCGATGCGGCAACCACGAGCGGCGAAGTATTCGCACCGATATTAAAGAGCGTCGCTCCCGAAATTGACGTGACCATCGGAATACCGCCGCCGGGATTTTGCGTGCTCGTACGGTCGGCCGTGCGTCCGCCCCAGCCGGTCGTCGATTTATAACTCGAGATCGCCGTGCGTGCCTGCTCGACCTGATCAGGATGCGAAAAGAGCTGGTACGGACGCGGTGCCCCGCCGATAAAGGTCTCACGCGTCAGCGGCTGAACGAGGCAGCCGACATTACAGACGACCGCCATTTTGCCCGAAATGAACAGCGGATGCAGCGCGTTCATCGCCGGATGAAATCCGTAAACCTGCCCGCCCATGCTCGGCGGCGTGATCGGCAGAAGGCTCGCCTGCGATATCGCCAAACCCTGTGCCTGGCGGGCCGCGGCGTATTGCGCATAACCGGCTGTGTAGTTTGGCACGACCGAATTATTGCCGTCGTTTCCGCCGTTCAGGAATACGCAGACCAGAGCCCTGTAATCTTCGACGCCGTCGCTCGTCTCTTCACGGTTCTGCTGCGCGAGCGCATCGACGAGACCGAAATGACGCATCTGCGTCGCCATCGCCGTCATCGAGAGGGCCGCACATGATCGTTTTAGAAAATCTCGCCGGTCTTGTTTCATAGCTTTTATGCCTGCTATCTCTGTACCTGATACTGCGGAGCCGTTGTCACCAGGTAAAGTGCGGTGCGTGCCCGTTTTAACGTATTCGTCGATATGACGGCCGTCACGGCATTTAATATTTGTGTCCGAACCGACGGATTCATTGAGCCGTTGAGCAATTCGCGATTCAAGGCGTCGACGAGCGAAACGCCCGTCGAATCGGCTGCAACCAGATCCTGCAGCCGCGTCAGATCGATCCGAGTGCCGCACGGGAAATTGGATGCGGCCCCCGTAACCGCGAGAATTCCGCCCGACGCAGCTGAATTTGACGGGGCAAATTGTCCGATCGCATTTGGCCGTTTAAGCGCGGTCCCTGTCGAGAATATCTGGAATTCAGGCCCGGCCAACGGCGTATTCGGGATGATGTAATCCATCGGATAGTAGTTGAAGACCGTAGGCGGATTCCAAACGTCCTGATCGAGCGGCTGAGTCAGCGTATTGATCGCTCCATCGCTAAGCCCGTTACAGCTCGCCGGCACAGTAATATTATTATTGGCAGTCGGATTGAACGGCCGCAAAACACTGGTCAGATAAAGGACGGGCTCGCGAAGGTGGCCGTAATTGGGATCTGTCTTAACGTTTCCGCGGGCCTCAGGATCAAGCAGAATGGCCCTTACAACAGCCTTTAGATCGCCGCGAACGCCGAGGCCGTTGTCGCGAAATACCGCCGAAACACGCCCGACGTATGCCGGGGTCGGGTTGCTCGTGACCATCTGCTGGATCAGCGATCTGCTGATAAACGGAGCCGTATTCGGGTGATAAAAAATGTTGTCGAGAGCGGCGTCCAGATCGTCGGCGGGATCGAGCCCGGCCGGAATGACCGGTGTTGATCCGGGATAATTAAGAAGCGTTTTGGTCGAAAAATCGTGGTTTGCGGGTGTCACGATCATCGGATCGCGGAAATTAACGATGCCCGGCTGCGAGTTTCCGCAGGTCTGATTGCAGTACGACCAGCCCGTAAATACCTTGGCAAAATTTACGATCGTCTCCTGGTTGTAGGTCGGGATTCGGTTGCCGCCGGTGTCGAGCATCGGCGTCCCGTCCTGATTGAGCATATCGAGCCCGATGCTGAAAAGCTGCAGTATCTCGCGGCCGTAATTCTCATTCGGATTCGACTGCGTGCTGATCGCCATGTCGAGATAGTTGCCCATCGCAGGATTGAGCGTCATCTCTTCGAGCAGAGCACGGAAATTGCCAAACGCATTTCGGTCAAGTATCTGAATGTACGGCAGCATCCTACTCGGCTGTATCGTTGTTCGGCCAGAAACGACCAATATCTGATGCAGCGACCAGGAAACGCGGCGGCGCAACTGTAGGTTTTCGTTATAGAGGGCCTCTTTGTAAAACCAATTCTGCAGCGGATACATGGTGTACCGGTCGCGGAAACAAGTGATCGGAACGTCGGTCGGTTGTGTATCGCCGTCACACGTCGGAATGGGCGTCGAAGGCTGAAGCGGAAGATCTGGATACGTAAACGTCAGGAAACTACGTTCGTCCATCTGCTGCTCGAGCCACGTGCTGTATCCGAGACGGCGGATCTTCAGCTCGGTCGCGGCATTCGCCCCAAACGTCGATTGCGACATGAATCTGACACGATCGCCGGTCCATGGATAGTCAGCGCGATTTGCTGTACGGCGTTTTGTTGGCGGCTCTGTTCCGGGCATTGGCGTCGGCTGGGAACCGGGATCGTCAGCGATCTTGCCGCCGCGGTAACCGACTGACAATCTGACACGATTGCTCGACATACCCCGCCACGTGACCCGCACAAGCACATCTCCAAGCTCGTCTAAATCAGCAATTCTAACCGCTAAAGCGTAAACCTGCTTTCGCTCAGCGGTACGCTCAAACGAGACGATCGTAAGCGGATGCCGGTAATGCCGAGCGTCTTCAAATTCGACACGGAAGGCATTTGCACCTTCGCCCTCCAAGAGGTCCAGATTTGTAAGATAAAACGTTATTGAGTCGTGCACACCGGGCTTTGCGATCTCGATCGGCTTGCCGCTTGCCGTGGCGAACGCCCGCGTCGAACCCGTTTCACTGATCAGGACAGGTGCACCTTCGGGCAAGTTCGCAGCTTTCAGGTCCGACGCCGACATCAGAAATCCAGCAGCCAAAATTACGGCCGGAAATATTCTAAATACCCGCATTAGGCTTAAGGCGATTCTATAATTCGGCATAACCAATTTCTCTGAGATCAAACGGGCCGCGGAACGATTCGATGGACAATGTATAAGAATATACAGGATATTACCCGCGTTTGAAAAGCCCTAAAGTGTTGCGAAACTCTACGAGAAAGATGATAATTCGACGATACCTGTTGAAAACTGATCTTTCAGAACTGATTTAACTCAATGAGAGACCGAAAAAAGAATAGTATCGGCATCATGCCGTCGCTTCTGCTGTTTGTCGGGATTGCGTCCGTGATCGTCGGCGCGTTTATTCGTTCAGCGCCTGTTAACGCCAAGCCGGATGAGCTAGCTCCTTCAGTCGTGGTGTTTAGCGAGAACTTTGACGGAGTGACCGCCCCGAATTTACCGGCCGGATGGGTTGCGACGGCGAGCGGTTCCAGCGTTCCGTTTGCGACCGTAAACACGATCCCTGACAGTTCGCCAAATGCGGTATTTACGAATGATCCGTTCGAAGGCGGCGATGCCTCGTTGACCACGCCAAGCATTGCACTAGGCAATATCAGGCACAAGTTGATATTTCGGCAGCGATACCAGTTGGATTATGAATTTGACGGCGGCGTGCTCGAGCTCGCCATCGGAGCGGGTTCCTTCACCGACATTATTTCTGCCGGCGGCACTTTTGTTAGCGGCGGATATGATACACCGTTGGTCGGCGGTTCGCTCAGCGGGCGGCAAGCCTGGACCGGTGATTCGGTTACTTATGTGACGACCGAGATCAACCTGCCCCCGAACACTTCGAATCAAAGTATTCGTCTGCGTTGGCGTTTCGGTTCGGACACTATGGAAGGCGGTAACGGGTGGCGTATCGACAACGTACAGATCACCAACGCTATCTCTGGCATTAATTCAAACGCGATCACGATCCCTGCGGTTGGCCAAGCATCTGTTTATCCTTCGGAGATCAACGTATCCAATCAACCGGGCCTTGTGACGGGGGTTCAGGTAAATCTCACAAATTTCAGCCACGCTGCACCGGACGATGTCGATCTGGTTCTCGCCGCACCCAATGGCAACAAGGTTGTGCTTATGTCGGATGTCGGCGGTACAAATGCCGTCACAAATCTCAATCTTGTCTTTGACGATACGGCCGCCGCGTCGCTTCCAGATTCGACCGTCGTCAGCAGCGGCACGTTCAAACCGACAGATTTTGAAACAGGCGACACGTTTCCTGCTCCGGCACCGGCCGGCGCACCGATTGGCCGCATGCTCTCGGCATTTAACGGTATTTCTCCGAATGGCAATTGGCAACTCTATTTGGTCGATGACAATGGCAGTAATGCCGGTTCGATCTCCGGCGGATGGAGCATTTCGGTCCAATCAAGCCCTGATGCGATCGGCCTGCAAAACACCGGTGCTGCGGATCCATACCCTTCGCAGAAGCTGGTCGCGGGCGTCTTGGGGACGGTCACAAAGGCCGTCGTTACGCTGTCAAATTTCAGCCATACGGCTCCCGATGATGTTGACGTCATGCTCGTCGCTCCAAACGGGCGCAGCGTCGTATTGATGTCGGATGCCGGCGGCACGACGGAAGTCGGCGGATTGAATCTTACATTTGACGATGCGGCTGCAGCAGCAGTTCCAGACTCGGCCGCGTTAGCGTCGGGAACATTCAGACCCGCGAATTATGAGCCCGGCGATGCGTTCCCTTCGCCCGCTCCGCAAGGAACTCCGACCGGACAGACGCTTGGAGCCTTATTCGGCAGTGCTCCTAACGGCTTATGGAAACTCTACGCGGTCGACGACGCCGGCAACAATGTCGGCAGTATCGCCGGCGGCTGGAATCTGACATTGACAGCCTCAACAACGGCTTGCGATTTCACGATCAGCCCTTTGGCACAGTCGTTCCCAACTACCGGAGGCAGCGGCTCATTCGGAATCGTAATGCCGTCTGCATGCTCTTGGACGGCCGTCGCAGCGTCAGGATTTGTTACCCTAAATTCGGCAGCAAGCGGAACCGGCGATGCGACGGTCCAGTTCTCGGTCGCTCCTAATTTCGGCGGCCCACGGTCCGGCTCGATCGAAGTATCGAATGGTGTGATCACCAAGATATTTCAGGTACAGCAGCCGTCAGGTTGCCCAACGTCGATCAGTCAGTCAACGCTCAATTTTGGATCGGGTGGCGGCAGCGGGAATGTAACGGTCACAGCCGGAAATGTCTGTACTTATCTGGCCACGAGCGGTGTTCCTTGGACGGTTGTCACGTCACCTTCGCAGACCGGCAACGGTACGGTTACATTCAACGTCTTACCAAATAACGGAGCGAACAGCCGCACCACATCCGTATTTGTCAGCGGTCAAACAATAACGGTAAATCAAGCCGGTGTATCGGGTCGGCGTTTCGATTTTGACGGTGACGGCAAGGCCGATCTGTCGGTTTACCGGCCGTCGAGCGGCGTATGGTGGATCTTGAACTCCGGAACAGCGGCATCGTACTCGGCAGTACCGTTCGGCATATCTACCGATGTCATTTCTCCGTCGGATTATGACGGTGACCGGAAAACCGACTTTTCGATCTATCGTAACGGTATTTGGTACATATTCAACAGCCAAACAAGTACTTACCGCGTCGAGAGTTGGGGCGTCGGGACGGACAAACCTGTATCCGGAGATTTCGACGGTGATGGCCGAGCGGACCTAGCTGTTTTCCGGCCTTCCGAAGGCAACTGGTATGTCAATCGTTCGGCAACCGGCACGTATCAGACAGTGAATTTCGGCCTTTCGACAGACAAGCCTGTTACCGGCGATTTTGACGGCGACGGCAAGATCGACTTTGCTCTGTATCGTCCGGGGGCCAACACCGGTGCGGTCAGCTCATGGGCGATCCTGAAAAGCGGTGACGGGTCCTCGCTGCTGCAGCAGTTTGGAAATGGCGGCGACATTGCTATCCCGGCTGATTTCGATGGAGACGGCCGAGATAACTTTGCGGTCTTTCGCCCGTCGACCGGAACGTGGTACACCTCCACAAATCCCGCGACCAATTACGGGGCGGTCCAATTCGGTGCGTCGGGGGACATACCCGCGGCGGCCGATTACGACGGCGACGGCAAGGCAGACGTGGCGGTCTTCAGGCAGGGCATCTGGTACATTTTGAACTCCGCGACCGGCATGGTCCGGATCGATTTCTGGGGCATCAACGGCGACACCGTCGTGCCATCAGCGTTCACTGCTCAGTGATCGAAGTTTCGATCAAAAAAGCCGTCCGTGAACTTTCTGTTTCGGGCGGCATTTTTGCGTTTTTGGGGTGAACCAAACGTGTTTTTTTCACCTCACTTTTAAATTGTGGTACGTACCACAATTTGTAAATGCTTTCCCCCGAAATTGCCTAAAAATGAGGTTAGCAACAATCCTCAAAGGCCTTGCAACAGTGTTTTATGGGGGTTGCAACAATCAAAACAGGGGTCAGCGACAATAAAAAACGGCCCAGCGACAATCGCATTTTGACTCCCGCGACGCGCAAGATCGCTCGCTGAGGCCGATTTCCAACAGATTCCCCATCGCCGTCCAGCGGTACCAGCCAAAATGCAGATCCCAACCGCACCTGCCGCCGCTCCATCTCGCACCCACCAAGCCCCGCAGCACCATTGCCCCCATCGCGTCCCCAACCATACCCGCCAACGGTCCAGCTCCTTTTTGCTCCCGCCGGCGGTCTCAAGTGCCGTTAGCGATCCAAATGAAAAAGGCTGCCCGAAAAGGCAGCCTTTTTCATCGGAATTGAATTTGCCTTTAGCCAATAAACATCTCGTCGTCCACGTAAACTCGGTCGATCTGTTTTGGAGCCGGTGCAAAAAGGACTTCGAGGCCTTTTTTGACGCCGGCCATAATGGCGGCGATCTCGCGGGCCGGGACGACGATCTTTTGATTGACGAATTCGGTCGTGTCGAGCACCTGCGAATGTGTGCGGTCGATCGAGCGGCTGACCATATCGACCTTGTCTTTGGCCGTATGTGCCGTGTGGCCGACCAGTACGCGGAGCTCGGCGACCTCATCCTTGATCAGCTCGGTCGATTCGGCGAGGTGCTTGGTGGCGGTCGAAAGATTGGCAGAGACCTCGGCAAATGAGACGGATATTTCCTGACCCTGCTTACCGATGGCATCGACCTTGGTAATGAGCGGATCGATGCGTTCCTCAACGCGCTGAACGGTCGCAACGACACGCTTTACCGTAATAGCGACGGCAATCAGAGCGATCGCCATCACGATAAAACAAATGGCCGTGATGATCGACGAGATCATCATCCAAAATTGCGGGTCGTTCGCATTCATAACTTACTTACCTTCTTCGCTCTTGATCGGGTAGCTTGCCCGGCCTTCGGTGATCGATTTGGTCTCGTTCTTACGTTTCTCTTCGGTGTAAGCATCCTTTCCGGCTTCGATGGCGGCTGAAAAAGGATTTGCGGTACGAGCCGCAGCTGCTTTTGCCTTTTCTGCGAGATCACCGGCCTTTTCCTGAGCCGTTTCGTAAAACTCGCTCGCCTTTTCTCGCGAAACTTCGTAATATTCGCCGGCCTTTTCCTGCAGGTGTGCGGCAGTTTCTTTGCTCTTTTCGATGCCCTTGCGGGTTGCATCAGCAATATCGCCGCGGAGCTCTTCGCCCGATTTCGGAGCGAACAGTAATGCAAGGATCGCACCGATGCCGCCGCCGACCAGTAAATAGGTCAATTTTGTCGCCGCACTAGTCTCTTCTCGTTCGTATTCGTGTCTCATATTATTCCTCCCACGCACAAAAATTGCGTCAATTACTGCTAAACGTATTTTGTAACCTAACTATAACAAAGACGAATGTTTAGGGCAATCAAAATTTTGAGCGCGGAGGTAAGAAATTTGCCACAGAGATCACAGAGGCCACTGAGGGAACGGGTAAACCAAACACGGGTTTGATCCCTGATCTCCGTTCTCTCTGTGGGCTCTGTGGCGAATGCTCTTCCCCGGACGTTTTGCTCGGAGATGCGATTTTTTCAGTCTTTTGCTATTGTTAAAGATTCGGTTTCGCGCAGTATGGATCTAGCTAACATCAGAAATTTCTCAATTATCGCCCACATCGATCACGGCAAATCGACGCTGGCCGACCGTTTGCTGCAGATAACTGGTGCCGTCGCGGAGCGCGATATCGAGGCACAAATGCTCGACGATATGGACCTCGAGCGCGAACGCGGCATTACGATCAAATCGCATGCCGTTCGTCTCGATTACAAAGCGAAGGACGGCAAGGACTATATTCTCAATCTGATCGACACACCGGGACACGTTGATTTCAGCTACGAAGTGTCGCGTTCGCTGTCGGCGTGTGAGGGAGCACTGCTCATCGTCGATGCCTCCCAGGGCGTCGAGGCACAGACACTGGCAAACACATATCTCGCAATCGAGAACGACCTCGAGCTAATTCCGGTCCTAAACAAGATCGACCTGCCGTCGGCCGAACCCGATAGAATAAAAGAGCAGATCGAGAACATCATCGGCCTCGACGCAAGTGAAGCCGTTCTGACTTCGGCCAAGTCAGGCATCGGTATCGAAGACGTTCTCGAAGCCATCGTCGCGAAAATTCCGGCTCCAAAAGGCGACCGCAATGCACCGCTAAAAGCCCTGATATTTGACAGTTGGTACGATAGCTATCGCGGCGTGATCGTGCTGTTTCGCGTTATCGATGGAACGCTGAAGAAGGGAACGAAGATAAAATTCTTTAACACCGGCCGCGAATATCTGACCGAGACCATCGGGGTAAACCGCCCGCGACCGACACCGATCAATGAGCTCGGCCCGGGCGAAGTCGGATTTCTGACGGCGTCGATCAAAACGGTCGCCGACGTGCAGATCGGCGACA
>CAZVDM010000133.1:0-10049 GCA_964625555.1 uncultured Chloracidobacterium sp.
GCTATAACGTCCGCATCGTTTTTGGCGACCTCACCGAACAGGAATCTGCCGAGTGGACCTCACGTATATCATGGAAACTAAAACTCGACTCCGGCCAAATGGTCGTTTCCGGTGTCTGTGACGAAGACCTCGAAGAGACAATGGAAGAATTTCCCGTTGCCGAGGACGGCGGCGAATATGACCTCGGCACCCTTGTCCATGTTACGCCCTCCGAATATGCAGTTTCGATATACTCGTATCCACCGGGCGATCTCGCCGGAGGCTGGATGAGGCTTGAGAACAAGGGGTTTTTCCGGGAGACATTCGGCCGTGACCCTGAAATACCGTTCGAAAAGCCAATCGACTATTTCAATCGCACGCGTCCGGGCGAAACACCTCGCGAATGGATAAAAGAGGGCTGGGAGGACGCCGATTTTCTCAGCTTCGTCATCCAAATCGTTCCACTCACGGCCGAGCCGACGCGGCTCAATTTCGAAGAAGACGGTTGTGCAATGTGGGAATATCGCAAGCCCGCGATCTGCCCGGTCGGCATCGAACTCGCATCACGCGATTAGCTTTTTGGCTTCGGCAATAGCTTCGGCAAGATCGGTGACCTTTCCATCAAGCTGCATTTCGTAAACTGCGTCGAGGATCGGCCGGAATTGCGGTCCGGGATCTTCACCCAATTCGATAAGGTGCCGGCCCAATAAGATCGGGTCGGGCGCCTTTTTTTCTATCGCGAGATCGCGGACCATTTCGATAAACCATTCCTGAGCCTTTGAATCAAACCATTTCTCTTTTGGCTGCCAGTCGGGATTGCGTCCTAGGCTGTCAGCCTTGGCGACGCGATAGAGTAGATCAGGTTCGACCTTTCGCGCCAAACGCCGAAATGCTCCGTCGCCAACAGGCGATTTTGATTTGTAATATTCGCCAGGTTTTAGGTGATATCGAACGAGCTCGACGACCTGCTTTCGCACGTCAAAACCGTTCAGCGTAAAGACACCGAGCGTATCAAGAAACGTGACCGTCGGCCCAACACCCGCCTCATCGTGGCCCCGGGACCGAATGCGTCCGTCAGCAAACTCGGTCGTCGGAGGCTTTCCGAAATCGTGTGCTAACGCCCCAAGCATGACAGCAACCTGACGCGGATATTCAAGCCCATCGATCAGTTTGCGGGCCTCATCAACGACCATTAGAGTATGCACATCGACATTGCCCTCCGGATGCCATTCCGGTTCCTGTGGAACTCCAACAAGCGACGCCATTTCCGGAAAGATCTGATCGACGACACCGAGAACGTACAGCCATTTCAAACCGATCGACGGACGACACGGCTTTAGCAACAGCTTTTCAAATTCGCCCCAGATACGTTCCTTCGGCAGATCGGTAACTTTGATCTGCTTGCAGACCTCAACGGTTTCGGGTTCGATATCAAACTCAAACCTCGCGGCAAACTGGCAGGCTCGCATTACGCGCAAACTGTCCTCGGCAAAAGTCTCCCGCGAAACCATCCGCAGTACTTTACGCCCGATATCGCCTTGACCGTCAAACGGATCGACGATCTCGCCAGTCAAAATATCCTTGAGGATCGAATTAACCGTAAAATCGCGCCGCGAACAGGCCTCCTCGAACGACATCTCCGGATCGCCCTCGACGACAAATCCTCGATGCCCGCTCGACAATTTACGCTCACGCCGCGGTATCGAAACGTCCAGATCGTCACCGATCTTATAAACCGCAAACGCTTCGCCAACTACATTTACCTCACCGATCGAATCAAGTATTTCCCGCAATTTCGCCGGCTTAACGCCATAAACCTCAACATCCCAATCCTTATGGCCGATCCCCATTATCTCATCGCGCACACATCCGCCGACAAGCATCGCCCTGCCGCCGTTCGATCGGACAGATTCAGCTAATTTCGCTACTTTTTCTGGTATTTCGCTCATCGGAAAGAAAATCCATTGTGCAATAGATCCGATGGCGAATCAAAAGACGTCCGATCACTCCTCGTCGGATTTGTTGATCGGTATTACGTGAACAGCGGCGTCACGGACCTCGGCAAGAAAGCGGTTGATGACCGAGCCGCGCCAAAAGATATCCCAACGCGTGCGTGCCGATTGGCCGAATATAACGTGCGTGATCCCATTATGACGGGCGTAGCCAAGCAAGGCGTCGGCGACATTGCGTGCCTTGAGACACACGACCTTGGCTCCGAGGGTTTCGGCGAACTTTATGTTTTCCTGCAATGCCGCGTATGTTTCCGGCGTGATACGACCCGGCTCTTCGTCGGGCGTCTCGACATAAACAGCAGCCCAATCTTCTGTCGCAAGCCGTCCGGCGATTCGAGCACCGGCACGTAGGATCTTCTTTGCACTTCCTCGCGAAGCCATACAAACCATAACCTTTTCAGGAATGACGGCATGTTCCAATCCTTCACGTTCGCGATATTCGGTGTCCTGTATCGATTGCTGCTGCGCGACGTGGCGAAGTGCGAGTTCCCGTAATGTGGCAAGATTTCCCTTTCGAAAGAAATTATTGAGAGCCTGTTCGATCTTCTCGACTGAATAGATCTTCCCTTGCCGCAAACGCGTTCGCAGTGTATCGATCGAGATATCAACGTCGATCACTTCATCTGCGTTTTTAAAGAAACAGTCCGGCACCGTCTCACGAACCTGAATTCCCGTCGTAGAAACCACAACGTCATTCAGCGATTCGATGTGCTGGATATTGACCGCCGTTATGACCGAAATGCCGTGTTCGAGCAGTTCGATCACATCCTGATAACGCTTTTCGTTTTTTGACCCTTCGATGTTCGTGTGTGCGAGTTCATCGACTATTGCTACCGCCGGTTTCCGGGCGATCACCACATCGAGGTCCATTTCGTCGAATGTATTCCCGCGATATTCGATCCTTTTTGGCGGGATGATCTCGAGATCTTTTATCTGTTCTTCGGTCTCAATGCGTCCATGAGTTTCGACGACCGCGATGACCACGTCAATTCCCTGCTCTTTCAACTGATGCGCGTCTTCGAGCATCCGATACGTCTTGCCGACGCCCGCCGCCGCCCCGATATAAACACGCAGCTTCGCCCGCTCGCTCTCCTGCAGCATTTCGAGTAGCGATTCTGGAGACGGCCGACCGTCGCGATTCGGCATTTCGGTTATTTCGGTATCGACAAACACGATTAGATCAATTTTACCGCAGATGAACACAAATCGACTCAGATCTGTTCACACCCCTATTTGCATTCATCCGCGTTCATCTGCGGCTAATTATTTCCTTCTCAAGCTACTTACTATCAAGTGCAAGGTTTAACATGAGCACATTCACACGCGGCTCCCCAAAAAAGCCAAACTCTCGCCTTTGCGTAAACTTCTTAACCAAGTCGCCGATTTGTTCCTCTGTCATTCCGCGTTCCTTCGCGACACGCTGGATCTGAAACTCTGCAGCCGCCGGCGAAATATGCGGATCGAGACCCGACGCGCTTGTCGTGACCAAGTCGGCCGGAACCTTAGTATTCGGATTTTCTTCCTGCAGCGTCTTTGTGTCTTCGCCGATCCGGTCGATCAGCTTCTGGCTCGTCGGCCCTAGGTTCGAGCCGCTCGACGCACTCGCATCATAGCCGTTTCCCGCTGCCGAAGGACGCGAATGAAAATACTTCGCCGAAGTAAACGTTTGTCCGATCAACTCCGACCCGGCTACTTTGCCATCCTTCTCGATCAGCGATCCATTCGCCTGATGCGGAAACAGAGTCTGTCCAACGCCCCAAACCGCAAGCGGATAAAGGATGCCAAGCGAAACGGTAAAAACCAAGATCATTAATACTGATGTAATTAGGTCTTTCATATTTTCTGTTTGGAGTCCCGCCTTTAGGCGGCTCCCCCTTCAAAACCATAAAACGCCGCCTAATGGCGGGACTCCAAACCTAAGCTAATCCAAGCGCCGTGATGATGACGTCGATCAATTTAATACCAACGAATGGAGCCACAATGCCGCCGAAACCATAGATCAGCAGATTTCGCTGGAGCAGTTTCGAAGCCGACATCGGGCGATACTTAACGCCTTTCAACGCGAGCGGAATCAGCACGACGATCACCAACGCGTTAAAAATAACGGCCGAAAGAATCGCCGATTGAGGCGTTTTTAGGCCCATAATGTTCAACGCATTAAGAACCGGAAACGTCGCCGCGAACATCGCCGGTATAATCGCAAAATACTTTGCTACGTCGTTCGCGATAGAGAATGTTGTCAAAGCCCCTCGCGTCATCAGCAATTGCTTCCCGATCTCGACGACCTCGATCAACTTGGTCGGATCGCTGTCGAGATCGACCATATTTCCGGCTTCTTTCGCCGCCTGCGTTCCGGTATTCATCGCAACGCCGACATCTGCCTGTGCCAGAGCCGGAGCGTCGTTCGTGCCGTCGCCGGTCATCGCGACAAGTTTTCCTTCAGCCTGTTCCCGTTTGATCAGAGCCATTTTGTCTTCGGGCGTGGCCTCAGCGAGAAAATCGTCAACACCTGCTTCCTCAGCGATCGATGCCGCCGTCAAAGGATTGTCGCCCGTTATCATCACCGTCTTGATGCCCATCTGCCTGAGCTGATTAAACCGCTCACGCATTCCGCCTTTGACGATATCTTTAAGATAGATTACGCCAAGCGGCTTGTGATTGTCGGCTACAACAAGAGGCGTCCCGCCCGCACGAGCAATACGTTCGACGACCTCGCGGAGCTCCGCAGGAGACTGTTGTTCTCCGCTGCGAACGTACTTCTCGATCGCATCAACCGCACCTTTGCGGATCTGCCGGCCTTCAAAATTAATGCCCGACATTCGTGTCTGTGCGGTAAATGCGATAAATTCGGCCCGCCCGCTGCCAAGTTCATGGATCTCTCGTCCGCGAAGGCCGTGTTTTTCCTTTGCATAGACGACGATCGAACGTCCTTCCGGTGTTTCGTCTGCAAGCGACGAGAGCTGAGCTGCGTCGGCAAATTCCTCGGCCGAAATGCCTTTAAGTGGAATAAACTCACTCGCCTGACGATTGCCGAGCGTGATGGTGCCGGTCTTATCGAGAAGCAACGTATTGACATCACCGGCGGCCTCGACCGCACGACCACTCATCGCGAGCACGTTGTGCTGTATCAAACGGTCCATTCCCGCAATGCCGATTGCCGACAGCAGCCCTCCGATCGTCGTCGGAATAAGACAAACCAAAAGTGAGATCAAAACAAAGATCGTCTGCGGTGCGTTCGAGTAGATCGCAAATGGCTGCAATGTCACGACCGCAAGCAAAAACACGATCGTCAGTCCCGCAAGTAGAATGTTGAGAGCGATCTCGTTCGGCGTCTTCTGCCGCGAAGCACCTTCGACCAGCGCGATCATTCTGTCGATAAATGTCTCGCCCGGATTCGAAGTTATTCGAACCTTGATCCAATCAGAAAGCACACGAGTGCCGCCTGTCACCGCCGAGCGGTCGCCGCCCGATTCGCGTATCACAGGCGCCGATTCGCCCGTGATCGCCGATTCGTCCACCGACGCCACGCCCTCGACTATTTCGCCGTCGCCGGGAATAAATTCGCCCGCTACGACATAAACAACGTCACCTTTTCTCAGATCCGGGGCAGCAACTGAACAGTGCGTACCGTCCGCCTCTATCAACGTAGCCGTCGTCTCGGTCCGCGATTTCCGAAGCGTATCAGCCTGTGCCTTCCCTCTTCCCTCAGCCATTGCCTCGGCAAAGTTTGCAAACAATACCGTAAACCAAAGCCAAAGCGTGATCTGAACCTCAAAACCGAACGCTCTATCCGCTGCCGGCGCAATAAGGTTCGCAAACATCCGAAGCGTCAAAAACACCGCTCCGGCCTCCACAACAAACATCACCGGATTCTTTAGCATTTTCCGCGGATCGAGCTTAGTAAAAGCCCCGACGATCGCCTGCCGAATAATATTCTTGTCCCAAATAGAAATTGCGTTTTTCATTAGTGTTCACCTCAGAGACACAGAGGTCACTGAGTTATTCTTACTGATTCACCACTTCCTCTGTGCTCTCTGTGACTCTGTGGTGAATTTCTTCCCTTAAAATGTCTGACCATTCACCATCTGGAAATGCTCGAGGATCGGCGACAAACTCAGTGCCGGGAAAAATGTCAAAGCACCGACGATTATCACGATGCTGACGAGCAGCACACTAAAAAGCACGGTGTTGACCGGAAATGTCCCCAGACTCGGCGGAATCAGTTTCTTGCCGGCAAGGTTTCCCGCAATCGCGAGCATCGGAATGATCATAAAGAATCTTCCGACCAGCATTGCGACACCAAGCGTCGAGTTGTACCAGAGCGTATTTGCGTTGAGTCCGGCGAATGCCGAGCCGTTATTGCCCGTGCCCGAAGTAAATGCGTAAATGATCTCCGACAGGCCGTGAGCACCTGAATTATTTAACGATGTCAGCCCAAACTCCGTCGAAACGGACGAGATCGCAGCCAGACCGAGAATGATCATCGGAAAGATCAGGATATATAGCATTCCCATCTGAATGTCGTACGCCTCGATCTTTTTACCGAGATATTCCGGCGTTCGCCCGACCATCAGACCGGCGATGAATACCGTCAGGATTATCATCACGAGAATGCCGTACATCCCCGCACCGACACCGCCGAAGATGACCTCGCCGAGCATGATATTGACGAGCGGCACAAGCCCGCCGATCGGCGTAAAGCTGTCGTGCATCGAATTGACCGCTCCGCACGAAGCGTCGGTCGTCACGGTCGCAAACAGTGCCGAATTCGCCACACCGAACCGCACTTCCTTCCCCTCAAAATTACCGCCGACAACCTGTTGATCGACCGTCGTTGGATACAGCGGATTTCCCTGCGATTCGGCCCAATACAAGGTCGCTACACCTGCGACGAACAATATCGCCATCGCCCCAAAAACGGCCCAGCCGTGCCCCTGCGATTTGACCATCCGGCCAAGCATGTACGTAAAGCCCGCGGGAATCAGAAAAATGAGCAGCATCTGTATGAAATTCGAGAACGGTGTCGGATTTTCATACGGATGCGACGAATTGGCGTTAAAGAAGCCGCCACCATTAGTGCCGAGCATCTTGATCGCAAGCTGCGACGCGACCGGTCCTTGTGCGATCGTCTGCGTATCGACGAGTAGGTCTTCTTTTACGGTCTCGCCCGTGTCATCTTTTACGACTGCACCGTCGGTGTCCTTTTTATCAACTTGCATTGTCCGAACATCGGTAAGTTGAGCAGTGTCGTAGGGCTTGAAGTTCTGCACCACGCCCTGCGACACAAAAAAGATCGCCGCAACAAAGGACAGAGGCAGCAGCACATAAAGCGTCCCACGCGTCAGATCGACCCAAAAATTGCCGAGCTTGTCCGTTTCAAATCGCGAGATCCCGCGAATAAAGACCGCCGCCAGTGCCATTCCGACCGCTGCCGACATAAAATTCTGCACCGCGAGCCCGGCCATCTGCGTCAGATAGCTCATCGTCGCTTCGCCGCCATAACCTTGCCAGTTCGTATTTGTTACAAACGAAACGGCAGTGTTGAACGATGAATGCTCCGACGGTCCCGCAAATGACTGCGGATTAAGCGGCAAAAAGAACTGAAACCGCTGTAATGCGTAGAGGCCGAGCGAAGATACGAGACTAAACGCCAGCATCGCGACTCCGTACTGTTTCCAGTTCATCTCGAGCGCCGGATCGACGCGTGCTATCCAATACATAAATCGCTCGACGGGCTTAAGAAAAAGATCAAGAAACGTCTTTCCGCCGTCGTAGACCCGCACCAAAAACAAGCCCATCGGCTTGGTCAACAGAGCGATCACGGCGATAAAAGCCAAAATTTGTAATATTCCGTTGAGTGTCATGGCCGTCAAAATTTCTCAGGGCGCAAAAGCGCGTAAACCAAATAGATCATCAGAATGACCGCGCACGCGGCCGCGAGTGTCGATTCCCAACTCATTCGCTTTTCGCTCCCTTTCGCAGCCAACCACATGCCGCGACATAGCCAAGTGCTATCAAAAAGAATCCAACGATTCCCGCCAAAAATATAAGATCAAGCATTGCCCTGTCACCTCTCAATTAAAGTTGTACCCAAGCTCAAACAGGAAGAAATTGTTTCCCTTCACCGCTTGGTCGTTCCCGATCGAATACGAAAGGTACGCCGTCACGCGTCCGTGCGGCTTGTAAATAACGCCCGGCGTGAAATATCCGGCCGAGTGCCGTCCGGTGATCCAGTCCGCCGCAAGCGTCACCTTGCTGTTCACCGTATGTTCAACACCAAACTGGCCTCCGGCACGAACTGCTTTCGACGCGAACACATTCTTACTAGCCACATATCCTCCTGCCGTCAGCCGCGTCTTATTTTTAGTTTTGCTGACCGCAAGATAGGTATAAGCACCGGCGTTGTAGCTTCGATTTCGTACAGGGATATAGAAATTGGTTCCCGCGATCAGCGAAACATCCTTTTTCTTGCTTTCAAAGAACTTCCATTTCACAGTCGGTACCAGCGTTGTCGAATCGGCCCCTGGTTGTATGTTTCCGGTAACGTTTAACCCAACCTCGACATTGCCGCCGACACCGACCACAACTCGCGGAACAAAACTCGAAAACCGGCTAAGGGCCGTCTGATCGTTGAATTTGAAAGAAGCGTCAAGCTCTGCATAAACCTTGCCATAGCCGAGAACATCGGTCGTCGGCACATTAAATATCGTCTGCTGAGCGCTGACAAAAACGGCTGATCCACACAGGACCGCCGTAAGAAGAATTGACCTTTTCATTTTCCTTTCTCGATCTCGTCCAAAAATATAGAACCTACGAGTATCATCGGTATAGCAGAGATGAGTAAAATTGTGCCGACTGTGTCAAAGGCGGTATCTCTGTTTACAAGGGAATGGAGAATCACACATATTAGACCGCTGAACAACGCCGATATACCACCGAAAATGCCGATAGTTGCAACGATCGAGCAGAAGAGTGGGCTAAATATTGTTCGCCTTAAACGTCCCTTCGCTTTTTCCGTGTGTATGCTCGAATTTTCTCTACTTACGTTGCTATTCATATTGCCTCCATCAGGTCCAAATTCGGCCTGACAATTTGAGAATAACGAGCGTGAAATAAGTTATGGCTAAGACTTACATAAAAAGTTCGTAAAGATTTTTGTGCCGAAATTTACGGCCCTATTGACCGCTCTTGATGAAAACTTTATGGATTCTTTATAAGTTCTTTACGCCGTCGGCGATAGAGTGAAATTGATTCGCAAAGTTGTGGGGACTAGCGTTTCAACAGGCGCGGCCATGTCGGATGGCCGTGCCTTAATTACGTTCTATGAGTTCGATCAACGGCAATTCGAAACGGGGATTCAGCGATTGGCTGATGCATGGAGCCCGGCAGCCGGACGCCGCATTTACGGCCAAGGCTCATCATCCTAAACACGCCTGGTGGCAGGTAATGTGTCTAACGGGCGTCGACTATTTTTCGACGCTTGGTTACCAGCCGGGAATCGCATTTGCCGCCGCTGGGGTTCTGTCGCCGATCGCTACTTTGATCCTGGTAATGCTGACGCTTTTTGGAGCGTTGCCGATCTACAATCGGGTCGCTGCCGAAAGCCCGCGCGGCCAGGGCTCGATCTCGATGCTCGAATCCTTACTCTCACGTTGGAAGAGCAAGCTCTTCGTCCTCGCGCTCCTCGGCTTTGTCGCGACCGACTTTGTCATCACGATCACCTTGTCGGCAGCCGATGCTTCGGAACACATCATTCACAATCCGTTTGTCGAAACTAATCTTGCCGGGCTCGATCATCCTATACTCGTCACATTTTTGATGATCTCGATACTTGCGGCTGTCTTTTTGAAAGGTTTCAAAGAAGCGATCGGCATCGCCGTTTTTTTGGTCGTCGTATATCTTGCCCTAAATTTTATAGTGATCGTCACCGGTATTTACCACATCACTATTGATCCGTCGCTTCTCGCGAATTGGAAAACTGCTGTATTCACGACCAGCACCGGAACACCGCAGAGTATTTTGATGATCATCGGGTTGTCGTTGCTGGTGTTCCCAAAG
>CAZVDM010000134.1:0-9998 GCA_964625555.1 uncultured Chloracidobacterium sp.
GTTATAGCTGCCCAGGATCACGTTCAGCTTCAGATCTCTCATCAGCCGCCAGGCCGTATACCTGATCGTCACCATCTCACTCTTCCCATGCCGAGGCGGCATAAATATCATCAGCCGCTTCGCCACGCCCGAGGTAATGCGCGCCAAGCTCTTGTAAATATGCCTCTGAAACCGCCACGTCCATTTCCACTCCGGAAACTCCGCCTTCAGCCAGCCCGGAAACCTCGCCCGCACATGCCTGGCACGTTTTTGTCTCCGACGTTCGAGTCTCTCCCGCTGCTCAGGCGACAACAACGCGTCCCACCCCAACCGCTCCGGCCACGCCGACCTCGGACCGGAAGAAGTGCTTCTCCGATACAGCATGTTCCGGTGAAACCGCCAGCCTTTTGCCTTAACCTCTCGTTCGATCTGTTTGTGATGCAGCCCGCCGTGTTTCAAATAGCTCTCGCAGGCGTCATCTATCATTTTTTGTGGAATATCTTCTCGCATAACTCCTCGCGGCCATGCCGCTTTGCTGCAGCCTCAGCGTTTTCGCCCGATGTATGTGACAGCCTTAAGGTCGAGCATCAACAAGCCGTCCTCGATCACCGGCGTGTTGAACATCAGCGTCCGCTCGATCTCGACGCCGTAATGTTTACAGAATCGGTTCGCTCGCAATAAACGGTAGCTGTCCCGAAAATTCGACCTGAGCGGGATCGCCTTTGGATGTCGCGGATGCACCGGCCGAACGCCGATCTTGCGTTCTTTCGGCTTATACAGCAGCATTGCGGCCGTCGGGTGTCCCAGTTCTTTCAACGCCTTGGCGCCGAGCGATATTTGGCCCACACGGCTCATCGTTACGCGCAATTCGCCGTAGTCTGTTCGCGGCCCGTATTCAAACTCTTCCCATTCTTCTTCCATAGTGTTATTTCTCCTTTCTCGGACAAAAAATTTGAGGGCGAAAAATGCCCGTAAATAAACGTTGGCGCATTTCGATGACCAATTTAAAGCCGACTTTTCGCACTTTGACGTACTTTGCAGGGTTTGTATGAAAATGCAGGTTTTGACGTACTTTGCAGGGTTTGTCGTAGAATGCAGAGAATGCAGACCGATTCAGCCAGTTCGTAGATTACAAATATGTTGGGCAAAAAAATGGGAAAATTGGAAAGCGTTTGATCGCTGGAAAGCGATGGGAAAATCACCGTTTGGGACGCGAAACTTATCACGAAAGGCAAAAATACTCAAGAAAACGAATTGTTGCAGACCTGTTTTGGATTGTCGCTGACGCACTTGTGCGTTGTTGCAGACCGTCGGAAAGGTTGTCGCAAATGATTTCAAGACTGTCGCACGTTTAAGCAAATCCGCCTCCCGTCTCCGGTGTCGGGTCTCCCGTCTTCTTCGCGCCTTGCATCTTTTCCCGATTTGGTTCAGAATTCGCGTTAAACCAACCGTTTAGACAAGTTAGCACGAACAAGATTTAGGGCAGCGAGGACCGTTATGAATCTATTCAGGACCAAATCGATATCGCAAATTCAGGCCGATGCGGCCGCTGGGCTATTAGAGCATGTCGGCGACATTCCGCCCGAGGGTACGCTTCGCCGCAGCTTAGGCGTCTTTGACCTGACGCTTATGGGCATCGCAGCCATCATCGGTGCCGGCATCTTTGCCATGGTCGGCAAGGCCTCGTACAACGGTGGTCCTGCGGTTGCTCTGCTGTTTGTCTTTACGGCCGTTGCGTGTGCTTTTTCGGCACTTTGTTATGCCGAATTTGCATCGCGAATTCCCGTTGCGGGCTCGGCTTACACCTATGCCTACGCATCTATGGGCGAGTTCATCGCCTGGATAATCGGCTGGGACCTGATCGTCGAATACGCGATCGGCAACATCGCCGTCGCCATCTCGTGGAGCGACTATTTTACCGGCCTTTTGAAAGGCTACGGCATCGATATTCCGCTGCATTTCACAATGGATTTCCTGACCGCAAAGCGCGGTTACGCCGCCGCGACCGAAGCTATTGCCGGCGGTGCCACGGCCGAGGCCCTGACAGCCGCCTGTGACGCAAAGGACGCCGTCGTGAGCTGTGCACAAATGGACGGTTACTCGGCGTGGCTCAATTCGCCGCATATCGCCGGTATCCCGATCGTCGCCGACCTGCCCGCACTTCTCATTGTCGTCGTGATCACGAGCCTTGTTTACATCGGCATCCGCGAGTCGAAATTTGCCTCGAACATAATGACCGTTCTCAAGATCGGCATCATTCTGCTCGTCATTTTCCTCGGTTTGAATTATGTGAATCCGGCCAATTGGTCGCCTTTCGCACCAAACGGCGTCGAAGGCGTGCTCAAGGGCGTGTCGGCCGTATTCTTTGCATACATTGGGTTTGACGCACTCTCGACGACCGCTGAGGAATGTAAGAATCCGCGGCGTGACCTGCCCATTGCGATGATCCTATCGCTCGTGATCTGTACGATACTCTACATCGCGATTGCTCTCGTCCTGACCGGTATGATCAGCTATACCAAGCTCGACGTCGGCGATCCGCTCGCATTCGTTTTCGGACCGGAAGGAGCAAATATTCCGTGGGTAGCGGGCATTATCGCAGTCAGTGCCGTCATCGCTCTGGCGACGGTTTTCCTCGTGTTCCAGATCGGCCAGCCGCGTCTCTGGATGGCAATGAGCCGCGACGGTTTGCTGCCGCGGATCTTTTCGTCGATCCATCCAAAATTCAAAACGCCGTGGTTTGCGACCATTATCACCGGCATCGTCGTCGCCATTCCTGCGTTGTTCATGAACCTCACGGAGGTGACGGACCTTGCGAGTATCGGCACACTCTTTGCATTTGTGGTCGTTTGCGCAGGCGTTCTGTTCAAGGATAAGGAATTCAAGGAGAGCGGCACGCGGTTCGTACCGTATATCAATTCGCAGTTCCTTTTGCCCGTCATTCTGATCATCGTCGGCATTACGATCTACTATTTCAGCCCGACGTATTACAGCGATCTGATCACGATCACATCGAAAGACGGCGAATCGATGCTCAGTGCGTTTTCACACAAGATACCGATGATCTTTTTCGTCGTGATATCGGTCCTTCTCGTCGTTCTCAGTCTGACGAAAAAGCTCTCGCTGATACCGATCCTCGGCCTGCTTTCGTGCCTGTATTTAATGACAGAACTGGGCGTAACGAACTGGATCCGATTCGGCGTATGGCTGCTCGTTGGTATGGTCATCTACTTCCTCTACGGCCACAAGCACAGCCATCTCAATCGTGCCGCCGCCGAAGCAGAATCGAACGCTTGAGCCGGAACGCACCGCCGTTTTATTTCCCAGCGGCGGTGCATTACAATTCTTTACATTTTCGCCAAAACCAAATGCGATACACTTGCGTCTTAGCTAATGGATCACAAATTTCGAGTTTAGTTAGGAGCAATTTTATGAAGAAGAATCTCGTCTTAGCGGCATTTTCGCTGCTCGTTTTCGCATTCGCCGCCTCGGCGCAAAAGACAACCGATTTTAGCGGTACCTGGAATCTCGACCTCGCCAAATCCACACTTAGCGAGCGTGAAAAAGGCAGCATCGAATCGCAGACGCTCACCATCACCCAGACCGCCACCGACATCAAGGTCGAGACGGCCACAAAACGCAATGCACCGCCCGCAGGCGCACCAGCCGGAGGCCCTCCCGGAGGCGGCCGTGGAATGGGACCGGCCGATGGTCCTGTCACCTATACCCTTGATGGCAAAGAAGTTAAGTCGGAGATCTCGGGGCAAATGGGCAGTATGCAGGTCTCGACGAAGGCCAAGCTCGACGGCGGAAAGCTCGAGATCACCCGAACCGTCACCACACCGATGGGCGACCGCGTCTCGACCGAAAAATGGTCGCTCGGCACCGACGGAACGCTTTCGATAGCTTCGCAGCGTCCCAACCGCGACGGCGGCATGGACACCACGACCAAGGTTTACTCGAAAAAGCAGTAATTGTTTTTCGGATCGAATAAATTGGGCGGCTCTCGGGCCGCCCTTTTTTATTCGGCAAATTGCAGTTCTTCGATGATCTCGGCCATATATTTTTTGCCGATCTCGAGATCTTCGGGTTTCAAACTCACCGCACCCACCACCGCATGCCCGCCGCCGCCGTAGCGTTCGCAGATCTCGGCGATGTTATGCGTCCGCGGCCGCGGTGCCCACGGATTTGAGCCGACCGAGATCTTGGTGCGGAACGAGCTCTGGCTGAGGCTCACGACATACGTCACTTCGGGATGAAAATAGTAGGGAATGAACTTGTTATAACCCTCGACGCCCGTCCCTGTCAGGTCAAAGTGCACAACGCCCCGCTCAGCGACCGAGCGGTTCTTTATAAGCTCGACCGTGCTCCAATGCTGTTCGAGGATCGGCACGAGTTTCGCCTGGATAGCTTCGCTCGCGACGATTTCATCAAGCGTGCGTTCGGTCAGCATTTTGATGATCTCCTCGACAAAGGCCGGGTCCTTTTCACCCTCGATCACCTGCATTAATTTAAGTGCCGACGAACGCAGCTCGACACACTGGGCGGGCGATTCGTACAACGCCCCGTCGATGATATGGGCCCAATGGATAAGCTCGGCGAGCGATTCGTCCTCAAACCCGAACTTTTCCTTTGCGATGCGTGCAATGAACTCCGCACACGATTTGCTCGTCGTATCCAGGAACTTCTTGCCCGACGTGTCCGCAAGGAAATGTTCCTCGTCCGATCTCGACAAAAACGCTGACTGATGATGATCGAACCAATACGTAAGCCGCTCATCGGGACAATATTTGAAATCGACGATCGCATTCTCATCACCGTCAAACTGTTCTTTGTCGAAAGCATTCCCGGCCCGGTGCATAGTGGGCGTATAGGAGACTTCGGCTGAAGCATCGACCGTCGCACGATAAAATTTTGTAAAGATCGCGGCCGACGAGACTCCGTCGAAACAATTGCCGTGATAAAGTATTCTGAGTTTCATAAGATCCAAATATTGCTTATCGCAAAACATTTTAGGCTAGAGGACGAAGTCCGTTTCGTCAAGGAATCGAATATGAATATCAGGCTCGCCGCCCGGGAAGAGGCACGCTATTTTGTCGAATTCAACCAGGCGATGGCCCTCGAGACCGAGGGCAAAACGCTCGATCACGACACCGTTGACGTTGCCGTTAAGGCCGTCTTTGATGACGTCAATAAAGGCTTTTATGTCGTCGCAGTGGATGACAATGTCATAGTTGGCGGACTGATGGTCACTTATGAGTGGAGTGATTGGCGCAATGCATGGTGGTGGTGGATACAGAGTGTATTTCTGCGTCCAGAGGCGCGTGGAAAGCGCGTTTATAGCCAGCTGAATGATTTCGTTAAGGCACAAGCTAAGGAAGCCGGAAACGTTTATGGCATCAGGCTTTACGTCGAAACTGAGAACGTCCATGCCCAACGTGTTTACGAAAAGGTCGGCATGGAACAATCCAACTACATCATGTACCACGAGATGCTATGACCACTATCAGCGAATCCGAATTCGCCCGTATTTGCGACGGTATCAATGAGGACCGCGAGAGCATCATTGAACATAATCCGATCGGCCCGCCCGACGAGATCCTGCTTTGGATGCTGCTCAGCTGTCTCATCAGTTATTTGAATCTTAGCGACGTCGAGACACCGTGTTTCAACAACAAGCCGGATGTCGAAACCTATCGTAACGCGATACATTTTGTGTTAAAAGAAAGACAGGCCAACGGTTTTGACGTCGACCTTTATCTGACAAAATTGACGAATTGAAACGAATGATCGTAGCAAAATTTCCATTGACCCCGTTCCAGCAGAACACTCGTATTGTTGCGTGTGAAATGACGAAACGCGCGATCTGCATCGATCCCGGCGACGGTTCGGCCGAACTCGTCGATTTCATCAATGACAATGGCCTCACGCTACAGGCGATCACCCTCACGCACGGCCATCTTGACCATGTTGGCGGCACGACTGACCTTGCGAAGAGCTTTCCCGATGCCGAGATCCTGCTTCACAAGGATGACGAAGACTTATATTACGGCCTGCCTCAGCAGCCTCTGATGATGGGAATGCCGTTATCGCAGCTCGCTACCCTAGGATTTGCATACGACGCGCCGCCAAAATTGACCAGAAATTGGGAACACGGCGAGACCTATGAGGTCGGTGAACTTCGGTTCTCGGTCCGGCATTGCCCCGGCCATACACGCGGCCACGTGGTATTTGCAGAGGAAACGAAGAAGCAGGTCTTCGTCGGCGATTGCCTGTTTCAGGGCTCGATCGGCCGCACCGATCTTCCCGGAGGCGATTACGATACGCTGATCGCATCTATCACCGATCAGATCATGACTCTCGATGACGAGACCGTTGTCTATTCCGGCCACGGCCCTGAGACTACTGTTGGTCGCGAACGCACGTCCAATCCGTTCCTGACCGGCGTTTACCAACTCGCCCGCGGACGATATATGTGACTGTGAGAGCGCAAAAAAGGACCCGAAACAGGATCATCTGTTACGCGCCCCTCTTTATCGCCCGTAATAACCTTGTTAGGCGACTGTGATCTCTTTTGAAAGATAGACGTCCTGGATCGCATTCAGCAATTCAACACCTTCCGCCATCGGCCGCTGAAATGCTTTGCGGCCCGAGATCAAACCGGTGCCGCCGCCGCGTTTGTTGACCACTGCCGTGCGGACCGCATCAGCCAGATCGCTTTCGCCTTTTGATTCGCCGCCCGAATTTATCAGTCCACACCGTCCCATGTAGCAGTTCGCGACCTGATAACGCACGAGGTCGATCGGATTATCGCTGGTCAGTTCTGAATACACCTTCTTATGCGTCTTGCCATAGCTGCCGCTTTGGTTGAGCGCATTATAACCGCCGTTCCGTTCCGGCAGTTTCTGCTTGATAATGTCAGCCTGAATGGTGACACCGAGATGGTTTGCTTGAGCTGTAAGGTCAGCCGCAGTGTGCATGTCGCCTTCGGGCGTTTTGAACGCCGAATTACGCAAATAGCACCAGAGGATCGTCGCCATTCCGAGTTCGTGAGCATATGCGAACGCCTCGGCAACCTCGGTGATCTGACGCGTCGATTGGTCGCTGCCAAAATAGATCGTCGCACCAACTGCGATCGCTCCCATATTGCTAGCCTGCTCGACCGTGCCAAACATCACCTGGTCAAACTGGTTCGGATAGGTCATCAGCTCATTGTGATTGATCTTTACGATAAACGGTATTTTATGGGCATATTTGCGGGCGACAGTACCGAGCACGCCATACGTCGAGGCAACGCCGTTGCAGCCTCCTTCGATAGCGAGTTTGACGATGTTTTCCGGATCGAAATACATCGGATTCGGCGCAAAACTTGCTCCCGCCGAATGCTCAATGCCCTGATCGACGGGCAGGATCGAAACATAGCCTGTACCGCCAAGGCGTCCGTGGCCGTGCAGTGTCTGCAATGCACGCAGGACGCGCGGATTCCGGTCGGAATTTGACCAGACGCGGTCAACAAAATCGCCGCCCGGAACGTGAATATTCGCTTTCGGGATTGTGGTTGATACGTGATTCAGCAGCGTGTCAGCCTCACTGCCTAATAATGATTGGATTTTACCTAGATCGACGGACATTACTTATCTCCTGAATTAACAAAATACCCAAAAACAACCTGATTTTTCGAAATTATAGCACAAACTGCCGCCTGTTTCGTTCCGTCAGATCAAAGTGGGAAAACGAAAATGGCCGGGACTTTTGTCCCGGCCAAATAACACAATAACTAATATTACTCAATCATTGGGTGACCGGATTACCGTCCGAATCCAGGATCGCGATCGGGTAACCGAGTTCTTTGAGTCCCGGCTCGATCACTTTTCTGTCTCCGACGATAACGATCGCCATCTTCGACGGATCCAGGTACTTATTCGCAACGCGATTTACATCGTCGAGCGTTACAGCATTGACCATCGAAATGTAATCGTTGAAGTAAGAATCGGGCAGCCCGTATACGACCAGATTAGCGAGGTTCGCCGATATTTGTCCAACAGTCTCGAAACCGGCCGGATAGCGCCTGATCAAGCTTTGTTTGTTGTAATCAAGCTCTTTCTGAGTGATCGGTATCGCTCCGCGGATGCCGTTCAATTCCTTCATCAGCTCCCAAACCGATTCCTTCGTGACGGCGGTTTGCATATCGCCGCCGGCACGAAATGGCCCGGCACCGCGTCTGAACTGAAATCCGCTGTTAGCCCCATAGGTGTAACCCTTGTCTTCACGAAGATTCATCGAAATACGCGAGGTGATCGCACCGCCGAGGATCGAGTTCATCACGACCACCGGCATGTAATCAGCACTCATACGGTCAACGCCGACCTGGCCGACAGAAACGACCGACTGTGCCGAATTTGGCCGATCGACGATGTATACGCCTGTCCGATCGAGCGACCGTGCCGACGGCAATGCCTTGGCAGCAACTTTTCCGCTGCTCGACCAACCTCCAAAAGCCTTTTCCAAATTCGACTTCAACGTGCCCTTATCAAAATCACCGACGACGATCAGAACGCCATTATCAGGGCGAAACGTATTCTGGTAGTAGCTAACCAGATCGTCGCGTGTCAGTGCCTTTATCGTCATTTCGTTATTGTCGCGGCCGTACGGATGGTCACCGTATAGCACTTTGTTATAAACGACGTTCGCGATCGCGTTGGGATTCGACCTTTGCTGGCGAAGTCCGACAAGTGAACGAGCCCTTTGGCTCTCAAACTCGGCGGCCGGAAATGTCGGATTCTGCACCACATCGGAGTAGATCTCGAGAGCTTTGTCGAGATTCTTCGTGAGCGTCTGCATCGAGATGTTTGTTGAATCCCAAGTTCCGCCCGCATTCAGATTCGCACCGATCGACTGCAGCTGGTTTGCGATCTCCACCGCCGAACGGGTCTTGGTGCCGTCGTCGATCAATCCAGTTGTAAATCCTGCGACGCCGGTCTTACCGTCCGGTTCGTTTGCCGAGCCCGTTTTGAAAACGAGGTTCATCGAGACCATCGGAAGTTCTCTTTGTTCTACCATCCAGACCTCTAGCCCGTTGGCCAATTTCGATTTTTCGATCGCCGGCAGCGACAATTTCGGATCAGGGCCCGGCTTTGGCAACATGGCTGCCTGAGCGTCGATCTTGGCCTGATCGCGCTTTTCGCTCTTTACCGAAGTCGGCTGATTGGCGCCGCTATTGCCGCGCGAACCTTCGGCCCGTTTCGGATTGTAGGTCATCACGAGGCGGTTTGCCGTGAGGTATGTGTTGGCAACACGCTGAACATCGGCCGCCGTCACTCGCGTGTAACGGTCGAGGTCCTCTTGAAAATAATTGGGCTTTCCGACATATCCCGCATAATTCGTCAGCTGCGAAGCTTTGCCGAGGACTGTCTGCAAGCCAAAGATCGTCTGCGATTCGATCGAGTTTTTGGCCCGAGTGATCTCGTCCTCGGTCGGCGGATCTTTTTTGATGCGTTCGATCTCCGCGTTTATTTCCTTCTCAATATCATCGAGCGCCTTTCCGGGCCGGGCAGTCGCTTGAATTTGGAAGGTACCGGCAATTTCATTTGTTCCGTTATTCGCAAACACTTGCTGGGCCATCTCTTTTTGATAGATCAGGTTGCTCTGGAGCCGTGATCCTCGTCCTGACGACAGGATATTGCTCAGGATATCGAGTGCCGGTTCGTCCGGAGCATACTGCCGCACACTGTGCCAAACCATGTAGCGACGGGGCAACGGTGCAAGGCTGTCGTCAATGCTTACGCGGATCTCTTTATCGAGTTTTGGCTGTTCCGGGGTCGGGCGCTTGATCTCGTCGCCCTTGGTCACCACTCCAAAGTACTTCTCGACCCATTTCTTGGTCTGTTTCTCATCTAGGTCGCCTGAGATGACGAGGATCGTATTGCTCGCCGTGTAGTACTGACGAAAGAAATCTTTAACATCATCGAGCGATGCCGCTTGCAGGTCTTCGAGCGATCCGATCGTTGTCCAATTGTACG
>CAZVDM010000135.1:0-9934 GCA_964625555.1 uncultured Chloracidobacterium sp.
ATATCCTGACAGCATAATCGATTGACCTATCGCATACAAGATTTGCAATAAATAGAGGTTTATATTTAGGCTTAGACCAATATGGATATCAAGCACATTGAAAAAGGCGGACGCGGTGCGTTTCTGATCAAGGCCGACGGCAAACGCGTGGCCGAAATGACGTATGTTACTGCGGGCGAGACCGGATTTATCATCGACCACACCGAGGTCGACGAGAGCCTTCGCGGGCAAAAGATCGGCGACAAATTGCTCGCTGAGGCGGTCAGCTATGCGCGTGAAAAGGGCTTGAAGATCTACGCTACCTGCCCTTTCGCACTTAGGAAACTTCAGAATAACGACGATTATGCCGACGTTTTCGGCGGATAATAAGATGCAGACGTCTCGCATATCAGCCTCAAGCTACTCGAATACAGCACCGCTCGTGTGGTCGTTCTTGTATGGTAAAAATCGCGGCCACGCCGAACTGATCATGGACACCGCACCGGCCCGTTCGGCCGAATTGCTGGCCCAGGACCGCGTCGATGCGGCACTCGTGCCTGTGATCACGTATCAAATGATAGATGGTGTTCGCATGATCCCGGACGTTTGCGTCGGTGCACGGACGCTCGTCCGCAGCGTCTGTCTCGTGACCAACGGCATGGACCTCTCCGATGTTCGCAGCGTCTCGCTCGACGTCTCGTCCCGAACGTCCGTCGCGTTGACCAAGATCATCTTTCGCGAGTTTCTCGGCTTCGAGCCTGAATGGAAAGACGCAGAGCCGGAAATTGAATCGATGCTCGTCGATTCTGATGCGGCGTTGCTAATAGGCGATCCGGCGCTAAAAATTGCGGATCGCGGATTGCGGATTGCGGATTCACAAACCGAAGACCAAAGACCAAAGACCGAAGTGCGTAAGTTCGATCTTGCAGAACTATGGCATCAACACATCGGCCTCGGTTTCGTCTTCGCAATGTGGATGACACGACGCGAGAACGTTTCAATAGATTTTGCCGCAGCCCGCGACGAAGGCCTTGCTCATATCGACGAGATCGTTGCGAATTATCAATCCGACATTCACCTTGGCCCGGGCGAAATGAAGGATTACCTTTCGAATAACATTTCATACTCGATCGACCCCGTAATGGAACAAGGAATGGAGCTCTATTTCAAACTAGCCGCGAAGCATAAATTGATCGATCGAAACCGTCCGCTCAAATTTATCTAACACCTCGTGCAAGAAGCCCCCAACGCCGCCGTTCAATTGACGTTGTATCTGACAACTATCTGGAGCGTTTATAAATGAGGAACTTTCTTGTTATCGCAGTAAATCTCGCCGTCGTCGCGTTCGCCCTCGCGGCACTCGGAACTTTTCTAAACTACTTGTTCGGCCTGAGCATCGGTTTTAAGGGCAATGCTCTTCCAAACGATCCGGTGATCGGAGTTGTGTTTGTGGTAATGGCGGCCGCTTTTGGTGCGGTTGCATATTTCGTCAACAAAAAGGCCGATGCGGTTCAGACGGAAGAGTCGTGATCGACAAACGGATTTTTCGCAAGTATCTCGGCAATGTCGTTTTCGAGCCGGTCCGCCATCGCCCGATCGGCCTTTTTCATCTGCTCGAGCCAGTGGGCGAAGATCATTCTCCGCGAGTCAGGACCCTCGGTGCGATTTTTGAACTCAAACTCCACGCCCATCCAAAACGTGAGACTGTAGATCATCCAGTACAGTATTTCGCTTTGGTCGGCGGTGGATCTTCGTTCAAGATCGAGGCCGCGTTCGGTAACAATGTAGTGGTATTCGCCGCCCGTGAATTCGACGTGAGCAACGCCCACATCCTCTCGTTCGGTTAAGACCGTATATTGTCCGTCATACGGCCTGATCCGCTGACACAGCTCGTTATATTTGGTTTGAAGTATTTGCAGTTCGTCCGTCATCTCAAAACACCGGCCGTTTCAGCTCTTCATACAAGACTTTGTCGATAACCTTGCCGTGCTCTTTCAAATGTTCGACCACGATCAAAGAATAATGGATCCGGAGGTCGATATCCTTGGGCTTGCCGATGAAGTAGAGTATCGATCGCTGCTTACCGGCCGTGAGTTCGTGGAACAGCTTGTCGCCGTCAGGATCCTGATTCAAAACCTCGCGAAGCTCTGCGGGCATCGGAAGGCCATATTTACTTTCGTCCTTGACGAGCTCGACGCTCACCGTATCACCCGCGACGATGCCCATCGCGTCCCGCTTTTGTTTGTTGACGATAATGTAAAACATATCGCCTGACGGCAGCAGCGCACATTGAAATCCGTCGTGGCCGTTGATCGAACATACGATACGTTTTGATTTCCCTTCGAACCCGAATTTCTTTTCGATCTCTCGCGATACGATCAAAAAATGCCAACCCGAATCGGCGGGCGATCGGGTTAGCGTCGTTTCGAATTTCACACTTTTCGCCATCAGGACTATTTCACCACAGAGAACACACAGAAACACAGAGAAGATCCGGAAAAACTTCCCGCCTTGCATTGAAAGCTCGGTGACCTCTTTGTTCTCTGTGATGAATTCTTACGGCGTTTTGTTAGAATAGTGTTGAAGTGAAAACCATGATCCAACCAATTCTTGACAAAGCCCTTAGAGGCGAAAGATTGACGTCCGAAGACGCGACCGCTCTCCTCGAATCGCGTGATTTTGTCCGTATAGGACTAGCTGCGGACGAGATCCGCCAACGCAAGAATCCGGGTGATATTGTAACTTACATCATCGACCGCAACATCAATTATACCAACGTTTGTAACGTGGTCTGCACCTTTTGCGCATTCTATCGGCGACCGGGCAAGCCAGACACATATGTCCATTCGATCGAAGAGATCGAAAAACGCATCAATGAAACGATCGAGCTCGGCGGCACCGGCGTGCTGATGCAGGGCGGTTTGCATCCGGATTTTAATATCGAATGGTACGAAGACCTGCTGCGAACTTTGCACGCAAAGTATCCAAAGTTCCAGTTGCACTGTTTCTCACCGCCAGAGATCCACAACATCTCACTGATCTCAAAGCTCGATTACGTCACGATCATGCAGCGTTTGAAAGACGCCGGACTAAACTCAATGCCCGGCGGCGGCGGCGAGATCCTTGATGACGAGGTCCGCGCTCGCGTTTCGACCAAATGCACGACGCAGGAATGGCTCGATGTGATGCGTGCCGCTCATCAGGTCGGCCTGCGAACGACAGCGACGATGATGTTCGGTATCGGGGACAAGATCGAACACCGCGTGCGTCATCTCCAGCGCGTGAGAGACGTACAGGACGAGACGGGCGGATTTACGGCCTTCATCCCGTGGACATTCCAACGCGAAAACACCGCACTGGGACGAAAAATTACCGAGGAACCAACGGGCATCGATTATCTGCAAATGCTCGCCGTCTCACGGTTATTTCTTGATAATATCCAACACATTCAGGCGTCGTGGCTGACTCAGGGCCTCAAACTCGGCCAGACCGCTCTCCGATTTGGTGCAGACGACATGGGCTCGATCATGATCGAGGAAAACGTCGTTTCCGCTGCCGGTGCCGATAACGAGGCCAACGAACGCGATCTCCGCTACCAGATCAGCGAAGCTGGCTTCGTTCCCCAACAGCGCGATATCCTCTACAATTACATCGACCGCGATGGCATCGACGACATTGATAAAAAGCAGTCAATGCCGCTCAAACAACTTACCGTGGCGTTTGCAGACTGACAGAGATTTAGGAGGAATGAATGTATAGACAAGTAGTTGTTAGATCGCTGGGTCTGTTGTTAGCCCTTGTCTTAGTTTCCGGTTCGGCGTTACCTGCCCAAGCCGGCAATTGGTCTGATACCAAGTTTGCGGCAGTTTCGGGCGGCAAGCTCTACACGATCTCAAAGACCGGCTCTCTATATGTTACTGATCTCTCGAACGGTCGGTGGACGCAGCTTGGAAAGCCTGATTTTGGCAGGACAGAGCTGCTTGTAGCCGGTTCTTCGAGTCTTTTTACGATAGAGTCGGACGGCAGCCTTTACCGTATCAGCCCGACCGACGGCAGTTGGAACCGTGTCGGACGATCCGGCGACTGGAAAAAAACGATGCTCGGCGCAATGATCGGCGATAAGCTCTACACCATCGAATCAGAGGGATCTCTCTTCGAAACTAATACCGCGACAGGGGCCTGGCGGCAGATCGGCAAGGCCGATTTCATAAGGTCAAAATTTTTTTACGCGGGTGACAGCACTCTCTACTCCATCGAACACGACGGCAATTTCTTTTCGATCAGCCCGGCCACCGGAGCACGGCAGCGGATCGGCAATTCAAACGATTGGAGCGAGACGCTGCGAGGAACGGTGCACGGCGGAAAACTCTACACGCGCGAATCGAACGGCGGCGTGTTTGAGACAGATCCTTTGACGGGACGGTGGAAAAAGATCGGCAACAGCGACTTCGTCAAGCCCAATCACATCTTCGGGGCAAATGGATCGGTTTACACCATCGATTTTAGCGGCGATCTTTTTATACTAAACATGACCGACCAACGTTGGATACAGATCGGCAAATAGATGGCCGCAAAGATCGCAGCTCTGTTGATCACGCTCATGCTCGGAACGGCTGTCGGCTTCGCGTTGCTCGCTTTCATGGTGATCGCGATGAATGGCTACAGCGAAGCGGACGCGACCTGGGGCCTCGGTGTTTTCGCCGTCCTGGGTTTGATCATCCCGGTCTTCGCGGGCATCGCGGCGTATTTGATCGTGGGGGCGTTGGTTAAAAAACAGTTCTCCCCAGCGCTTTCGGCTGCGATCGCAATACCCGTGTGCACGATCGCTGCAGTCGTCCTTGAGGTGATCGCTTCGCTGATCGGCGTCGGCGTCGCTGAGTTGGTCCGAGTGAACTTTTGATCAATGCCTGAGATCTTTATCGAAACACCGATCCATGCACCTGCAGAGGTTTGTTTCGACCTGATGCGTGACATTCGGATCCATGCCGAAACAACAGCTCAAACACACGAAAAAGCAGTGGCCGGAATTACCGAGGGCTTGATCGGACTAGGGCAAACGGTGACATTTGAAGGTACGCATTTCGGAATTCGTCAGCGATTAACGGTCCGGGTCACCGAATTTGATCGGCCCCGTTTGTTTGCTGACGAGATGACCGAGGGAAATTTTCGCTCATTCAAACACATCCATGAATTTATCCGCGTTCGCAGCGGCACGCTTATGCGCGACACTCTCATATGGACCTCGCCTTTCGGCTTTCTTGGACGTGTGGTCGATAAATTGATTCTTGAAAGACACCTCCGAAACCTCGTGACCACAAGAAACGCAAAACTGAAGGCGATCGCCGAATCCACCGATTAACGGGACGCTTCCCATTCTGACAAATCTATTACAAATTTACGACCGCTGACCTGTTACTCTATTAATGTCTTAATTTAGCTCTGTCCTCTTAGTTTTAATGCAAAATGTCCTCGAGTTCGAAAGCAAACGCGCCGGAATAAATTGGAAAAATGTCGCCATTGTAACGTCCTTTCACCTGCTTGCGATTCCCGTGTTGTGGACCTTTAGCTGGTCCAATCTTGCGGCGTTATTGATCGGTAACTGGATCGTCGGCAGTCTCGGCGTCGGGCTCGGATGGCATCGATTGCTGACGCATCGCGGGTTTACTGCGCCGAAATGGCTCGAATACCTGCTTACTATCTTTGGTACGATGTCGATCCAGGATCCGCCGGACAAATGGGTCGCTACGCACCGAATGCACCACAAATATGTCGATACCGAAAAAGATCCGCACTCGGCACGCAGCGGTTTTTGGTGGCCCCAGATCGGCTGGGTCCTTTGGGGAACCGCTCAGGATCACGACGACACGACGATGAAGCGTTATGTTCCCGATCTGTTGAAAGACAAAGGCCAGGTCCTGATCTCAAAATATTTCTACATTCCGATAATTGTCTCCGCGTTCATTCTATTCGCGATCGGCGGTTGGACCATGGTCGTTTGGGGAGTCGCGGGACGCGTGGTTTTCGGCTGGCATACGACATGGTTCGTCAATTCGCTCTCGCATATTTATGGAAAACGCCCGCACGACACCGGCGACCTCTCGACCAACAATTGGTTCGTTGCCATTCTCACCTTTGGCGAAGGCTGGCACAATAACCATCACATGTGGCCAACCTCGGCACGGCACGGCACGGCTTGGTACCAATTCGATATGAACTGGATCGCGATCCGCATTTTCGAACATTTGGGTTGGGCCAAAAACATCAAACTCGCCGCCGAGACGCCGCCCATCGAATTGAAACAAGCAGCATAACGTATTATCATTCGGCTTCGGAGGCAGATCATGACTACGAACCCGACAAACTATACTGAATTTTGGGATTTCTACGTTTCGGAACACAGTCTGCCGATGACGCGGGTCCTGCATTTCGTCGGGACATCGTTAGGCATCGCCCTGCTCGTTTTCTTTATCGCTCGCGGCCAGTGGTATTTCTTTCCGGCTTTTTTCGTCGTCGGTTACGCGTTCGCATGGTTCGCTCATTTTGTAGTTGAGAAAAATAAACCGGCAAGCTTCCGATTTCCTTTGTGGTCTTTCATTAGCGATTTCAAGATGATGTGGTATATGGCCACCGGCCGTATGGAACGCGAAGTTGAGCGGGTGAACGGCGAGAGTTCGAGAGCGGAAGCGGCTAATGATCGATGAGGTTATTGCACACTATTTGATTTCGATCTGTTAAGGACGAAGGTTCCGCTGAGAGTTGACCCGGCACCGTGGTAGTAAAGACAGGGTCCGCCTCCGTCAGTTGTCTTCAGCTTTGTACCGGAGAACTTAAACGTTACCTTGCATTTCTTCTTATACCAGATGCTCTCAGGGTCGTCGTAGTTTTCTTGATCAGGTATGTTGGTATGAACGGCAGTCGTCGGATCGATCCACGAAGCCTTCCCATCAAGAGCGCCAACTCCCCCCGCACCATTCCCGGTATTCAACTTGAACGTAAATCCCTTTTCATCAGCTTCCGAGATAAGTGCCGAACCGTATGAACCGGTGTAGCGGCCTTCGCGTTCCGCCGGTAGGATCGGAGTAACGCTCGGGGTCGGAGACGGAGTAGGGGTCGGAGTTGGCGTCGATGTCGGGTTCGGTGTGGGCGATGGCGTGAAATTCTCAGTCAGTTCAGATGACGGATCGGAAAATCTGATTATTCGCAGACTCACAAGCGCCATTGCTCCCAGACCGCTCAACAAAAGAACCGCGACGACCACACCGGCGACGGTGACAAATGGCGGCCATTTGGGATTCTGCTCAATGGGCTGATCTGCATATTGCCCGAAGAAACCGGGCCCGTCATCCGGTTTGGAGGCGGACGGCAAGACCAGAGCCGTCGGCCGGGGTGGCTCTACCTGCTTCCCACTGGGTAATGGTATCGGTGGTGACTGATCAGGCGAGGGCTCAAAAACGGGCGGCAAGATGCCAGCCGATGACAGCGAAAATTCACTTAATGCCGACCGGAGATCATCACGCATTTCGCGAGCCGATGTATACCTATCGTCCGGGGATTTTGCCAAAGATCTCTCGAGAATAGCCTTTAACCTAGGCGACGCGTCAACCGTAAGAGGCTTGGGCTCGTCACTCAGGATCGCGTACATCCGCTCAGACGGATGTTCCTGCGGAAAAGGAAGCCCGCCGTTGAGCAATTCATATAGTACGACCCCTACCGACCAGATATCGGTTTGTGCGCTCCGCTTACCCTTGAACGACTCAGGCGACATATAGGCGTCAGTGCCGGCCACCATTGCACTATTTGACGAGGATTGCATCGCACGCGAGATGCCAAAATCCGCCAGCCTCGGCGTTTCGCCCTGAAGCAGAACATTTTCAGGCTTAACGTCACGGTGAATGATCTTTCGTGAGTGAAGAAACTCAAGCCCTTTTAGGATACCGATCGTTAATTGAACGGCCTCGACCGGCGGCAGTGCCCCCTCAAGCTTCAGCTTCTCGGCTAAGGAACCTCCTTCGGCATATTCGCTGGCGATGACGATCTGGCCGTCGTAAACGTCGGCGTCAATGATCGGCAATACGTTGGGATGGCCGCTTGCCTGCTCCCAAAGTACTGCTTCCTGACTGATCGTTTTCAGATCGACCTGCTCATCGAGCGGCAGTTTGATCGCAAGCTTTTTAGAAAAGAACTGCGAACGCCGCTCGGCCAGCCACACCTCGCCAAAACCACCTCGTCCGATCCGGCGAATGAGCGTGTACGGGCCGATCTGTTGATCTGCACTAAACATATCGAGTTGACGCCGATTATATGCGAAATGATCTTGGTTGCGTAGTCGAAAACATTGGATTTGTATTTACCGTGCTTCGCTGTTAACGCTTGCGAATATTCAGTTTTGTGTTCAATTAGCGTAGAATGCGAGATTATGGCAAGCGACCTCATTAATCCCGACGCTCTGAATTCGACGATCGAATTTCTGACGGCGATGGTCACGCCGGCATTGTTGATCTCGGCTACGGGTTCGCTTGTGCTCTCGACATCGACGCGATTGGGCCGCGTGATCGACCGTGTCCGGCAGTTGGAAGACCGCCTTAGCGAGTTGATATATCTCGAGGACAAGGATGAGGTACCGCTCTATGACAAACGCGTCGAGGTAATGGTCGATCTCCTCGACAAGGTGACCAGCCGGGCTCGAATATTGCAGCGGGCAATGGAAACGTTCTATTACGGACTCGGCATGTTTGTTCTTTGCAGCGTTACCATTGCAGTCGCGGCAATTTTTAACACCTACCGCTGGATACCGATCCCTGTTGGGATCGTCGGCATAATGTTTCTTTTCGTGGGAACGATCCTGATGATCCGTGAGACTCGAATGGCGACCGCCACCGTCAATGCCGAGATGGATTTCACCTGGGAGCTTGCCCGCGAAGTCGCTCCTCGCGAGGTCGCCATCAAATATACCCGCCATGGCAGGATCAAGGGGCTCGGTCTCGCAAAGATCAAAAATGGACGCAAGATACCTAAAACTTTTGGCGGAGAATAAACTCGCCGAACGGGTCGAGGCACTCGAGGAAATGCTGCGTTCATGTACCGTTTGCCCAAAGGACTGCGGCAACGACCGGTTAAATGACGAGATCGCCGCATGCTACTCGGGCCGTCTGCCGATCGTCTCAAGTTATACCGCGCACTTTGGCGAAGAGCCGTGCTTATCAGGCACGAGCGGAGCCGGGAACATCTTTTTCGGCAACTGCAATCTCCGCTGCGTCTATTGCCAAAATTATCAGATCTCGCAAACCTGGAAAGAGCAGAAGAAAAACGAGATCACCCACCAACGCCTCGCCGAGATGATGCTCGAACTGCAAGATCGAGGCTGCCACAACATCGGCTTTGTCTCGCCAACGCATTTCGCACCGCAAATGGCCCGGGCGATTTTGATCGCGGCCGAAAAAGGCCTTCGGCTGCCGATCGTTTACAACACCAACGCCTACGACTCGGTCGAGGTTCTGAAATTGCTCGACGGGATCGTCGATATCTATCTACCCGATCTCAAATACGCCGATTCTGACGCCGGATTTCAATATTCAAAGGTCCGCGATTACAAGGAGCACGCCCGCGCCGCGATCAAAGAAATGCACCGCCAAATGGGCGACTCGCTTGTTTTTGGCGACGATGGTCTATTAAAACAAGGCCTGATGATCCGCCTACTCGTGCTGCCAAATGACCTCGCGGGCATCGAGGACAACCTCCGCTGGATCCGCGACGAACTAAGCCCAAAAACCGCCATCTCCCTCATGGCCCAATACTACGCCACCAACAAAGCCGCCACCGACGACAGATATATCCTACTGTCCCGCCGCATCTCCGAAGGCGAATGGTTCGAAGCCGTCAGCCTGCTGAACGATCTCGGCATCGAAGAAGGCTTTATGCAGGAATACGAATCGGCATCGCATTATTATCGACCGGA
>CAZVDM010000136.1:0-9924 GCA_964625555.1 uncultured Chloracidobacterium sp.
CTTTGCGTGAAACCAGCCTTGTCTCTCGAAAAGGTCGATCCAGTGTCCAAATCCCTCACGTTCCCTGTTTAATTTTCGATCCCGCACGTCCCCACTTTATCCTTTCGCCTTTATCCTTTATCCTTTAACAAATGTCGTATCAGGTCATAGCCCGAAAATGGCGGCCGCAGACCTTTGAAGAGGTCACGGGCCAGGAAATCATTACGCAGACCCTGCGTAATGCACTAGAATTTGACCGTCTGCACCACGCGTACCTGTTCTCCGGCTCCCGAGGCGTCGGCAAAACGACAACCGCTCGGATTCTCGCTAAGGCTCTCAATTGTCACAAAACCACCGACAAACCCAATCTGACGCCGTGTTTGCTCACCGACGCTGATATTTGCGCGTCTTGCATTGAGATCTCCGAGGGCCGTTCGATCGATGTTCTTGAGATCGACGCCGCTTCGCATACCGGCATTGATGACGTTCGCGAGACGATCCTTGAGAGCATAAATTTCAATCCCGCACGCGATAGATACAAGGTTTTTATCATCGACGAGGTCCATCAGCTCTCGAAAGCCGCGTTCAACGCCTTGCTCAAGACTCTCGAAGAGCCACCCGAAAATGTCGTCTTTATTATGGCGACCACCGAGTTGCACAAGGTGCCCGAAACGATCCTCTCGCGGTGTCAGGAATTCGAATTTCGTACAATTCCGCTACCGAAGATATTCGACCGTCTAAAGCTCATCGCCGACGCCGAAAAGATCAACGTCACGGACGACGCATTGCGCGAACTTGCACGTTCCGGCATGGGCTCGATGCGTGACGCACAAAGCAATTTCGACCAAGTCATCAGCTTCTCGGGCGAGGAGATAACGTCCGAAAATGTCACAAAAGCCCTTGGTTTTGCCGGCGTCGAGACGCTTTCCAAGATCATTAAAGCGATCGCCGAAAAAGACGCAAGAGGCACGCTCGACGTAGTCGATGACCTCATCGGCCGCGGCCACGACCTCAGAAATTTCTGCCGCGACCTGCTCGGCCTTTTCCGGGACCTGTTAGTTTTTAAGGTCGCCGGAACCGAGACAAGGCTCTACGAATCTGCCCTGCTCTCGCCCGACGAAATGAAGGCCGCGAGCGAGCCTTTCACAGAGGCGGACCTGCTCCGTTTTTTCAATTCTCTCGCCGAAACCGAGACCAAACTAAAGGAAGCTTCGCACTCACGCCACATCCTCGAGATCGGCCTCATCCGCCTGATCGAAATGCGCCGCGTCGTCGCCATCGAAGACATCCTCGACCGGCTCTCCGCTCTCGAATCAGGTGCACGCATAGTTGTCGCTGAAAAAAAAACTCTAATTACTGAACCGCCGAAACCGTTCGCAGAATCTGAGCCTTTGGTCGAGGATCCTCAGCCTCCCGATCAGGAATCTTTTCCGCCGGTTCTACAGCCCGCACCGCCGACTATTGCCTTCGAAGTTCCCACTGCAACATCGCGATCCGAGCCGCCCGAAGAAGCCCCGGACCGCGATTTCTCGCTCGACGAACCGCCAGAGAACATGTCATTCTACGACGCTCCGATGAATTTGCCGGACGATTTGCCGGACATCGAGCCCAAACGCCCTGAGCGATTAGATTCCGCCCGTTCGATGCCGACGGCACGTCTCGCTTCGCTAACGAGCGAGGAACTGGAACACTTCGACGATCCCCGCCTCGACGACGGTTATGAAGAAAAACTGGCATTTTCCGGAGACCGGCTTGTGCCTCTAGCAAGTGCAAAGAAACTGATCGAAGATCTTTTCGGCGTCGAAGAAATGTTGCCTGTACGCAGCGCAGCGACCAACGGCACAGCCGCCGCGACGGCGCCAAAACGCGACATGTCGCACCTCATTCCGGACCTCGGCCGCAGCGACAAACCGGTTGAAATTCCCGTTCTATCGGCCGAACCTGATTCCGCCGAACTGCTTAAATTCGCCGAGTCGCACCCAACCGTCCGCACCGCCATACGCGTTTTTCGTGCAACCGTCGTTGAGGCAAAACGCACATAATGCGAACATTAAAGTAGATTCTGACGTACTACTGCTTTAATTGGGCATGATGAATTCACGCTTGATGAAAATAAGATCTTTGCCGGTAAAAACTATACTCTTCCTCGCCGGCATTGTTCTATTTTTGGCCGCCTCAGCCGGGTTTTCCCAGGAAAACCAGCCGTGGTCTCAAAACAATTCTCCGCTGCCCCCGCCAACTGGCTTTATCAATGATTACGCCGGGGTCATTGACCCCGCGACCAAACAACAACTCGAATCAAAGCTCAAGGCATTCAAAGAATCTACCAATCCGCCCGTCGAGATCGCAGTCGCGGTGGTTAAGACCACCGGCGACCGAGCGATCTTCGATTACTCGTTAGCCGTCGCCCGAGGCTGGAAAATAGGCTCAAAACTAGACGACAACCCGAGCGCCCTTCTCCTGATCGCGATCGACGACCGCAAATATTTCACCCAAGTCAGCAAGGACCTCGAAGACGAACTTTCCGACGGCACCGTCGGCAGTTTGCAGCGTCAGTTCCTCGTCCCCGAATTCAAAAAAGCCAATTACAGCAAAGGCATCTCCGACACGATCGACGCCTACATCGAGACGATCCGCAACAAAGGCAACGCGCCCGTAAATGCTAACCGAACAACACCAACAAAGGACACTAACAGCACGTCCGGCATCAGTTTCGGCGGCATCTTTTGCTGCGCCGTGATAATTTTGATCATATTGCTGATAATCTTCGGTCGGTCTAAAGGCGGCCCATCAAAAGGAGATCGTGACCGTTGGGGCGGCGGCGGATTTGGGGGCGGCGGTGGCGGCTCCGGGGGCGATATCGCCTCGGCGGTGATCGGCGGAATTATCGGTTCGGCCCTTTCTGGCGGCGGCTCTTCGGGCTCTTCGAGCGATTGGGGCGGCTCGTCCGGAGGTTCGGACTGGGGCGGATTTGGTGGCGGTGGAGATTTTGGAGGCGGTGGAGCAGGAGGCGATTGGTAAACGATGCTTAGTCAATTTTTGGCATTTATTGACGATTTGAGATCTACACACGGCGACAATCTTGCGTCGGTGATCCTCTACGGCTCGGCAGCGGCCGGCGATTTTATCGCGGCAAAGTCTGATTACAATATCCTGATCGCCTTGAACAAGATCGGCACGCAGGATCTGCGAAATGCTCACGCAAGCGTCCGCGAATGGCATAGGATGGGGCATCCGGTGCCGGTTTATTTCACGGTGTCCGAACTACAGAATGCAGCTGATGTGTTCCCGATCGAGTTTCACCAGATGACGGTCGCACACAAGGTTTTATATGGCACCGATGTTCTTGCAGGCCTGATTATTTCGGACCAGTTCCTCCGCCATCAGACGGAGTATGAACTTCGAAGCAAGCTTCTGCTTCTGCGGCGGCAATACATTCCGGCGTCCTTGTCGGCCGATGGATTGAAAGGTTTAATGGCGGAAAGCCTGTCGAGTTTCTCGGCGTTGTTCCGTGCGGTGCTCATCATTCACGGCCTCGAACCGCCCGCAACTAAGCGTCAGATCGTCGCTTTGGCGTCAAAACATTTGGGCATTGACGGCACGCCGTTTGAAAAAATATTCGATATCCGTGAGAATAAAAACACGGAAGCTATGGATGAGACCGCCGCGAACACGCTGTTCGGCGAATATATGGAGCAGATCGAAAAGGTTATCTATTCGGTCGACGCAGTTGGAAAAGTTTGAGTTTAGTTATTAGTTTTTCGCTTATCAGGAGAACAAGAATGAAAAGAGCAATATTATTATCATTGGTCCTATTAGCCGCGTTCGGCCTCAGCAGCTGCAGCTACAACGATTTGACCGCTAAACAGCAACAAATCAAAGGCAAATGGGCCAACGTTGAAAGCGCCATGCAGCGAAGAGCGGACCTCGTTCCGAATCTCGTAGATGTCGCTAAGATGACCGCCGTGCAGGAACAGGAAGTATTTGGCCAGATCGCGGATGCCCGTTCGCGTCTGCTTAACGCTCAGCAAGCCGCACCGGCCGGTGCCGACGGCGACAAAACGCCGGAACAAAAGCAGGCAGTGATCGATGCGAATAATAGTTTTGGCGGTACGATCGGGCGACTGTTGAGCTTGCAGGAATCGTATCCAGCACTGCGATCGAGTGAAGCGTTTATGAAGGTCCAGGACGAGCTTTCGGGCACTGAGAACCGGTTGAATACCGCCCGTATAGATTTTAACGACGCGGTGACGGCTTACAACACGACGCGAAACTCATTCCCTGCGGTGTTGACCGCCGGCCTGTTAGGATTCAAGGAAGAACCCTTCTTCAAGGCAGAAGAAGGTGCAAAAACCGCTCCGAAGGTTGGTGACCCAAATTCACTCAGGAAGCCCGAAACGGCCCCAGGCGCTCCTGCGACAGCTCCAGTCGCTCCGGCGACTGCACCTGTCGCTCCCGCAACGAAGTAACGATCAAAACCCGCGCGAATTACACATCGAGCAATGATCACAAGGCTTGTCAGGTTCAAACTGGCAGGCCTTTTCTTTTTGATAGTGACTGAAAATACTGCCGGCGATCGCCTCAGCGACGTTGAGTTTGTCGAGACTTGGATGGTCTAGTTGAAGATTTGAAATTTCAGACCTCAGATTTGATAGTTGGGAAGATGAATTGCCTTGCTCTATCTTGTCGAGACGGTGCCCGATCTTTTCGATAGCTGCAAACAATGCAGCGAGATCTTGAGGCTGAGAGTCCGATTTTGTCGCACCTGTGCTCATTAGTAACTATGAATTCTTCTCGCTTTCCAGCAGATCAATGTAATCAACAACCCCCACGATCGCCGAGTCGATGGCGGCTCCGGGTTTGCCCGTAGAAGCAGTCGAGGCCGACCATCCTTCTTGAGCGATGATCACGAGGTCGCCTTCGCCGGCACTGACCGAATCGAGAGCGATGCAAGTGTAATCCATATCTTCGCCGTCCGGCGTCACTTGACGACAAAGCATCGCACGGGTTCCCTCATAACGCTGATTTTTCTGCGTTGCTACGATATTTCCAATGACTCTGGCCAATAGCATCTATGGATTAAAAACGTGTGCGTCCGAATCGATTATTCCGACGATCGTGCAGTCGGTTGGCGTTTCGTCGCGTTTGAACGGGAACGACGCCTCTTTGCCCCTGCACCAAAAAACCAATTCGCCTTCGCCCGCTCCGACCGCATCAAGAGCGACTGTCGGTGAGCCTTTTGGCTTAAGGTCGGCGTCTAGAGTCTGCACGATCAGGAACTTTCGCCCTTCGAGAGCTTCGTTCTTGACGGTCGCGACAACCGTTCCGATGACGCGGGCGATCTGCATTAGTTTTCTTGTGTGGTGAAATCTATCTCGTCGATCACGCCGATGATCGCTGAATCGACGGGGCAATCTTTGTTCCCTTCAGCGAGACGGGCGGATGAACCGCTTACGACGATCACTTTTTCGTGAAAACCGGCGCCGACGGTATCCACCGACACAACATAGCCGCTCTGGTCGGTGCCGTCGAGATTGATCGGCTTGACAATGAGCAGCTTTTTGCCGTGCAGGCGTTCGTCTTTCTGCGTGGACACAACCGTGCCTAATATGCGGGCGATGATCATTAGCGTGTTCGGTCTTGGGCCTTCGGTTTTCGGTCTTCGAAAACCAAAGGCCAAAGACCAGAAACCTATTTCTTAACTACCGGCAATGTTTCGTCAACACTTGAGTGCGGACGCGGTATGACGTGGACACTGACGAGTTCGCCGACGCGTCTTGCCGCTGCCGCCCCGGCGTCGGTTGCGGCTTTGACAGCTGCGACATCGCCGCGAACGATCGCGGTCACAAATCCGGCACCGATCTTTTCGTAGCCGACGAGTTGGACGTTCGCAGCCTTGACCATCGCGTCAGACGCCTCGATCATTGCCACGAGCCCTTTAGTTTCAACCATTCCCAATGCTTCTTGCATTTAGTTTTGCTCCTGAAATGTAATAGAGAATTACAAAGTGTCCGATAAGTTTAACTCAAGTTGGCCGCCTTGCTCAAAAGCTCGATCAATTCTTCGCGACTGAGTGAGATCTTTGTGCCGTTCGAGACAGTTTTTGACGGATAATTGACGTCGAGGTCACAAACGATGCCCGATTCGTGCAGATAGCCGCAAGCCTGACAGCGGGCATTCGGGCCAAGGAAACCGGCTTTTTCCCTTATCTCTATCAGCTTTTCAACTGCTCCTTCCGGGAGGTCGTTGGCTCCGCCGAGAGCTTTTGCGAGGATCGCGATCTTTGCGGTGTGTTCAAGTGTTTCGAGACGGTCAAATGCCTGCCAGAGATGTTCGCCATACGCGACAGCTCCGTGATTGGCCATCAAAAGCGCATTGTGATGCGGAACGTACGGCTTCATTGCCTCGGTCAATTCGTCGGTCGAAGGCGTGCCATAACCGGTCAGCGGCACACAACCGAGTGTCAATACCACCTCGGAAAGTATCGGCTTGTCGATCGCAAGTCCTGCAACAGCAAAAGCTGTTCCGTGGGCCGGATGTGCATGACAAACAGCATGGATGTCAGGCCGCATCTTGTAGATCAGCAAATGCATCGCGAGCTCTGACGATGCCCGATTGTCGTTTAGCGGATTGCCGTCGATGTCCGTTACTGCCAGACAATCTTCGGTCATTCGCCCCTTCGACGTCATGGTCGGCGTCGCGAGCACGGTATTCTCGTCAAGCCGGATGCTGACATTTCCGTCAAATGCAACGACATAGCTGCGTTCGTAAAGCAGTTTTCCGACCTCAACGATCAGTTTTCGCGCCTTGGATTCGTCCATACAAATAAGGAAACCACAGATTAACATATCGCCATGCGACGCGTTAACCTGTGGCCCGTAATATCAGCAAAAATTAGCGATGCCGATGCGGTGCGGCCGGAGCAGACGGGACCGGCGGAGGAACAGGCATCGAGAAATCCATATCCTCGGGCGCCATCGGAATCGGTTCCATGCCTGAAGGAATTGCCTTCAGCTCCTCAAGCTGCCGGCGAAGGTCGCATTTTTCTTTTCTTAACTGCTGCACCTCGTTTCGCAATTCACGGATCTGCACCTGTCTATTCTCGCGATGCCGCGATCCGAATCTTGGAAAACCGATCGTCACAAAAAAGCTGGCGATAAAAAGCCCGGCGGCGAAAGTCAGGGCGAATGACAAAAATCTCTTTATGAAACCTGTGTACTGCATCGTGATCACCTCGAAAAATCAATTAATACTACTACTTACGTCTGTTACCCGATTTTGGATTCACGCCGTTCGCGGATGGCTGGCTTGCGAGAAAATATGACAGACTCTCGAGCGACGTTGTCAGATCGATCGACTTGATCTTGACATCCGACTCGGTCTTAAGCGGCACGGGAGCAAAATTCAGAACCGCTTTTATACCTGCCTTTGCTACCAATTCAAGAGCCGCTTGAGCGGTCTCAGCTGGCACAGCGATGACGGCTACATCTATCTTATAACTTCGTGCGGCGGTAGCAAAGTTTTTTATGTCGAGAATTGCCACATCGCCAACTTTTTTTCCGACCTTTATCGGATCTGAATCAAAAAGTGCCGCGACCGTAAAATTAGCTTTACGAAAACCGTAATAATCGGTCAATGCTGTTCCCAGTCTACCGGCACCGATAATGCCCACCTGATGTTCGCGGTCGAGGCCGAGGATCTTGGTCAAATGATCGCGTAAGGTTTCAACATGATAACCGACGCCGCGAATACCAAACTCACCAAAATTTGCCAAGTCCTTTCGGATCTGAGCCGAATTAAGGTGAAACCGCTTCGCGAGTTTTTCCGAAGATACCGACGCCTCGCCGGCCGCAGCGAGGTCGTTAAGGCATCGCAGGTAGACACTTAATCTCGTAGTCGTAAGTTCGGAAATCTTTTCGGCCTTGATCATGTGACTACTATCACAACAAATTGTGAAATCAAGCGCAAGCGACGTGTTATTAATGATGAATGAAATGCGGTAGAGCGTTGCCCTGACCGCGATTTTCAACTACAATTCTCGTTTCAAGCGTGAAACAATGATCGCCTATCTTTCCGGTAAATTATTAGAGAAACAAGCAAATACGCTGATCGTCGATGTAGGCGGCGTCGGCTACGAAGTGTCGATCCCACTCTCAACATTTTACGAGATCGGCGATATCGGCAGTGACGTGCAGCTACGGATCTATACCCATGTCCGCGAAGACACCATCCAGCTATTCGGCTTTAAGACCAATCGCGAACGCGAGCTGTATCTTCGTTTGATCTCGGTCCAAGGAATCGGTGCGAAATCCGGCATCGCGATGCTTTCAGGTATGAGCGCGGACGAACTAATACTCGCACTCAGAACCGAAGATCTGGCAAAACTATCTACTATTCCGGGTGTCGGACGCAAAACCGCCGAGCGAATGGTGATCGAGCTCCGCGACAAGGTCGGCGATGTTTCGGTCGCCGGCACGTCCGCTCTCGATGCCGCAACCACGGGTTCGGTACCGATCGATGACGTTTTCGAAGATGCACTCTCCGCTCTTGTCAATCTTGGATACCAGCGAAATGCAGCGGAGAAAGCACTACAAATCGCCGCGAAAGAAGTGACCGATGCAACCGTGCAAAAGTTGCTAAGGCGAAGTCTGCAAGTTTTAGCAAAGTAATGCACAAGCCCGCATGTCAGTAAGGGCGATTCACTCAAGTCGAATGTAACGCCCTTACAGACGTGCGGGCTTTCGCAATAGATCATGATCGAAATTGCACGACAACTCCGCGACGACATCGCTCCGCTCGACCGGCGTGCCGTTTTCGCACTTGTCTACGCCGCGATCGGCCTGACGTGTATCACGTATCTCAAAGACCCGAAATATCTCGCCACGATCCTGTCGAATACTCGATTTACGAACATAGGCATCGAGGCAGCAAACCCGACGGACAATAATCTCTACAGCCTCGTCTGGTGGGTCTTTGTGTCCGTATCGTTTTACTTTGTCATTCCGGCGTTGTTTGTCAGATTCGTCCAGAAAAGAAAACTGGGTGAGATCGGGCTTGCACTGTCGACCGAGAACGGTTTTTTCAAGTTGCTTGTCGTCTGTATCGTTATCATGCTCCCGCTGGTCTATCTGATATCGCTGACCGGCAGTTTTTCTTCGAAATATCCATTTTTACGGGTTTACAATGGCGATCCGTATTTGAGTTCGACATTGCTCATCTGGGAATTGGTCTATTTTCTACAGTTTTTCGGGCTCGAATTTTTCTTTCGCGGTTTTCTGGTTCACAGCCTCAAACCGTCGCTCGGAGTTTATTCGATCTTTGTGATGATGGTGCCGTATTGCATGATCCACTTTCAAAAGCCGATGCCTGAGACATTTGCTGCGATCTTCGCAGGTATACTTCTCGGCTGGCTCAGCTATAAAAACGGCAACATCTGGCTCGGACTGGTTTTGCATTGCGCCGTGGCATTCACGATGGATATTTTGGCTTTGTACGCAAAAGGGCTATTATTTTAGGCGGTATTCAATATGCAGAGCGGTGAAGCAATCGACATTCGCACAGGCGGCACTGATGAGGAAACTCAATTCGATGCGTCTTTGCGCCCGACGCAGCTTAGCGAGTATATCGGCCAGCAGAAGGTCAAAGAAAACCTGCGCGTCTTTATGAAGGCGGCGCTCAAACGCCGCGAAGCTCTCGACCACATCTTGCTGACCGGACCGCCCGGTGTGGGTAAGACGACGCTTTCGAATATTGTCGCCAACGAAATGGGTGCTTCGCTCAAATCTACCGCCGGCCCGATCATCGAAAAGGCTGGTGATCTCGCTGCGATCCTTACTAATTTAGAAGAAGGGGACGTGCTCTTCATCGACGAGATCCACCGCCTAAATCCGGCGATCGAAGAGATCCTCTATCCCGCGATGGAGGATTACAGCCTCGACATCATGA
>CAZVDM010000137.1:0-6976 GCA_964625555.1 uncultured Chloracidobacterium sp.
AGGAGCCTTCCGAGATCGATAGGACGGCGACCGTAGGCTTATTTGACGATGCACAGTCGCGTGAGATCGCCATCGCTGTTGGTGAGTTTGAGAATCTCGCGAGACAGCGTTTGCCCGCGATCAACGATAGCAGGCCGCTTGATTACGCGGTGTTGCCGCCGGTCAACTCCGCCGAGAAGTTGGTAAAGAAGGCCGAGGTCGAACAGGTCTTTGCCGCCAAGATACGGCCGCTAGGGCAGCTTCACGACAGTTTTATCATCGCAGTCGATGACGAAGGCTTGCTGCTCATCGATCAACATGTCGCGCACGAGCGCATTCTCTTCGACAAATTCCGCAAGAGTGAGACCGATCGTCCGATCGAGTCGCAAAATCTGTTGCTGCCCGAAACGCTTGATCTGTCGCCCGCTCAATCGCAGGCGTTCCAACTCGTCGAGAACGATCTCGAATCGCTTGGGTTTGGTCTGATGCGGCTTTCGGGACGTACAGTGGCGATCAAGAGCGTCCCGACCGATCTACCGGCGTCCGAGGCACGCAATCTGTTCGCCGAGATCCTTGACACGATCGATGCAGAGAAGAAAGGTTCGCCGAAATCGACGCTTCGCGATGACATCGCCGCCAGCCTCGCATGCAAGGCTGCGGTCAAGATCAATATGAAGCTGACGCCGGAAAAGATGCAGTGGCTGATCGACCGGCTCCTGATCACAACATCGCCGACAACGTGTCCGCATGGCCGGCCAGTCATTTTGCGGTTGTCGATGAAGGACATCGAACGAGGTTTCCACCGGACATAAAGATATGGATGAGAACAAAGGCCCTAGCCCGGAAATGCCGGATGCGTTCTGGAAAAAGGTGTATATCGCCGTTGTGTTGAATACGATCGTCGTCATCACGGCGTTGTGGGCGTTTTCGCGATACTTCAAGTAAACAATGAGATCTCTCGATTGGGCAATTGTCGTTGTGTATCTGGCGTATGTCATCTGGGACGGCATTCGGATGACCAAGCACAGCGGTACAAAGGAGGGCTACTTCCTGGCCGACCGCGGTCTGCCGTGGTGGGCTGTCGGCCTGTCGGTGATGGCGACTCAGCTCTCGGCGATCACGCTCGTCGGCACGACCGGACAGGCATACACCGACGGAATGCGGTTTATCCAGTTCTATTACGGATTGCCGTTCGCGATGATCATACTTTCGGTCACCGTAGTACCGTTCTTTCATCGGGCTAATGTCTTCACCGCATACGAATACCTCGAACGCCGGTTCGACGTTAAAGTCCGTACGCTCACGAGCTTCTTTTTCCTGATCTCACGCGGACTCGGCGTTGGGACGATCATTTCTGCCCCTTCGATCGTTCTTTCGATCGTGTTTGGCTGGAATCTGACCGCGACGATCTTCGCGATCGGAATGTCGACGACGATCTACACCGTTTTTGGCGGAGTTCAAGCGGTGACTTGGACCGATGTAAAGCAGATGATCGTGATCTTTATTGGTCTCGCAGTTTGTTTTACGGTGATCTTGTGGAGTTTTCCGGCGGGCGTCACCTTTGGCGACGGACTGAACTTGGCAGGAAGTCTCGGCAAGCTCGAGATGGTCGATACGCGGTTCGATCTGAAGGAAAAGTATACGCTTTGGTCCGGTCTGATCGGCGGTCTTTTTCTGATGCTTGGCTACTTTGGCTGCGACCAAAGCCAAGTGCAGCGGTTCCTGACGGCGAAATCGGTGGCCGAGGGGCGCACGTCGCTCCTGATGAGCGCATTTCTCAAGATCCCAATGCAGTTCGGCATATTGCTGATCGGCATCATGGTATTTATCTTTTATCAGTTCTCGGCGCCGCCGATCATCTTTAATCGTGCTGAAGTAGCAAAAGCTGAGCAGACGCAGCAGTTCCAGGAGATCGAGGGCCGCTTTAACGCCGCACACGCCGAACGCCGTGACGCTGCGGTAAATTTCGACAGCAACGAGCCCGGGACACGACAGGCATATATCGACGCTGATAGAAAGTTCAACGAAAGCCGCAAAGAGGCCGTCGCATTTGTGCGGGAAACAAGCAATCCGACGTTCAACGACGTAAACTATGTCTTCCCGACGTTCATCCTTGAAAATATGCCGCTTGGAGTCATCGGGTTGTTGATCGCCGCGATATTTGCCGCCGCGATGTCATCGATCTCGGCCGAATTGAACGCACTTGCGACGGCGACCACGATCGATTTTTACCGGCGGCTCTATAAACCCGTGGCGACGGATGCACACTATGTCGCCATCGGCCGGCTTTCAACCTTTATCTGGGGCATTTTTGCCTGTATTGTCGCTCTGTTTGCGACGAACCTCGGTTCGCTGATCGAGGTCGTCAACAAATTCGGCTCGTTCTTTTACGGGTCGCTTCTCGGCGTATTCGTCCTCGCTTTCATCGTTAAACGGGCACGGGCTCGAGGAGCATTTTTCGGGCTATTGTTTGGGATCACATCGGTTTGGATCGCAAGCTGGTTCACCGATATCGAATTCCTTTGGTTCAATGTCATCGGCTGTCTTGTTACCGTTTTCTTTGGTTATCTGATCAGTCTGACGGACCGTTCCAAACCGGCGAATGACCAGCCGGTCGAGACGCTTGTATGAGAAACTGGATCTTAATTAGGCTTGTAAAGGCAGTTGCGGTGGCTGCGTTCTTGGTACATCTAGTGACGCCGAGCGAATCGTTCGCTCAGGTGCGTCCCGTCAACGATTACGGTGCGATAGGTCTCGCACAATTGTTAAAGAGGCTGAATACGACCGCAAGCGTGATGATGATCGGCGCTCATCCCGACGACGAAGACTCGGCATTGCTCGCTTACTTAGCACGCGGCGAGAACGCCCGAACTGCTTATCTATCGCTCACTCGCGGCGATGGCGGCCAGAATATCATCGGCCCCGAACTGTTCGAATCGCTCGGCGTGATCCGCACCGAAGAGCTGCTGCAGGCACGCCGCCTTGACGGTGCCGAACAATATTTTGCCCGTGCTTTTGATTATGGATTCTCAAAAACGCTCGATGAAGCAAAAAGTAAATGGGACGAAAAAGTGATCTTGTGCGACACGGTGAGAGCGATCCGCCAGTTTCGCCCGCTTGTAGTGATTTCACGCTTCTCCGGCACGCCTGCTGACGGCCACGGACAACACCAATATTCCGGCTACATCGCGCCGCTGGCAGTCAGAGCCGCCGCCGATCCTCAGCAATGCACGCAGTCGGGCGAGCCGTGGAAACTCTTGAAATTTTATACCGGACAAGGATTTTCCACGGGTTCGACCGCAACGCTCAGACTAAACACCGGGGCGTACGATACGATCCTTGGCCGCTCATACTTCGAGATCGCCATGGAAGGCCGCAGCCAGCATAAATCGCAAGGAGAAGGCCGGCTAGAGCTAAAGGGCGAGCTTTTCTCCGGGCTGAATCTCAAAGAGAATGCCATATCCGGAAATGCGCCGGAAGTGTCGCCGTTCAGCGGGATCGACATTTCGATCGGCGGAATTCCTGCGATCACAAACAACTCCGAGGGGCCGGTCAAAAAGAAGGCTGCGGAATTACAGGCCAAGATCGAAACGGTTAAGGCGAACTATCAGCCATTGGGCATCTCAGCGACACTGTCTGACCTCGTTGCCGCTTACAAACTTGCCGTCGAGTGCGAATGGTCCACACGGCAGCCGCGGACCAAAGCAATGTTTCGTGTCGTCGAGGCAAATCTTACGGCCGCGATCGCGAACGCTGCGGGAATCCAGATCGACGCATTAGCCGATCGCGAGACGGTCGTTCCCGGCGAGGCCATTTTTTCCACCGTAAATGTTTTCTTTCCAAAGTCAGCGGCGATCAAGATCAAGGAAATCTCGCTCACGAAACCGGTCGGTTGGGACTTGACCATCGCGGAAGCCCCAAAGGAGACCACACAGGGCTTTAACCGCCGCGAGACGGCCAACCAGTCGGCATATTTCAATGTCAAAGTGCCCGCGGACGTGGGGCCGACGCAGCCATATTGGCTTGAATCTGCGCGTGACGGAGACCTTTTTCGTTGGCCTGCGAACGACGATCAAAACCAACCTTTTTCGGCGACTGACGTCAGCGCGATCGTTAAATTGGCGATTGACGGTACGGATGTGTCGTTCGAACGGCCGGTCCAATACCGCTATGCCGATTCTACGCGGGGCGAAATAAGGCGTGATCTGAACGTCGTCCCGGCCCTTTCAGTAAGCGTCGATCAGAAACTATTGGTTGTGCCGGAAAACAACAAACCACAGACTCGAACTCTAACCGTCGGTATTACAAACAATTCGTCCAAATCTATCACCGGCATCGCCGGGCTTAACATTACTACGCCTGACGAATGGAAAGTAACGGCGGCGAACCGGACGTTTGACCTTAAGAAGAAAGGCGAGCAGACGAGCGTTGCGTTTGAGATCACGATTCCGGCAAAAACAAAGCCCGGAAGCTACAATATCTACGCAAATGCAATGGTCGGCGAGGGCCTCGCGACGCAGACAATGAATACTATCGCCTATCCGCACATCCAGACGCACCGCTTTTACACGCGGGCGGAGACAAAGGTCGAGGTGCTTGATCTCAAGGTCGCACCTGTAAAGGTAGGCTATATCATGGGCAGCGGCGACGAGGTCGCTGACGCGGTCAAGAAGATGGGTGTGGATGTGACGATGCTCGAGGAAAAGGACCTTGCATCGGGCGATCTGTCGAAATTCGACACTATCATCGTCGGCATTCGTGCGACCGAAACGAGGCCGGATTACGTCTCGAATAATCAGCGGCTGCTCGAATATGTCAAGAATGGCGGCTATCTGATAGTGCAATATCAGCGTGCCGGTTTGCAGCAGATATTGCCCTTTCCAGTGAACGGAAATATTCGCGTCGTCGACGAGAACGCAAAGGTAACGATCTTACAGCCTGCGAATCCCGTGTTCAATTTCCCAAACAAGATCACCGACGCCGATTTCAGCGGTTGGGTGCAAGAGCGGAATGCGTATAATTTCGGCACTTTTGACGAGAAATACGTGCCGCTGCTCGAAACCCACGATGTCGGCGAAGCCGAAAACAAAGGCGGCCTGGTCGTCGCCGAAATAGGGAAAGGCAAGTTCATATATTGCAGCTATTCGTACTTCCGTCAGTTGCCGTCGGGTGTCCCGGGAGCATACAGATTATTTGCCAATCTGATCAGTCTGCCGAAGGCGGCAAAATAATCCAAAGATAAACATTGACAAGCCGCAAACCAAATATTATCTTTAATGAGACATCATTAGTTTGTGTCCGAAATGAATAAACGCACATTTAACAACTTTAGCTTTTATTACTTTTTCTTTATGGGTAAAACGGCTGAAGTTTGGATTGCGAACAGATAAGTTCTAAGTAAAACCAACTTGACGAAAGCCGTGAAACTCAAAAAGTTCACGGCTTTTTTGTTTTTAGAAAATATGACCATCCAGGAAAAAAGAAGAAAGATCGACACCATCGACCGCGAGATAATTGACCTGCTCATCCAACGATCGGCGACGTCGCGGGAAATATCAATGCTGAAGATAAGTGCCGGATTGCCGATCTCGGATCGCTCACGCGAAACGAACGTGATCTCGACCGCTCTCGCGAATGCCGGCGGACACATCAGCGATGCCGCCATTTTTCAGATCTACGAAGCGATCATGGCCGAATCGCGTCGCGTGCAGAAAGCAGTGCGGCACGAATTGTTCAGCAACGGAGCAATGGTATGAACCACGTAGCCATCGCCGGCATTCGCGGCTCGTATAGCGAAACGGCGGCGAGCGACTATTTTGACGGCGATCTCGAACTGATCGAATGTTCGACCTTCGAGGGCGTATTCGGTGCCCTACGGACCGGCATTGCAAAATTTGCGGTGATCCCGGTTCGGAATTCTACGGTCGGCGAGATCGCTTCGACACGATCGCTGATGACAAAGAATCGGCCGGATGTGGTCGATCAGGTCGTGACAAAGGTCGAGCATGTTCTCGCAGCGGTTCAAGGTGCGGAGCTCGATGATGTGGTTTCGGTTCGCTCGCACGCCGAGGCCCTGCTGCAATGTTCAAATTTCTTCGCGGCGAATCCGCGGCTTCAAAAGGTCACGGGCTTTGATACGGCATCGAGCGTCAGGTCGATCGTCATCGCCGGCCTGCCGCAATACGCCGCTGTTTGCAGCGAGCGTGCGGCCGAGATATACGGGGCGGCAATATTGCGGCGGAATATAGCAAATAAGCGTTCAAACTCGACGACATTCGCAGTCATAAGGAATCGAGGGGAATAATATGCACGATGCAGGTTTAAGCATGAATCGAAGTAACGGCCGCGTCGCGGGTTTGCCGCTGGTCTCGGCCGAACGGGCTGAACGATCGGTCGTGTGGGTCGCTGACGTGCCGGTTGGCGGCGAACAGGTGGTCGTTATGGCCGGGCCGTGCTCGGTCGAATCCCGCGATCAGGTTATCGCAACGGCTATAGCGATTCGAAAGAGCGGAGCCACAGTCCTTCGCGGCGGTGCGTACAAACCGCGAACCTCGCCGTACGACTTTCAGGGACTCGGCGTCGAAGGCCTCAAGATCCTGCGCGAAGCCGGTGACCTCGCCGGATTGCCGGTCGTCACCGAAGTGATGTGCGAAGACGATATCGCGGTCATCTGCGATCACGCCGATATGCTGCAGGTCGGAGCGAGGAATATGCAGAATTTTGCATTGCTCAAGAAGTTGGCAAAATGCGGCAAGCCCGTATTACTAAAACGCGGAGCATCCGCAACGGTCAAAGAATGGCTCGCGGCGGCGGAATATCTGCTACACGGCGGCAACGACAACGTCATCCTCTGCGAACGCGGCATCAAAACCTTTGACAGCAGCCTGCGAAATACGCTCGACCTTGCCGCCGTCGCGTTGGTTAGAGAAATGACGCATCTGCCTGTAATCGTCGATCCGTCGCACGCCACAGGCAAACGCAGCCTGATAGCCTCGAC
>CAZVDM010000137.1:7076-9923 GCA_964625555.1 uncultured Chloracidobacterium sp.
TCGACGACGATGATGCCGTCGCCTTTCGCAACTTCGGCTCCCGACTCGACCAAAATTCGAACGACCTTGCCGGGCATAGCGGTCTTGATCTCGGCACGGCCATCCATGTGGTCATGGTTGTCACCGGCACTCCGAAGCCGTTTCGGATCGATTATTTCGACATCGAGATGCCAGCCGTGAATAGTCACGCCGAACTCTGAGACCTTGCCGGCTTTTGGCGACACGAAAACCTGCGATACTTTGTTCGCGTTCTTGACGAGCAATACTTCCTTTTCCGGCTCCGAAACATCGAGTTCGTAACGGCGGCCGTCAACGGTCGCGGTCACGTTTCGGCCGTCGCGGTTTATCTCGACTTCGTGCTTTTCTCCGTTGATCTCTGCCTGTAGTTTCATTCTGCCCCTTTTCTACCGACGCGTTGATCTCTCGTATTCCTTCATCAGTAAGTTCATAAACTCCTCACGCCGGTGATATAGCTTCTTCGGCTTTCGCGGTGCGTGACGACCGAGTGCGTATGCGGTGATCAACGGCAGAGCGACCGTCGAATCGACATAGCAAACGACGGCATCCGGTAATTTGTCCGGATCTACCTTGCCCCAGCTTACGGCTTCTGCGGGAGTTGCACCGCTGAGACCGCCGGTGTCGGGTCGTGCGTCGGTCACCTGCAGGAAATAATCGTGGCCTTTTTCGTCAATGCCGAGGACCTCTTGTATCTGCGGTTCGGTTTGCAGGGCAAAATTCTTAGGCGAGCCGCCGCCAAGGATGAAGATCGCGGATTTGCCGCCTTTTTTGCTCTGTTTGCCGGTGTGAACAACGCCGCGTTTGGCGGCGAGAACTATCGAGGCGGTCTCGTTCACGTCAAGATTTGGATTGAGAACGAGTTTGCCGCCTTGCAATTCTTTGGCGGCGATGTTCATGCCGATCGACGAATCGCCGGGCGACGAAGTATAGATCGGCACGCCGTATTCGTAGGCGGCAGCGAGTAGTGACTTTTCCTTGATGCCGAGCAGTTTTTCACGTTCGCGGATGTATTTGCCGCAGAGGTAGTGAAACTCCGCGCTACTCATCGTCTTCTGAAATTCCTCATGCTCGATCAGCCGTCGAAAGAACGAATCGGTGTCGAGCAAGACGCTGTAATCGAAAAAGATGTCGTAGATGCGGACAACCTCTTCGTCACGCAAAATACGGTCGTCGAGCTTGGCGTCGCCCTGATGAAGCGCGAGTCCGATGCCAAAATGAGTGTCGTGATAAAGATTGGCACCGGTCGAAATGATCCAATCAATAAACCCGGCCTTGATCAGCGGTATGATCGCCGAGATCCCAAGCCCGGCCGGAGTCAACGCTCCCGTCAGCGTCACGCCGATCGTTACGTCGTCCTCTAGCATTTTCTTGTCGAATAGCTGACAGGCCTCGCGGAGACGCGCTCCATTGTATGCCATGAACGACTCGTCGATCAGGTCTGCAAGGTTGGTTTTCTTTGATATCGGCGTCGGATCGATCCGCTTGCCGCTGAGAAATTTGCTTTGTTTCTTGGCCATTGTTACGAGTTTATCAAAGATTAAGCGACCGGTCATTCGGCGGGTTCCGCGGATTCTTGGCGTTACGTTTTAAGATCTAGTTTGCGGATCTCTGCGAACTTTGCGTCTATGAGTTAGAAGAGGCCCTTTTCACGCAAACACGCTTAGACCGCAAAGGCAACGCAATGTAAAAGAACGCATTAAAGTAAAGAAAAAGAACACCCGATCCGAACTGTGCCGGATCGGGTGAGATGTATTGGTTGGACGGCGATTACCATTCGCAGGCATAGACCGAGGTTGTTGTTTTGGCGGTATCCATCGCCTGTTTGCAGGCGGATGCGAGTGATGCCTTTCCGGCCGGATTCGCTGCCGCGTCTTTCCAGCCTTTGCGTGCTGTTTCAAAAGCCTGTTTCATCGGGCCTTCGACCGCCGGTGCTTTGGCCGCGATCTTGGTCAGACAAGCTTCGTATTTTTTGATATATTCATCACACTCAGCAACTCCGATCGAATCGCCGGCGGCGACTTCGGCTTTCTTGTCGTCAGCTTTCGGTGCCGTCGTTGTTGTCGCCGGAGCCGTCGTGGCTGGCTTGTCGGCCGGTTTTGCGTTGGCGTTGTTTGCCGTATTGGCCGCCGGTGAACCACAGGCTGCCGCAAAGATCGCGAAACAGAATAGACTGGTAACCGCTAAAAAGTTTTTCATAATAATATATTTTCTCCTTGTGTTTTGTGATGTCCCGACGCTGCAACTGCATACACGCGGGAGCGGCTCTTGCCCGGAGGCCGTGTTAAACCAAAAGATAAATTTTGACGGGATTATGATAATGCGCGCAATGGTGCGAACGCAACCATCGCCTATGCAGAAGTTGTTCAACCGCGAAATATAAGAAATGTGCGAATGAATGGCCGTCCGAAGTCGTTGTGCTTTTCGTGTATTATGTCGGCAATAATTCTCACTTATTAGGCCTCGCATTAGCCTTCTTGGCCGCGATAAACTCCTCAAATCTGTCTTCGTTTACCGACCAAATGATGGTACCAGTTAACAAACCCAATAACGGATATGCGAGAGAAAAAAAGCTCGAAAGCGGCGTTCCGCTCCACACCCAACTCGCCAGATTCATCGTTACGAAAAAGAAAATACCGGAAAGAAGCGCAGTTCTCGCGACGAAATACTTCTTGCCTTTCAAACGAAGCTTTTCCCAACGGAGAAATTTCTCTCGCGACATTTTTCTCATCGAATGATCGAATGCGTGTTCTTTGCCCACGAAACACACGAAAAGCACTAAAAATCTTTCTTTCGTATCTTTCGTGTTTTTCGTGGGCAAATCTCTTACTT
>CAZVDM010000138.1:0-9542 GCA_964625555.1 uncultured Chloracidobacterium sp.
TTATAATTAGTGATCAGGCGGCACAGTTCCGAGCCGATCGAGCCGCCGGCGCCGGTGACCATAATGGTCTTCCCGGAAAGGAACTCGTGAAGGTTCTGATCATCGAGTTCGACCGGATCGCGTCCCAAAAGATCTTCGATCTGTACGTCGCGGATGCGGCTGACCGATACGCGTCCATGTGCGATCTCATTCAGGCTCGGCACGATCATGGCCTTGACCGGTATCGATGTGCAGACATCCATGATCCGGCGGATCTCTTTGCCCTGCGCCTGCTCTATTGCGATAACGACCTGTTCGATAGCAAGTTCGTCGACAAGCTTCGGCAAGTCATTGGTCGTTCCGAGCACTTTTATACGATTAACGCTGCCGCCGCGTTTGCCCGGATCGTCATCGACAAACCCGCGTATATCGAGCTCAGCATCAGCGCGTCCGACCATCTCTTTGGCCAATGTTGCACCCATTCGTCCGGCTCCGACAAGCAACGTCGGTTTTTGCTTTACTCGCCGCCGGCCGCCATATGTTCGATTCTTTTCGTTGAGTTCGTAAAAAAAGCGTCGGAGTATCCGAAGTGCCAGCAGTCCGCCGAATGCCATCACGGTGTCGATCAATATTACAGAGACCGGCACCTGCCATAGATTGAATTCCGTAAAGATGAGCAGAAATCTGAAAACGACCAATATCACACACGAGATGGCCGCCGCTTTCATGAATACGCGGATGTCCTCAATGCTGACGTACCGCCAAATCAACGAATAGGCTCCGACCATGAACAACGCCGAAAGCTGAACGAGGATCACAAACGGCAGCTGCAGCAATACAACGTCCAGGTAAAATTCGCCGAGCTGAACATTGACGGCCGGCAGGTACGCGACGAAGAACGCGATACAAAGCACGGCTATATCCGCCAAAAATTGAAGCGGACGTCGCAAGAACCAAAATTGCTCGCTTGATCTTTCGTCGTTCGTGGCCATTTGTTAAAGAATGGAGTTCGAACATTCATTCTGAAATTACATTCAAAAAATCGCAACTCTAAATTCATAATTTCGCGTGCTGACGATAGAGCTGTTTACGGCATCCAATCACGAAAAGTGTGCAACGGCGCCTATTATTGGGATATACTTACGCCGTGATATGCAGCTGAGGTCTTATACGATGAAATTGCAATTGATATTTTCTTTGACGGTCATCTTTATGTTGGCCGGTGTGGCCTCGGCGCAGGTTCCGGTCGACGTGTCGTCAGATCAGAAGGGATACATGATCGGCCCGGGTGATGAGATCACGGGCAAGGTGCTCGGAGAACCGCAGTATGATTTTGTGGCTACCGTAGATGAGGATGGCAAGATAGAGGTTCCTTTTTTCGATAAACCGGTGTTGGCAAAATGCCGCTCCGAGCGCGAGCTGCGTACCGAGGTTACGAATCTGCTTTCAAAATACTTGCGCAACCCACAGGCAAGCATTCGCGTTACCGATCGAAAGAGCCGCCCGCCCGCAACTATCTACGGCGAAGTCGTGACGCCGCAGCAGGTCGAATTGCGACGCAAAGCGACACTGGTCGAACTGCTCGCGTTCTCAGGCGGTATTAAAGAAGAGGCCGGCGGAATGGTCCAAGTGTTCAGAACCCGGCCGCCGTTATGTTCAGACGCCACCGAGGATAGCCAGTGGAAAGCGACGACGGGCGACCCGACCGATGTGCCTTCGCGCATGTACAGCCTGAGCAGCGTACGAATGGGCAAGGAAGAAGCGAACCCGATCATTTATCCCGGAGATGTTATCGTCGTGCAAAAAGCTGCCCCCGTCTATGTCACCGGCGAGGTCATTGCTCCGCAGGGTATCTATTTGAAAGAAGGCGGAATGTCGCTGACCGAAGCGATCGCCAAGATCGGCGGCGTCAAACGCGAGGCAAAGACAAAAGACATCAAGATCTATCGGCTCAAGTCGAACTCGAAGGAACGCGAAGTGATCTCTGCTAATTACGATCAGATCAAGAAGGGCCTTCAAAAAGACATTATGCTCGAGCCTTACGACATCGTTGAGGTCGATAAGGCGAAAAAGGGCATTGCACAGACTGTTTTAGAATTAGTTATCGGAGCCGGCCGCAGCGCCGTGAGCAGTGCCACCGGTGGAATAGGAACGCGGATATTGTATTGATGCGCGTTTGCTATGCGTACATTTCGTCGATCAAGGCCTTGTAGTTTTGATCGACCACACGCCGTTTCACTTTCAGGGTCGGCGTCAGCTCGCCACTCTCGACCGTTAGTTCATTTTCAATAAGTACGAACTTCTTCACAGTTTCGTATTGGGCCAGGCCCGTTGTGTGTTGGGCTATCTGGCGTTCAAAGAGGTTCCTGATCCTCTCATGTTTGCAAAACTCCGCCGGCGTTTTGATCTCCAGCCCTTTTAGCTCCGCATACGATTCGAGCATTTCAAAATTGGGTACGATCAGTGCAGCAGGGAATTTCCGCTCGTTCCCGACCAGCACCACCTGATTGACGAACCGCGAAGATTTGATCATTTGCTCGATGTGCGACGGAGCGATATATTTGCCGCCTGATGTCTTGAAAAGCTCTTTCTTACGGTCAGTGATCGTCAGATATCCATCCGCGTCGAGGTCGCCGATATCACCGGTCCGGAACCATCCGTCCTCGGTGAACGCGTCGCGCGTCGCCTCTTCCTTGTGGTAATAGCCGAGCATTACGCCCGGGCCGCGAGTTTCGATCTCACCGTCGGCTGCGATCCGCACCTCGACGTTACGGATCGGTTTACCGACCGTTCCGACTCGGATATTCGTCGGATTGTTCGACGAAATGACCGGCGATGTCTCGGTCAATCCATAACCCTGCATGATATGAATGCCGGCTCCCGTGAAAATGAGATATATCTCATCCGAAAGGGCCGCACCGCCCGTGATGCAGAACCGCAGGTTTCCGCCAAAGAACTGTCGAAGTTTTGAATAGACGAATGTGTCCGCAAGATTATGTTTTGCCGTCAGGGCAACGGGGATCGGTTCGCCATTTTCCGTCAGCCGGGCATACTCCTTGGCAACCTCGATCGCCCAGTCAAATATCCGCTCGCGGATCTGGCTCGAACGAGCCGCCTTCATTCGGGCTCTTTCGTATACCTTTTCAAATATTCGCGGCACGCCGATAAAGATCGTCGGTTTGACCTCCTGCAAGTTGTCAGGCACCTTTTCGATCGACTCGGCGTAGTGAACGGCCATGCCGTACATAATGTATACGTACATTCCCGTTCGTTCGAAAACGTGCGACAGCGGCAGTACCGACAGGGAAATGTCACGGCCCTCAAACTCATATTTTTCGGCGGCATCGATGACGTTTGAGATCAGATTCGAATGCGACAGCATCACGCCTTTCGGCTCGCCGGTCGTGCCGCTGGTGTAGATAAGCGTTGCGATATCGCCGGGTAGGGAAGCATTCACCATCTCAGAAATGAGCTCCGGCCTTTCGCTGTCGAGCTGTTTGCCTTTTGCCTCCAGCTCTGCGAGCGAGATCGCATTTTTCGCCGTGACGCCTTCGATATCATAGAAGACAAGTGTTTCGATCGACTTACAGTTGGACAGTATCTGCTCGATTCGATCGTATGTTTCCTTGTTTTGCAAAAAGAATACTCGTGTTCCTGAATCGTTGATGATGTAAGCGACAGCATCCGGAGCAAGCGTGGTATAGATCGGCACGTCGACCACTCCGGCAAACTGACAACCCGCATCAGACAAGGTCCATTCCGGCGAGTTGGCCGCCAGGATCGCAGCCCGGTCGCCCTTGCGAAGGCCGATCGAGTAAAGGCCGAGAGCGATGTTCTCCGCTCGTTCGACCACTTCGCTGGATGAGATCGGCCGCCACGCGCCGTCACGCTTGTAGTTCAACGCATCGCTGCGGTCAAATTTGTCTGCCGACAACAAAAACAGCTCAGCCAGCGTAGCCGGCTCGCCGCTCGAAATTGCTCTCTCGCTTAACGCTGATCGTTTCTCGGCAGTTTGGGTCATTTGATGAGAATTCCTCCGAAAAAGATCTTGAGCACTTCGTTCGCCATTGGTTCGAGCGGGTAGCGGTGCTTGGAAAGTATCCAGTTGGTAACCATCTCGTCTAGTGCGCCGTAGAGGATCTTGGCACAGACGATCGGTTTGATATCGTCACGAAAAACTCCGGCTCGCTGACCGTCATCGATCGTGACGCGAATTATGTCGAGATACTCGGCAAATCCGGCTGCCGAAAATTCCTGCATGAACTTGGTCGATCCGCGAAGCTCTACCTGAAAAACGATCGCCATATCGCGGTCGGCGCCAAGTTTGCCCAAATGCAGTTCGGCAATGCGCCGAAGCTTTGCGACCGGATCGTCCAGCTTTGCGAGTTTCTGCTTGCCTTCGGCGATGAATTCGGCCATTGCACGATCAAAGATCGAATGCAGTATGTCGTCCTTACTTTTGAAATAAAGATAGACCGTACCGTCTGCAATGCCTGCGGCCCCGGCGATGTCTGAGACCTTTGAATTAAAATAGCCGTTGCCCGCGAAAACCTTGGTCGCGGCGCGCAGGATCGCTTCTCTCTTATCAACGACGGGGGCTTTTGCCGTCGCACCATTTTTCGCGGGCCTGGGCATATCGATAAATATGAATGAACCGTCATTCAGTATGCACCTAGGCTATAACAAAACGGAAATCGAAAGCAAGGAAAATCCGTCACACGCCTGTAATTTGTTTGTAATGAACTGAAAGTAAAGTGGCGGAGAGGACAGGACTCGAACCTGCAAGCGCTTACGCGCGGTAGTTTTCAAGACTACTGCCTTACCAATTAGGCTACCTCTCCGCAAATTCGCGGGGAAATTAGAATATACCGCGAATATGTCCGGTAAAACAACTATTGCGATTTGAACTTGTTCAAAGTAGACTGTCAAAATCTTGCGGCGCCAATTTACGGTCCAAATAGGCTCTGCCTCTGGGCGATCAAGGTCAACGATTTGCCGGCGTAATCCTAAGGTAACCGATCAAAGATCTTAGCAAAGCGAAAGTTAATGCAGGTATTAGAGCGAAGCGATAAAAAGTGGGTCGGGAATTGTGAACATTACCGGTTAGTTCGTTGCGATGTTTTGGATTCGGAATTGACCGTCCCGAAGCCGGCCTCTCCGCGGCATCATCCGCCCGGCCCGGTCGAACTTTTGATCCGGATCAACTATTCACTGAACTTTGCCGATAGCCAAAACGGGACGATAAGACCGCTCGTAATGGTGAAGATAAACGATACTTGTTTCGTTCAGGACGGCAATTGGGATTGGTTCGAGATCTCGGATTGGGATTTCGCCACCAGCATAGAATTCGCGCACAAATTCAAACTCGGGCAGGATTTTTGGGATAAGAGATTCATGCTCATTCCGACAGACCGCTGCCATGATTTCGATTACGATCTGGTGATCAACGACAAAGTGGAACGTTGGAGGCCGAATATACTGTGCCGTTTTGAACTGGTGGGCGGTCCGGTATCTGATCCGCACGATGAACTTGTCAAAACAAAGGGACAGGCACCGGTTCATCTTGAGATAGACGTCATCCGGTCTGAGAGGCCCTTCGTTGACCGCGGTTTTGCATTTCGCTCCGATAGCAGAATGTACGATGCCCACCACGTCGAGAAGGACGCCAGAGTTCTTTGGCACGAATTGGGACATGCGATGGATCAGGATCACATTCAGGCTTTAGCGAATCAGCAAATTTATCATCACCCATCACCGGAGCTTGACGAGTTTCACATCCAGACACTCGCAAACGGCGAGAACACCTGTACGAATAACAGCGCTGAAAATGGCGAAGATCGCTGTTATGTTACTCCGGTCGGTTTCACTGAACAAAATGTTATGGGTAAGGGAAAAGGCGTGGCCCTGGAAAATGCCAAGACCTGGCGACGACTGATCAACGACCATTTGATCGGCCAACCTCGTGATTTTAACGTGACGACTGACATCAGTCGGCCGCCTAGACTAATAAGTGTTCGGCCCAATGAACCGGATCCCACTCTGCCCAAGAACGAGGGTCCTGGTTTTAAGGATGAAATGAAAAAGCCTTTGTAAGCCGTTGAGAGGCCTACAAAGGTCCACACTAACAACATCACCATTTTCCCCGCGATCGCGTTCTTGTCTCGATCAACACGAGACGATCGCAGTGCTTATTCAGATCGCTTGTTGGCGACCAGCCGGTCGATGGCGTCCCCGAGAGCTGCGGTTTTGTCGAAACCGCTCGAGCGGTATTCGAGCCTGCCTGTTTGGTCGATGACAAAAAATGCAGGGAAGCCCATATCAAGATTGCCTCGGCGATCCCGGTCGGCATATTGCATTATTGGCCCCAGACTATTTGGCATTATTGTAAATGTAAAGGGGTTCTTGCGAAGAAAAGGGGTGATGCGAGCTTCGCTCTCCATTGTGAGTGCAACAAAGACAACGTCTTTGCCGTCGTAACGAGACGTGAACTCATTAAGCCTCGGGATCTCAGTTCGGCAGATCTCGCAGGTTGTTGACCAAAATGTGAGCACTACCACCGAACCGCGTTTCGCCTCAAGATCAAAAAAAGTACCTTCGATCGACTGCGAAGTGAACACCGGTGCGGGCGCGCCGGTTTTAAGGCCCGTTTGTGTAAAGACGCTGAATGCAGAAAGTGCAATTAGGATGACGATCAGTGGCAGCCGCATATTTATGATGATCCAAGGTGTTAAATCAGATTTAACACTATAACTATAACAAATTACTAATGTGTGCGGAGTTCAGAAAAACCAGGCTCGAATTCATGGAAAGTTCAGACGTGTTAAAATCGCAAAATGCTCCTTTTGTCGCTCGAGGCGAGCGGATTTCGAAATTTACAGGGAAAGATAACGTGTTCGGCCGGTCTCAACATTCTCGTCGGCGAAAACGGCCAGGGCAAGACCAATTGGCTCGAGGCCATTGCGCTCGTAGCATCGACGCGTTCGTTTCGCACGACAAAATTGCACGAAGCCGTCCGATTCGGCGAGCAACTGGCGATCGTCAGCGGAAACGTCGAAGAATCGCCTGAGATCACGCGAAAGCTGCAGGTCTCGATCCAGGGCAACACTAAGTCGCTAACTGTCAACGACAAAAAAGAGACCGTTCAGCGTTATCTCGGCCAGCTTCACGCCGTTGTTTTTAACGCCGACGAGCTCGAGATAGTCCGCGGGCATCCGGATTCGAGGCGGCGATTTCTCGACGCCGGGATCGTCTCGCTCCATCCGCCGTTCATCCAGACATTCACCGATTACAGCCGCGTCATCAAGCAAAAGAACGCACTGCTCCAGCGTGCCCGCGACGAAGAATCGTCAACTGAAAAGACCGCCGAAATGCTCGCCCCGTGGAACGAACAGCTTGCGACGCTTGCTTCGCGAATACATCGTGCCCGCGTCCGCTTTGTGGAACGGATCAACGGCGTGCTCGAAAAACAGCTCTTCGGCCGCGAGGAGCTCTCGATCCGCTACGTTTCGACGCTCGAGGGCAAAGGCGACCTCGCGAACTACGAAGCCCTCATCGCTGAGCGTCTCGCCCTTCGCGTCCACGCCGAGATCCTCGCCGGCCACGCACTCATCGGCACGCACCGCGATGACCTGGAAATTCACTTCGACGGACACGATTTAAGGAAATACGGTTCGGCGGGCCAGCAGCGATCTGCTCTTTTGCTGCTCCAACTCGCAAATATCGCCGTCTATAAAGCGACCCGAGGCGAATATCCGCTCTTCCTCCTCGACGACATCGACGCCGAACTCGACTACAACCGCATCGCTCAGCTTCTCGAATACCTCGCAGGCAAAACCCAGACATTCGTAACCACTTCAAAAGAAAGTTTCATCGAAAAATTCGGTACGAACGCAACCATTTTTCGCGTCAGCGACGGAACCGCTAAATCACTCTAAAAACAAGATGTTTATTGGCTTTCCCGCCTGTTCGTAAGCACTAAAAAATGCTATAATTTTCTTTTGTGTTTTGGCCGCTTTTTGCGGGTATCGCGGACTGAATTAATAACAGTTTTTATTCAAGAGGTTTTCAAATTGTCTAAAGCAAAGCAGGAATACGGCGCAGATCAGATCACAGTTCTTGAGGGACGCGACGCAGTGCGCAAGCGCCCGGCGATGTACATCGGTTCGACGAGCGAGATCGGTCTTCACCATTTGGTTTACGAGGTCGTTGACAATTCGGTCGACGAGGCATTGGCGGGCTATTGCGACACGATCGAGGTTGTCATCCACATGGACAACTCCATCACGGTCGTCGATAACGGCCGCGGAATCCCGACCGATATGCATAAGCAAGAGGGACGTTCGGCGGCCGAGGTCGTCATGACGATCCTTCACGCCGGCGGCAAATTCGACTCGAATTCTTACAAGGTTTCGGGCGGCCTTCATGGTGTGGGCGTATCTTGCGTAAACTTTCTAAGCGAATATCTTCGGCTCGAGATCTGGCGTGACGGCGTGACGCACGAGATGGAATTTGAGGCTGGGATCCCGGTCGCCCCGCTCGTCAAAACCGGCACGACAACCAAACGCGGTACCAAGATCACGTTCCGTCCAGATTCGAGCATTTTCGAAACGACCACATACAGCTTCGAAAAGCTGTCGGAACGCCTGCGTGAAAAGGCGTTCCTCAACAAAGGCATCCGGATCTTTATCAAGGACGAACGCGAAGAGCCCGAGAAATCGCACGAGTTCTATTACAAAGGCGGCATCGCCGAATTCGTCAAGCATCTTAACCGCAACAAGGCTCCGCTTCACGACGAACCGCTCTATTTTGAGCTGATCGCCGACGATCTCTCGATCGAGGTGTCGATGCAGTACAACGACAGCTACGACGAAAAGATCTTCTCGTTCGCCAACAACATCAATACGGTCGACGGCGGCACGCACCTTTCGGGTTTTCGCGGTGCGATCACGCGTACGATCAACAACTACGCCGAATCGTCGGGCATGGTCAAAAACGCCAAGGTCACGCTCACCGGCGACGACGTTCGCGAAGGCCTGGTCGCGGTGATCTCGGTCAAGATACCGCAGCCGCAGTTCGAAGGTCAGACGAAAGGAAAGCTCAATTCGCCGGTAAAGGGACCGGTCGAATCGTTCCTGAACGAAAAGCTCGGCGACTTTTTCGAGCAGAATCCGGCCGTCGCCAAAAAGATCGTCGGCAAGGCCGTCGATGCGGCACGTGCCCGTGACGCTGCCAGAAAAGCGAGAGAAATTGTACGAAAGAGTGCTCTCGGCACATCAACTCTGCCCGGCAAACTCGCCGATTGTCAGGAAAAAGATCCGGCACTTTCAGAGATATACATCGTCGAGGGAGACAGCGCCGGAGGCTCGGCAAAACAGGGCCGCGACCGTAAGAATCAGGCGGTTCTGCCGCTCAAGGGTAAGATCCTAAACGTCGAAAAAGCGCGTTTCGACAAAATGCTTGGCCACGGCGAGATCAAAGCTTTGATCACGGCTCTCGGTACCGGCATCGGCAAGGACGATTTTGACGTTGCGAAGCTTCGATATCACAAGATCTGCCTAATGACC
>CAZVDM010000139.1:0-9496 GCA_964625555.1 uncultured Chloracidobacterium sp.
CGTCGAAGCAGAGGCGAAAAAGCAGCAAGAAGACCGAACTGTCAACATCGAATCCATCGACAAGAGCGCCGGCGGCAACGCCCTGATCACCGGATTTGGAATGCCGGGAATTGCCGGTGCAGCGGTCAAATCTGTGGCCGATCTGATCTCGCTGTTTCGCACTGACCGGACGATCACGCAATCGGTAAATGTGGTCGACACCAAATCGCTCAACGCCGTCATCGCAGGAATTTTGCTGAAAAGCGAAAGCACAAAGCCGATCTACAATCCGGAACAGTTCGTTCCCGAATATGACATCGGCATTGGCGACCCGAATTCGTTCTACCAAACAGTCAGCCGTTTGAGGGCTGCCGCGGGGTATGTGGATTACCTCGTCGAGGCATCGGAACATTTACCGCCGAAGCAGCAGAAGAGCGATTCGATGACGCGTTTGATCGCGAGTATAAAGATCGTCAAGAAACAGTTCGATCTGCTCGCATTCAAGATAGATCAGGATCCGATACCGGAAACATCAGATGAAAGGGCTGTTTACACGGAATTTCGTTCGATGGTCCGAGCCGAAAAGCTCGATAGATTTCTAACGGCGGCAAACGCCCGCACAGCGATCTTGAAGGTTCGGCTTCTCACCTCGGGCGGCAGCCGCCGCGAGAGCCGCAACCTGCTGCTCGGCACCAAGACCGATTACAGCGGAAGTGCTGTGATCGAACTTTCACTGTACGACACCGACGGGACCATGCGCGTTTCGGAAGTAATGCTTCATCACACGGGATTTCGCAAATACCGCACACAAAAGGTCAATCTCTAGACCTTGTCGGCCATTTCGATCGCTGTGAGCATTTCCGCAGGCGTGTTGACGTTCATCGACCAGCGAACGCCGACGGGCTTAATTATAGAAACTTTGAGAAGGCTGCCGAGCTGTTGGAGCCGCCAGTTGTCTGAGGCAAGAATACGTTCGACATGCGGTAAACACACGTCCCTGCGGTACACGGCGCACAGGGGTTGAAGACGTCCGTCCTGCTGCATCGGCATCGCGGCTTCGAATTCCCCGATCGATCCAACAAGTTCCTTCAATAGATCCGGGTTTGCAAAAGGAAGGTCGCAGGCGAGCACGGCGGCAAATTCGGTCCCGCAATCGGCGAGAGCCGTGTAAAGCCCAACGATCGATCCTCGACTTTCCAAAGCGTCGGGGATAATTTTGAGATGCCCGTTGTAATTACCACGAAGTCCGACGACAGTTACGCTTCGGGCGACCGTCGAAAGGGCATTTGCGGCGCGTTCGACGAAGGTTTGGCCGCCGATGCTAAGTACAGCCTTGTCCTCGCCCATTCGAGCACTTTGTCCGCCCGCAAGTACATATCCGGAGACACGATCCATATACAATAAGAATAAGACAATCTGCCGCAAAAAGTGCACACAGGACACAATATCTGAACTCCCTCGGATCACTCTTGCGGGAATTGCCGGTTTTATGAATACTAACTGGATATGGGCGAACGGCTTAAACAGTTTCAGCGCGACGGGTTTCTGTTGATCGAGGGGTTCAATTCGAACGCGGAATGTGACGAACTGATGGCACGTGCGGCTGAACTGGCAGACCGGTTTGACTATGACGGCCATCCGTCGGTTTTTCAAACTTCCGAGCAGGAAAGGACCAGCGACGAATATTTTCTAAATTCCGGCGGCCGCATATCTTTCTTTTTTGAGAAGGACGCTTTTGATCGCGAAGGGCAACTAAAAAATGACATTCTTCATTCGCTAAACAAGATCGGCCACGCACTCCACGATCTCGATCCGGTCTACGATCGGTTTTCGCGTTCATCGCAAATGAAAGCACTTGCTGCCGACCTTGAACTTTCGGACGCAGTTCTGATCCAGAGTATGCATATATTCAAACATGCTGAGATCGGAGGTGTTGTTGATGTGCATCAGGACTCATCGTTTTTGTACACACGGCCATTGTCATGCGTAGGATTTTGGTTCGCGTTGGAAGATGCGACAATTGAGAACGGATGTCTCTGGGCGCAACCCGGAGGGCACCACACGACCCTCCGGTCTTGGTTCAAGCGAAAAGCAGGCGGCGGAACCGAGTTTGAAACATTCGACGACACGCCGCATAACGTCGAAAGTATGATCCCGCTCGATGTGAAAAAGGGTGCCTGCATCGTTCTCGACGGATCGCTGCCGCATTACAGCATGCCAAACACAAGCAAACTTTCACGGCAGGCATATACTCTTCATACGATCTCGGCATCGGCTAAATATCCAGAGCAAAACTGGTTGCAAAGAAACGATCTTCGTCCGCTGTAGCGATACCCGCAGCCCCGGCTGTGAAACTGCCGTCAAATCCACACGAACTTTTGCCGTTAAAAAAAGTTTTCAGTTTATTTGTAAATTTCAAAAAAACGATTTACCCTCTTTGTTGTGATTAGCAACAATCTACGGCGGGACACTCTGTTCTCGTCGTGATCGTAACGCTGCAGGGACAAATGAAGAAAATCTATTTAACATCTTCGAACACAAAAATTGCCCGTCACAACACGATCAGGGATATAAACAAACAGATCGTTCTGAACTATGTTCGGGCGCGCTCGCCGATCTCACGTGCCGAGATAGCACGCGAAACGTCGCTTCAGCGATCGACGATCTCTTCGATCGTAGAAATGCTGCAGGACGAAGGTCTGATCGAGGAGATCGGTACGGGCGATTCGACAGGCGGCCGAAAACCGACTCTGCTGCGGCTCAAACGCGGAACTCCGGTAGCGATAGGCGTGGATGTCACGCCGCGCGAAACGACGATCGCCGTTGCTGATCTGGGCGGAACAATCCTAAAACAAGAAAAATTTCCGACTTCGTCCGATCTCGAGTATATGAATGATCAGATACTCTCAAAGGTCGCGGCATTTGCCGAAGAGTATTCGGCGTTCGATCTGGAGGTCGGTATGACCGTTCCGGGTATCGCTGACCAGAATTCCGGAAATATCGTCTATATTCCTTACTTTCAGTGGAGCGATTGGGATATAGCCCGGCAAATCACTGAACGGACAGGACTTACGGTTTCAGTCGATAATGATGCGAATGCCGTCGCACTCGCCGAATTGTGGTTCGGGGGCCTCAGTATCCGCCGTGCACGCAATTTCATAATGGTAATGGTCGCCGAGGGAATTGGCACCGGGATCGTCATCGATGGCCAGGTTTACCGCGGCGAATCGGGGGCGGCGGGTGAATTCGGCCATATGTATGTTGCAGACAAAGCTCCGGTCCCGTGTTCCTGCGGGAGATCGGATTGCTGGGAAGCACACGCGTCGGAAAAGGCGTTTGTCGGCCGGTACAATGCGAGTGCCGGCGGCGGAAATGGGGTGCCCATCGATATCGACCATCTGATAGACCTCGCAATGAGCGGCGAGAAACTAGCATCAAGGACTCTGAAGGAAACGGCGTCGTTCCTCGGGCTCGGTATTTCCAATTTGATTGTCGGCCTAAGCCCGGAAGTCGTTATCCTGGGCGGGAGCATCATACGGGGCTGGGATCTGATAAAAGACGACATAACAAGATTTTCTAAACGAAGTATCCGGCAGGAAGTGTCGGTCGCGGATATCGTTCCGTCGACTTTGGGCGGTTCGCCAACAATAGTCGGGGCGATCAGCTTGGTTCTGGCAAAAAAATTCGCTTCAGCGGCGTAATTGCTGTCTGGTGTTGACAACGAAATCGATTTGTTATATTACTTTGTTTGTTTGTCCAACAAACTATCAAAAAATCTATAATTGGTCTGACCAATTTGGCCGTGAATGGCGGCAACTTTTAAAAACGCTTTCCAGCGAGAGAGGTGGATATATCAATGAATTCCAAGTATTTCAATTATGGGAAAAGGGCGATCACGGTCGTTTTTGCATCCCTTAGTTTGGCCATTATGTGTTTTGCTCAGACCGAGTCTGCGCGAATACAAGGAACCGTATCCGACGCAACCGGTGCGGTAATAAAAGGAGCGACGGTCACCGTTCGCTCGACCGGCACCGGGCGCGAAATAAAGGCCATCAGTAGTGATGACGGTTCTTACAGCGTCCTATCGCTTTCGCCGGGAGCGTACCAGATCGAGGTCGGCCAGCCGGCCTTCAAAACGACGAAACAGGAGATCGTCCTCGAAGTAGCCCAAACGGCGGTACTCGATTTTCGACTCGAGGCCGGATCTGTTAGCGAGACCGTTACCGTAACTTCTGATGTTCCGCAGGTCGATTCGTCCTCATCGGCGATCGGCAATGTCGTGCAGGGACGCCAGATCACGCAGCTTCCGCTAAACGGGCGTAACGTTCTCGAACTTGCACGTTTGTCGCCGGGCGTCACACAGGGCGTGGTCGGCGGTTTTGCCACCGGTGCAGGCGGAGATGCCGAAACGTATCGCGGCGGAAACACCGGCGGTGCAGCCCTTTCGATCAACGGCCAGCGTACACAGGCGAACAACTTCCTGCTTGACGGCGTAGATAATAACGAATCGCTGGTCAATACGATCAACATCTTTCCATCGGCAGATGCTGTTCAGGAATTTCGCGTTCAGACGAGCGTCGCGACGGCTGAATTTGGCCGCGGCGGCGGTGCGATCGTAAACACGGTAACACGTTCCGGGACGAGCGCGGTTCACGGTTCGTCGTATCTTTTCCTCCGCAACAATGCAATGGACGCGCGTCCCGCGTTTTTTGATTCGGTGGTTGAAAGGCGGCGCCTTCCGCTCTTCCGCCGCAGTCAATTTGGCGGTACGGTCGGCGGACCTATCGAGATCCCGGCCGTAACCGATTTTGGCAAGAAACTTTTCTTCTTTTTTAGTTACGAGGGTTTGAGGCAGTTTTTGCCGAGAGCGACTGAAACTGCGTCGGTTCCGACCGCAGCATTCCGGCTCGGCGATTTTTCGGCACTTCCGACCCAGCTTCGCGACCCGTTGACCGGGCTGAATATCTGCGTGAACGGCACGACGACACAGGGAAATCTCTGTGTGAATGGAAACGGCACGCCTTACAATCGTCTCGATCAGCTTCCGGGGAATCGAATGAACGCCGCGGCGCTAGCATACCTGCGGGCTTATCCTAACCCGAACAACGGCACCGGTTTCCAGAACAACTGGCTTGTCACGCGCAACCAGATAGATCACCAGAACGTCTTTGATTATCGTGTCGATGCCAATCTGACGGCCGACGACCAACTCTTTTTCCGCGGAAACTACGGCCGCTATAGTCAGACCGTTACTTCGCGTCTTCCAAATCTGCCGGCCGGCTTCGGTTCGGGATCGAACCCAACGCGAAACAAAGGCGGCGTCATCGGTTGGAATCATACGATCACGCCGATGATGTACAACGAGATGCGCGTTCAGGCGAACCGTCTCCGTTACGGCTACGAGCCGCCGTTTGGCGACCAGGCAATTTCGGCAGATCTCGGGATCGTAAATGCAAATCGCGATTCAAGCCTCGGCGGCGGAGCACTGATCGGTGGCTACAACGGCCAGCTTGAATATACAGGTGACTACGGACCGTACCGCGTTCCTCAGGATACGCTTCAGCTGGTTGACAGTTTGAGCTGGGTAACAGGTAAGCACACGCTCAAATTCGGTGGTGCCATAGTACACCGCGAGGTCGGCCTCTTTCGTCCGATCGCCGGCAAAGGGTATTTCCGCATATACGGCAACGGCGACTTCACGCAATGTCCGGGTGCACCCGGAGCTCCTTCACAGGCTGCATCAGGCAATACAGGATTTGAACAGGCCAACCTGCTGATCGGATTTATGTGCAGCTATCAGATCGGGGTGCAAAACGGCAACGTGGGCACCACGAACTGGGAAAATGCAGTATTTGCGCAGGACGATTGGCGAGCTACCAGCAAGCTGACACTGAACCTCGGTATGCGTTACGAGTACTTTACAAATCCTGCCGAGCGTTATGCACGTCAGTCAAACTTTGACCTCGACGCCGGCCGTTTGGTCCTTGCCCAATCGAAGTCGGACACCCTGACCAATACGGACAAGAATAATTTTAGTCCGCGTTTTGGCATGGCATATGACCTTACCGGAAAGGCGAAGCACGTTATTCGCGGCGGATTTGGAATTTTTTACTTCCTGGATCGCGGCGGTATCAACAATCAGCTGGCACAGAACGCACCTTATTCAGGAAGCGCCAGCTACAGCTACAACGACGGCTATCGTATTACTTTCTCGGGACAAGGCCCGCTGAACAACAACAACAATACGCTGGCCACACAGCCTCTTCCGCTGCCGACGGTAAATACCAGTGCAGCATTCCTCAACAACCCGTTGAATGCCGACGTGATCGCGGTTCGCCCCGATAACAAAGTGTCCAATGTCATGCAGTACAACATTCAGTATCAGTACCAGCTCACGGACGATACCGCACTTAGCATCGGCTATGTGGGAACGCGTGGCAAGAACCTGATCCTCTATTACAACCTCAATTCGACGGCCTATTCGTTCGATACATCGATACCTTGTCCTATTTCCGGGCGAACGCTCGGGAACTGTTATCCCGGGCTCGGTTCTGTAAATGTTCGCGACGATCTAGGCCGCTCGTCATACAATTCGCTACAGCTTCAGCTTACGCGTCGGTTTTCAGCGGGTTGGCAGTATATTGCTTCTTACACGTATTCCAAGACAAAGGACAACGGCGAAGGTGCATTCGATAACACCTCCGGCGGTGCTAACTATATCGAGCAATATGCGACATCACGTCTCGACTATCCGCACGTGTTCTCGTTCCAGACCGTTTATGACCTGCCATGGGGCCGCGGCCGCAAATACGGCAGCGACATGAACAAGGTTCTCGATTTCTTCGCCGGCGGCTGGTCGCTAAATGCGATCTTCCGTGCACAAAGCGGAAACGCGTTTGACGTCAGGAATAACGGACGGCTTGTAAACCTTACCGGCAGCCCGTACACGGGAAATCCGGATAAGACGCCTTACCTCAATCGTGCCGCGTTCGCGACGACGCCGACGGGCTTTGGCAGTCTTGAACGAAATTCGCTCCGGTCGCCCGCGACCAACCAGCTGAACCTCGGCCTTTCAAAGGACTTTAAGTTCAACGAAAGGGTCAGGATCCAGTTCAGGTCTGAGGCGTTCAATTTGTTTAATGCTATCCAGTGGGGAACCCCAAACACGGATATAAACAACTCGAATACCTTTAACGGCTTCGGCACGATCCGCGGCACGGCTCCTTATTCGAACCGACAGCTCCAGTTCGGACTGCGTCTCGAATTCTGATCCGTCAACGGCGGTATTTTGAACGATATAGGGACGTGAAGACAGTATTCGCGTCCCTTTTTATCGTACTATGCTAGCAATATGAATTTTCCGCGAGCATCAGGACTGCTGCTGCATCCGACGTCGCTGCCGGGCGAATTTGGTATCGGCGATCTCGGAAGCGAGGCGTTCAAATTCCTCGATCTTTTAGCTGACACCGACCAGACGTACTGGCAGATATTACCGCTCGGACCTACGGGATACGGCGATTCGCCATACCAGTGTTTCTCGGCATTTGCCGGAAATACGCTGCTGATCTCTCCGGAGCTGCTCGTCGAAGACCATTTGGTTGACGCGTCTGTTCTGGCCGACCGGCCGGATTTTGCCGTTCATAAAGTCGATTTTGGCACGGTCTATGAATGGAAGCGTGATCTGCTGAAAATTGCGTACGACGGATTCCACCACATTACAAGCGTTGATCTTCGTGGAAAGGCAGAGACATTTTACCAAGACAATGAAAGCTGGCTCGACGAATATGCTCTATACAAAGCGCTCAAAGCGTCGCAGGATCAACGGCCCTGGTACGAATGGCCGGAGAAACTGAAAATGCGAGACTCTGCAACTCTTGAGGCCGCTGCTGATGAGCTGTTTGACGAGATCCAGGCCGAGAAATTCTATCAATTCTTGTTCTTTCGCCAATGGCAGGCGGTCAAAGAGCATGCATCGCAATTGGGGATCAAGATAATCGGCGACATTCCGATATTTGTCGCACTCGATTCGGCCGATGTCTGGTGCAATCAGGATAAATTCAAACTCGAATCCGACGGCACGCCTACGGTGGTAGCCGGAGTGCCGCCTGATTATTTCTCAAAAACCGGTCAGCTCTGGGGCAATCCGATCTACGACTGGGATGCGATGCAGCGGGACGGTTTTAGCTGGTGGATCGATCGGATGCGGGCGACACTCGCCACAGTCGATGTTGTGCGGGTCGATCATTTTCGCGGATTTGCCGCGTCGTGGGAAGTTCCGGGCGGCGACGAAACAGCAGAGAACGGCCGTTGGGTCGACGTGCCTGGAAAAGAGCTATTTGCTGCACTTCAGTCTAATTTGGGCGAACTGCCGGTGATCGCCGAGGATCTTGGCGTGATCACACCGGATGTTGAGGAACTTCGCGACGGTTTTGGGTTTCCGGGGATGCGAATTTTGCAGTTTGCGTTCGGCGGCGATGCGGACAATCACGATCTGCCGCACAATTACGAGAAAAACTGCGTCGCCTACACCGGAACGCATGACAACGACACGACGGTCGGATGGTGGCTATCTGAAGCAGGTGAAGGCTCGACCCGCGACGCGAACGAGATAAAGCGCGAACGCGAATACGCGCTCGAATATCTCACGTCGGACGGCAGCGAGATACAGTGGGATTTTATCCGCGGCGTATGGGCATCGGTAGCTCATACGGTGGTCGCACCGGTTCAGGACCTGCTTGGGATCGGAACCGAAGGAAGGATGAATCTGCCCGCGTCAAGCTCGGGCAATTGGCAATGGCGTCTGGTCAAGGATTCGATCACGCCCGAGGTCGCCGAACGTCTGCGTCGGCTGACAGCAACGTACGGACGGAGCCGTTAATATGAAATCACGATATTCGTTATTACTCTTCATTTTGATCTTGGCGTCCGCGGCGTTCGCTCAAGTTTCGGTCGAAAAGGTCGAACCGCCAAGCTGGTGGACGGGAAGCACGGTCAGTCCGGTTCGCGTTTTGCTTCGGGGAAGGGAGCTAAATACCGGTACCGTTTGGACCAACAGCACTTCGCTGAAAGCAAGCAATTTGAAAGCGAGTGCGAATGGGCATTACTTGTTTTTCGATCTGTCGATCGCACCAACGACGAAAGCCGGGAAATATAAGATCTCGGTCGGCAACAAACAAAAATTTGCGACCTTTGATTTCGAGATATTGCCGAAAGGGCCGACGGCCGGAAGATATCAAGGCTTCACGCCGGACGACGTTATTTATCTGATCATGCCCGACCGTTTTGCTGACGGCGACACATCGAATAATGACCCGGAAAAGTCGCGCGGCATTTTTAACCGTTCGAAAACCCGGCGCTATCACGGCGGCGATCTTCAAGGTGTAATCAACAAACTTCCATACCTCAAATCGCTCGGCGTGACCGCAATATGGACGACACCGATCTACGACAATAACGACAAACTCGACACAAAAGAGGTTTATGACGGCGAGCCGACGACCGGTTATCACGGTTACGG
>CAZVDM010000140.1:0-9490 GCA_964625555.1 uncultured Chloracidobacterium sp.
CGATTTTCCATCGAACGCATCCGCCCGACCTCGGCCGCCGTTTCGCGCAAGAATTCGATGGCGTCCTTTTGGAGTTTTTCGTCCGCCTCTTTCTTCTTATCGTCGGCCGTCTGGCCAAATGAAAAAATGGCAAATGACAAGATGAGGAGCAGGGACACGAGTTTTTTGGGCATATTTTCGACCTCGGGCAGTTGTGCGCTTATGATAGAGTTATTAGGCAAAATAGTAAATAGAGAACGCGTCGGACATGCGTTTTTGCAAAGTAAAATTAGATGCTGCTAGTTATCGATAATTACGATTCGTTCACATACAACCTCGTCCAATATCTCGGCGAATTGGGTGCGGAGATGCTCGTTGTGCGAAATGACGAGGTGACGGTCGATGCGATCGAACACGAACTAAAACCGGAGCAAATACTGATCTCGCCCGGGCCGGGAACGCCCAATACGGCGGGAATTTCGTTGGGTGTGATCGAGCGGTTTGCGGAACGGTTGCCGATACTTGGCGTTTGCCTCGGGCATCAGGCGATTGGTCAGCACTTTGGCGGAACTGTAAAACGCGCGCCAGAGCCAGTGCATGGCAAGCCTGTCGAAATACTGCATGATGGCAAAACTATTTTTGGCGAACTTCCCTCGCCATTTAACGCCGGACGCTATCATTCGCTGATCGTTGAACGCGAAACGATGCCGGAATGCCTCGAAATTTCAGCCGAGTCGCCCGACGGTCTGGTCATGGGGCTGCGTCACCGTGAACTTCCGATTGAAGGCGTGCAGTTTCATCCCGAGTCGATCCTGACCGAGCACGGGAGAAAACTGTTGCAAAACTTCCTCGAACTCTGAGATATTAGATAGCAGGGACCGTTCCCGATCGTCGCTTCCTTCCGACCGAATCTTCGCCGTTAATATGCAACAACCAAAGACTGACTGGCTGCTCAGCGCACCGGTCACGCCGACAAATCCAAAGGCAGATTCGCCACTGTTCCCGTTTATCGCGAGGCTGATCCGCGGCGAGGACCTTAGCGCACAAGAAGCTGTCAAGTTCTTTCGTATTTTGACGGACATGCGGCATGGCTCGATCCAGATCGCGGCCGCCATCACCGCATTGACGGCAAAGGGCGAGACCGCGGCAGAACTCGCCGGTATGGCGAGTGTGATGCGCGAGCAGGCGATCAAGATCAGGACGTCGCAGAAAAATGCGGTCGATATCGGCGGAACAGGCTCGTCGTCGGCCAAGACATTCAACGTATCGACGGCCGCTGCGTTTGTCGCGGCCGGTGCCGGGCTGATGATAGCCAAACAGAGCAACCGCGGCGTAACCAGCCAGATCGGCAGTGCTGACGTGCTTTCGGAATTGGGAGTAAAGGTCGCCGGCGAACCAGAGATCGCGCAGGCAGGCCTAAACGGCGTCGGGCTGTGTTTTATGTTCGCACCGAAATTCCATCCTTCGCTCCGGCGGGTCGGCGAGGTGCGGCGTGCTCTCGGCATTCGCACTTGTCTGAATTTGCTCGGCGTGATCTCAAACCCGGCGGTTTCGCGCTCCGTAGTAGGCGTTTGGCACAATTCGCTTGTCGTGCCGGTCGCAAATGCGCTCGCGATGCTCAAATCGGATCGAGCCTGGGTGATACACGGTGCGGATGGAATGGATGAGATCACGATCGCGGGTGAAACAAACGTCATCGAGGTCGTCGGTTCTCAGACCAGACAATTCAAATTGACACCTAAAGATTTCGGGCTCAAGGCCGGCCCGACCGCCAAACTGAAAGCTCAAACTGCGAAGGAAAGTGCCGCGATCATTCGAGATATTCTGGCAAGCAAACGCCGTGACGAGGCCCGCTCGATGGTCGTAATGAATGCCGCAGCGGCTTTGGTTGTCGGCGGTGTCGCCAAAGATCCGCTTCATGCCGCCCGCCTCGCCGAACAGAGCATCGACAGCGGCCAGGCTCAGAATAAGCTCGAGCGGTTGATCCAGTCTACCAATAAGAAATAGGGCGTTCGTTGTTTGCAGTTGGTCGATCGTCGCTAATAAATGATAATTATCAGCGATGCTCTGGCTGCTTGGATACATTTACGGCAAGGTCACGGAATTTCGAAATTCGCTTTATGACAAAGGCGTGCTCGATGTTTTCGATCTCAATGCGCGTGTCATCAGTGTGGGCAACCTGACGGCCGGCGGCACCGGCAAGACCCCGCTGGTCGCGCACATCACGAAGATCCTACATGACCATGGTGAGACGGTCTGTATCCTGACGCGAGGCTACGGCCGAAAAGATCCGAAAAAACGTGTCGTTGTTACCGACGGAAAGCGCATTTTGACGGATGCTGAACATGCTGGCGACGAGCCGTTTGAACTTGCGAAAAAGCTGCTTGGCAAGGTCATCATTATCGCCGATGCCGACCGCGTTTCTGCGGGCGAATGGGCAAAACGCAAGTTCGGCGTCACGACCTTCATCCTCGACGACGGATTTCAGCATCGAAAAGTAAAACGCGATCTCGACATCGTTTGCATCGATTCGACCGATCCGTTCGGCGGCGGAAAGATGCTGCCGGCCGGCCGTTTGCGCGAATACAGATCGGGCCTGCAGAGGGCAGACGTTGTGATCGTCACTCGGGCGAATCTGGGCAGCGGTCTTGCGGTCTTACGGTCAGGCATTGCCGATCTAAATCCTAAGGCTGCGATCCTGACCTCCGAGACTGCGATCAGCGGCGTCGTCGAACTAAAAGAAATTCAGACCAAAAAGAAGCCGAGCCGGCGTGAGATCAAGGAGCATAAGGTCTTTGCATTTTGCGGCATCGGAAATCCGGATATCTTTTTCAAGCAGCTCTGGCAGGACGGATTTGAGGCCGCCGGAACGAGGGCCTTTCGCGACCATCACGTCTATTCGCAAGAGGACATTGGCGAGATCGAAAGACTCGCTCGCGATTCGCAAGCGGACCTGTTGCTGACGACCGCAAAGGACGCTGTCAAACTGCAAGACTTTGAGTTTTCGCTGCCTTGTTACGTCGTCGAGATCGAGATGGTGATCGACAAACCGGACGTTCTTGCCGCTCTTATCTAATGCTTCTTTGAAGGCGGTTCTTTTTTGTCGCCCCAGTAAAAGAATTTTATTACAAGCACGTAAACAGTAATGCTTAGGAACAGCAGCACAAAAAAGAAAAGTATCAGCCAGGCCAGTGATGACATATTATGCAGTCTCCTCGGCTGCCGTTTCTTCGTCCTCGAACCAGTGTGAGAATAGCGTGCGTCTGCCCTGGTGTTCGAGGATGTGCCGGTAGAAAACGGTCACGATCGCCACGATCGGAATCGAGATAAAAACGCCGGGAATTCCGGCGACCTGCTCGCCTGCGAGCACCGATAAAATGATCGCCAGCGGATGCAGATGAATGCCGCCGCGAACGATGCGCGGATAGGTCACATAATCGTGGATTATTCTTAGCGCAACCAAGAATATTGCAACATACAGCGCTTTCCACGGATCGTCCGATGCGGCTGCCGTTAAGATAACGACAAGCCCGATCGTTACCGGTCCGAGCAGCGGGACGAACTCAAATATACCGGCCAATATCCCAAGCAGGAGAGCGTATTTCAAACCCACCAAATAAAAACCGATCGTGCATATCGTCCCGATCAGAAAACACGAGATCAACTGTGCCCGTGTATAGGCGGCGAGCGTCGAATTAACATCCTGCAGAACCGATTCGGCGCGGACCCGCCAGCGGCCAGCCGGAAACGCCCGCAATACCGCAAGCCGAAAAATATTGACGTCCTTGAGAAAAAAGAATGCCAAGATCGGGATCAAAAGCAGCCACGGCAAAAACGTTACTGATGACAACACAAAACTTCCGATACCCAAGGTGATCTCTTCGCCGAGCGAGGTTGCCTTTTCGTTGATCTTCGCCTGGACCTCGTCCGGGATCCGAAGGCGGTCGAACCGTTGGTTGAGATCGTTCGCGCGCTGCTGGATCGCTCGGCCATAGGTCGGCAAATTGGTACCAAACTCTTTTGCCTGCTCGATCACTCTCGGTGCCACGTTCGAGATCGCATAGCCGACCCCAGCGAAGACGATCACATAGGCAATAACGATCGCCAACGAACGCGGCATAAAACGCTCGATGCTGCGTGCCTTGAATGGCTTTCGAATCAGTTTGACGATCGGGTCGATCAGGTATGCGAAAAACACCGATAGGACGACAAGGAAAAAAAGATATGTCAGCGACGAGATGATGCTCTGCACGTATCCGGCGACGGCGACCAGTATCAGAGTGATGATCACCACTCTCGCGATCGAAGCAACCGACGGCGAAGACGGATCGAGGATAACGCGGCGGATAGCCTTTTTACCTTCGGCACCGCGGAGCTTTTCGGATACGGGCATCTCTTCCGGTAGATCTTGATCAGCCATAGGTCGCTTCCATCAAATTCGGCTATTTCGCATTGACGTTGCCGTTCACGGTAGTACTTTCGGGTGGTGAATAATTCTCAACGGCAAATCTATCATAGAGCGCCGCAAGTTTGTCGGCCGGGATCGGAGAATTCGATCCGATAACGAACGCCTTTCCGTTATCCGAACTGATCCGGCGATTGACGCCGTCGGTGTTCAGTTTGATCATGCCTCGATCGTCCGAATCGATCTCGCCGCGGTCCTTTCGCCGCAGGACATAGATACTAGTGAAATTCGCCGTTCGCATAGCCTCGACATCGCTTTCCAGCGAAGTCTGCGTTGCGAGCGAATTCGTCGAAACAGCATTGCTCTTTCCGGACTTCAAAACGCCTTCGTTAGGCCCGCAGGCGGCAACAAGTGTACAAACGAAGAAAATGGCCGTGGCCCATACGGCTTCCCGTCTCCCCTTCTCCCTTTCTCCCCTTCTAGTTCTCGAGGTCCTCATCATCTATATTGCCGTTCTTGTTCGTTGCGGCGTTCCGCTCTTCCTCATCAAGGATGCGTTTTTCCTCATCGGTTTCGGCCTCGTCATCTTTCGTTGCGTCGTCGGGCGCGCCTTTGACCTCACGGATCTTCAAGATCCGGGCGTCCTGATCCTCGTAGATCATTTCGGCCCAGCCGCTGTCGAGTGCCTTGGCTATCATATCGACGTTCTCTTTAGCGTCAGCGAAAATATAATTCGCTCCGAATTTATTGCGGATCATAGGCGCCGGATCTTCTACCTTGCCTTCGGTGAGATCCTTGAGCAGCTTGTAGAGTTCGGGATTCTCGGAATAAAGGTAGTTCGGGTCAAGACCGTAAACGTACCGGTGTTTGGTGTTATAGAAAAACAACTTCGGGAAATCGTCCCAAGTACAGTTGAAGATGATCTCGCCGGGCGGAATGTTATCGGCACCGCTTGTGTCCAGCGCAGTGGCCCATTCCATCGCACGTCTGTATTTATCGGCCGGCTCGTTCGTCGAGATGCTGTCAACGACTCCGTTGATCTCAAATCCGAGCCGGTGAAATCCGACCAGGCTGATCAAAAACCACACCGTCAGAATGACGCCGATCGACCAAACGGCTGCCTGTTTGAAGACATTCCACCTTGCATCGACGCCGACGGCCTCGCCTTTGTCGAGGTACGGATCGATCTCGCGTTGGAATTCGTCGGGCAATTCGATCGTCTGCGGAGCGGTGAATGCCTGCCAGCTGAACGCAGCGAAAAGCACGGCAAACGGCGGAAAATACTCGGCGAAACGCTTCGAACGAAACTGTGCCGCGAGCAGGATCGAAACGAATGCGAGAAAGAACGCCGCACGCTCAGGCAATTTGGCTCCGCGCGGTACGAACAGGATATATCCGATCAACATCGCCAGCAGAGCGATCGGAAAATCGTTGATCAGCTCCATTCCCGAGTATGGATACCACTCGCCGCCGACCTGCACGACAAAGTCGGTGCCGACCTTGAACTTTGTCCAAAAATGCTCAAAGAAAAGTCCGAGATTCTGCGGAAAATATGGGTTTATGACGTTGCCGAGCACCATGCCTGCGGTGGTGTAAACAAACGGACGCCACTCGAAACGCTGCTCATTCCACGCGATGATCAGCGTCCAGATGATCGCACCGAACCACAATAGCGGAAACAGGCTGTATGTCCAGACAAATGCGAACATCAGCGGCAGGAGCCAGACGTATTTCCGTTGAAACAGCAGATGAATGCCAAGCACCGTGATGATGATGGTCAACGGCGGGGCCTTGGCCATATTCATACGGTAATAGAACGCCGTCGAGCACGTCAGGATCGCACCGAGCCAGAGCAATTGGTGCTTGACGCCATAGCGGAACAGCAGCCAATAGAGAGAACAAACAGCTAGTGTCGAGTAAGTGATCGCCGCCACCTTTGCCGCCGTCACGGGCTCAAAGAACCACAAGAACGGTATCTGCAGCAGATGGAACAGAAAGTGATGATCGGCGTAATCCTTTGGATTTAATACAGTTAGCGGCAGCCACTCAAACGAAGGCAGCCACTTGCCCTGTTTGAAATTTTCCCACAGCAGCTCGGACCATTTGATGTGATAATAGCCGTCCCAATCGCCGCAGCAGATAGCATCGGTTCGCGTCTGCAAAAACGTCATCACCATCGCGATAGCGATAAAGCCAAAGATCAAATAAATGACCCGAACCGCTTCCTCGGTCTCAAGGAATTCCTTCCAAGTAACCTTGCGAACTGCCGGTACGGGCTGTATTTCGTCTGTATTTTCGTCCATTTGGGCCAGAGATGATAAAAGGAAAAAGTATCACGTTTGCAGTGCGAAAATCTAATCGTAAGAGCCTTCCCACGAAACACACGAATTACACGAAAGGCAGAACAAATGGTTTTGATCATTTAGTGAATTTCGTGTGTTTCGTGGGCCAATTCCGGCTTGCTTGCTTCGTTGGTGTGTAACGCCTAGAATTGATGGTTTAGCTATGTATCCGAAAGGCAACCTTTACATACCGGCGTCGCATGGACGCCTCGAAGCGATCTTGAAAGAACCTGCGGGCGAGCGGCGCGGCATCGCGCTCGTCTGCCATCCGCATCCGCTCGGCGGCGGGACGATGCATAACAAGGTCGTCTTTCGAGCTGCGGCAGGTTTAGTTGACGCGGGGCTGACGACGCTAAGGTTTAATTTTCGCGGCGTCGGTGATTCGACCGGAACGCATGATGAGATCGTAGGTGGACGCGAGGACGTTCGCGATGCGTTGGATTATTTGACGAGCGAATATCCGGGCAAAGATCTCACGCTCGCAGGATTCTCTTTCGGTTCGCGCACCGCTCTCGAAGTCGGCTGGAACGACCAACGCGTCGCCCGCCTTATCTCGATCGGCACGCCGGTCGACAAATACGGCGATTACGATTTTTTGCACGAGGTGACAAAGCCGATACTGTTCGTACACGGAAGCCGAGATGAGTTTGGCACCGTCGAAAGCCTCCGGCATTTGACGGACAACATTCCGCACGCCGAAGTCGTTGTCTTCGAAAACTGCGGCCACTTTTTTGACGAGCATTTGAATCAACTGCGTGAGACGATACGCGAGTGGACTGAAAGTAAGCTAGACGCTCCGAAATAACTTAAAACTGATAAATGAAAACTGATAACGGATCATCAGTTATCAGCTATCACTTTTTAGTTATTTCGGAAAGACTTTAATTATGGAAGAGAATTCCCCAAAACAAATACGAGATGCGGCGATACGTTTGACGATGATGCCGCGGGATACTAATGCGCACGGAACCGTTTTTGGCGGTGTGATTATGAGCTATATCGACGTCGCGGGCGGCGTTGAGGCGGTTAGGCACACAAAGCACGAGCGGTTTGTGACCGTGGCGATGAAAGAGGTGATCTTTCACGAACCCGTGTTTATCGGCGATCTGGTCAGTTTTTACGCTTCGACCGTGAAGGTCGGCAACACGTCGATCACCGTCCACGTCGAGGTCGAGGCCGAACGTTTCGGCAACAAAGGCCAGGTTGTTCGGGTCACTTCGGCCGACCTCATTTTTGTGGCGATCAACGCACAGCGTGAAAAGGTGAAGATCGGTAAATCCGAGTAGCCAGACGCAGGCAGGCTGCCTGCGTTCCTAAATTATGCCAACTTGGAAATTAGAGGTCGAGTACGACGGCACACGCTATCGGGGGTGGCAGATGCAGCATCTGGCAAAGACCATCCAGGGCGAATTTATGGAGGTCACACGGCAGTTATTTTCGACGCCGGCTGAGATCTTTAGCGGCGAGCCGACTGTTGCGGGAGTTCACGCGTTGTGCCAGACGGTTCACCTGAAAGTCGCGGAACTAAAGGCAGATCTGAAGCCGGCAGAGATCCTCAGCGGGTTTAACGAACTGCTCCCGCCGGATATAAATGTCATCCGTGTCACAAATGCACCCGACACATTTCACGCTCGCAAAGACGCCATCGCTCGGTCTTATCTCTATCAGATCTCGACGCGCCGGACAGCATTCGCCAAGCCGTATGTTTGGTGGGTAAAGGCCGAACACGACACAAAGGCAATGGGCGAAGCCGCAAAAATGCTCGTCGGGCGGCACAATTTCCGTTCATTTAGCGAGCTTGAATCGGACTCGCGGGTCTCGACCATCGTCGATGTTCAACACGCCGAGGTTTTCACCGACGGTGACCTCATCTGCATCAGAATGGTCGCGAGCCATTTCCTGCCCACGATGATGCGGCGGATAGTCGGCCTGATTGCCGAGGTCGGCCGGAGCGATATGACCTACGACGCATTCGGACGCCTTTTGAAATTCGAATCTCCCGTCGCGGCTAAATTCACGGCACCGCCATCGGGATTGTTTCTGGAGAAAGTGCTCTATAAGGGCGATAGCGCACCGACCGGGAAACGTGCGGCATTTACAATTGGTTAACGGTGTGCGGCTTGCGTTCGCGCGGTGGATATGCCAAATTCAGAGCATACCGATTTTTGATTTTGACGAACAAGGGAGACATTTTTAATGCCACATATTACTGCCGAAACGGCGACGGGACAGGTTGCTTTTGAGGCCGAAAGCGGAAAGAAACTGGTGCTTTGTCTTGAGGACCACGGTGTCGATATTTTGCACCGCTGCGGCGGAAACGCTCGCTGCACGACGTGCCGTGTCGAATTTTTGTCCGGCGACCCAGGCGAGATCGGCGAGGCCGAGGCAGCCGTGTTGTCCACGAAGACCGACCTTCCGATCAATGCCCGTTTGTCGTGTCAGGTCCGCGTGACCGATGACATGCACGTGCGTGTGATCAATCAAGCAAGCGTCGCGGGAATTGATGCGGGGACTAGACCGGAAGAATAGACGCGGAGATGGCGGGACGCGGGGACCACGGGATTAAGATTTTAAGGAGAACTTACATGTTTGATAAATTGAAAGAAAAATTTGTTGGCGAGATGGAAATTGCGGAGGCTCATTGTGATGCGCCTTGTGGTATTTATGACCCTTCGTCGGCACGTGTGGCGGCTGAGGCTGCTTTGTCGATGACGAAGAAGATCCTCGCCCTGACGGCTCCGGACGGCTCCGATGCGGTAGCGAC
>CAZVDM010000141.1:0-9474 GCA_964625555.1 uncultured Chloracidobacterium sp.
TTCTCGAGCCATTCGAAACGAACTCCTTTGACAGTTCCCTGCGTGCCCACAGGCATAAAAACAGGCGTTTCGATCTCGGAACGCCTTGTCCTCAATATTCCGTTCCGAGCTTCGCCGTCTCGGGCCGTTACCTGCCAATCGATGGGTCTATTCATTAAGAACTACTTGCGGGTCCTATTTCCTCTTTCCGATCAGAGACCAGATATGTTTTGCTCCGACAGCGATCTCAGACGCAAATCTTCCTTTTTCGTCGATCAACACCGCCGACGGCGTGCCAAACATCCCCAACTTCTCCGAAATCTGATTCCCTCTGTCCAATATTATCGGGGCCTTAAGGCCCAACTTCACATGCGGCTCAATGTCGCCGTCAGAAAACAGGACGAGGTTTGGTTCATCCGTTTGGCGTGAAAGGTCCCATTCCTTTAGATCGGGAGCCATACGTTCACAATGCGAACACGTCGAACTCCAAAACGTTACCAGAGTTTTCTTTCCGTGGAGATCTTCTGAGCTGACTTTTCTTCCGTCGATCGAATCCGTCTCAAATTTAGGGATCCGTCTGCCGAGCTCTATGCGATTATGTTCATTGTGGCCGTTAACGCTTGTGAAATAAGTGAACTCTTCGGTAAGATCAGCCGCCTCGATCTTTCGTACAAGTTCGACGATCGCAGTGTCGCCCGCTGCAATGTGACTTGCGATCTTTCCATTCTGATCGACATAAAGGGCGGACGGTGTCCATTTTGCGCCAACGGCGTCTGCGAATTCACGTTCGTCGTCAACAAATAACGCCCCGGCTTTTAGATCACCGAATTTCTCACTATTTTCTTCAATAGTACCGCTGCTAATCATTACGATGTTCACTTTCCCCGACAATGACTCTGCCCACTCTCGGAATTTCGGCACAAGCACCTTACAGGGAGTGCAAGTCGGGCTGACGAAGAAGAACAAGACCGGGACATTTTCCGAAGTTATAGATCTGGTTGTACGATGTACTCCACCGAGGTCAGTGACATCGAAAGACGGAACCGTTGCCCCGATCGGTAATCCATCGTGCGGGCTGCCGGCATTCTCACGTTCAACCTGACCGCCACCTTTCGATTCAACCTCAAGAATATCGATGCGTCGGACGATCTCGTCCTGCTTTGACGTAACGCGTCTGAGAATATCGATCACGATACCCATAAGCAGAACCGCCGCGATCAGCAGCATCAACTGGAGCGAATCGCGATCGACACTTGCGATGCTCATACCCTGATCGGCGCGCCCTTTTGAAATTAATACGACCGCCGGAACGAGAAAAAAAAGGTTGCGGAAAAGGCTCGATACTCCGACGGGTCTGCTGTGTATCTGACCGAAGCAATGGCAATCGGGGGCGTTGCCCTTTGCCATTTGATAGACCATTCCAAGTGCGAACAGCACTAGCAGGATGGCGGCTCCCGTCGCACCGTACCACGAAGTTAGGTTGAACAATAGCAAAACAGCTATGCCGATCTCGAACGCCGGCAATGCAACGGCGACAAAACCGACTAACGACGCCGGGACTCCGAAGTCGCCCGCTGTTTTACGCGAACCGGCAAGGTCAGCGAGTTTGGCATATCCTGCGAGGCCGAATACTCCGGCAAGAAACAGTCTAAAAATTAAGGATCCTAGTTCCACTATTTTGTATATTAAACAGACAAGATCATCTTAATCAACGCACCTTTATTTGCCAACGACTATGCGAGGTCATCCCTTTTTTGGCTTTACTTTGTGACGCTCAACCAGACGGATCGGCGTGCCGAAAAACTCAAACTCTTCCCGCAGCTGATTTTCGATATAGCGCATATAGGAAAAATGTAACCCAGCCTTCCCACCGGATGTGAACAAAATGAACAAAGGCGGCCGCATACCGGCTTGCGTCAAAAACTGAACTTTGAGCCGCGAGAAGCCGCCCTTTACCGGGGCCGGTGCCGAGCCGCCCTTCGGCTGGGAGATCGATTCCTCGAAGAACTTATTGAGTTTCGAAGTTGAGACCCGCAAATTTCGTGCTGCGTTAGCTTTGTCGACGAGCGGCAGTAAATTCTTGACTCGTTGGCCGGTGAGTGCAGACATCGTCACGATCGGCGCCCAATCGAGAAATTTCATCGCCATCCGAAGCGTTCGTTCGAATTCGTAAATTGTGTTTGTCTCTTTTTCCTGGAGAGCGTCCCACTTATTTACCGCAATTATCACCGAACAGCCCGAATCGACCGCGTAGCCGGCAATGTTGGCGTCGAGATTCGTAACGCCCTCAACAGCGTCGATAACGATGATTGCCACATCCGCCCGCTCGAGCGCCTTTCGGGCCATGATGACCGATAGCTTTTCGGCCATTTCTGTCGTCTTGCCTTTTCGACGAATGCCCGCCGTATCGATCAGCAGATAATCCTGGCCATCAACCGTAAGATGCGTGTCGATCGCGTCGCGTGTAGTTCCGGCGATTGGCGAGACGATCACGCGCTCTTCGCCGAGCAATTGATTGAGCAGCGACGATTTCCCGACATTCGGCCGGCCGATGATCGCTAGTTTTATCTCTGTCGATGGCTCAACTTCGGGTTGTTCTTCAAACACAAGATGGTCATAGACCATGTCTAGCAGATCGCCGATTCCCGTTCCGTGCTCGGCGGAGATCGGCGACATTTCAAAACCAAATTGATAAAACTCACCTGCTTCATTCTCGACCGTTCGCGATTCGCATTTGTTGGCAGCAATAATGACCGGTTTGCCTGTATTTCGCAGCAAAACCCCGAGTTCTTCGTCTAGCGGCGTCACGCCGGCTCGCGAATCAAGGACCCAGATTATCGCGACCGATTCGTCGATCGCGTGAGAAGCTTGTTTGAAGATGTTTGAGGGGATTATCGCATCATCATCCGGCACGATGCCGCCGGTATCGACGAGGCGAAAGGTGTCGGCTTTCCAATCAACCTCACCGAACATGCGATCGCGCGTTATTCCGGGCTCGTCGCCAACGATCGCTTTACGCGAACCGACAAGCCGATTGAACAAAGTGGATTTTCCGACATTCGGCCGGCCAATAATGGCAACTAGCGGAGCTTTCATTAATTACAAGCATAGTAGATATTGGCCGTTCGTGCATCTCCGAACAAAAAAACGACCCCACCGAATCTGGTTCAGCGGGGTCATATTTCGTATATCGTTTATCGAATAACGATCAGTCGTTCACAAAATCAAGTATCGTACCAAGGATAGCTCCGAGGATCGAATATTTTCCGCTCGAGTAGTTGCCGTAGCGATTCTGGCTGTAATAGCCGTCCTCGTAGCCGCGTCTGAATCCCTCTCGGAAATAGTAGTTGTATTCTTCCATCGAGACATAGTAGCTGTCATAGCCAAAAGCGGCGTCCTGATAGCCATATGAGTTCCGATAGTCAAAGTCCCATCCGTCCTGGCGATCAGCCTGCCCGGCATAAAATCCTTCTTCATAGCCGTTGTTGACGGCATCGCGAAGCATCTGGGCACCGTACTGGCTTGTGTAGTAGTACGAACCGCCGCGGTTGTACTGATAATTATTGTAATAATTATCGTAATACTGAGCCTGCTGGAGGCGTATTTGGTCACGTCTTATCCGTTCCCAATATCGCTGTTGATACCGCAAATACGCCTGGCGACGCTGCGCCTGGATCTGCCGATAGCGCTCCTTTTGCACAGTTTGGTAGTTTCCGCCCCAATAATTGTTGTACTGGTTCCAGCTATTCTGCTGCATCCGACGTTGCTGAGTTCGGTCGACCTGCTGGGCACGAATGTTGGAATTTTGCTGATTCCTTACTCGGCGGTCACCTTGGTCACGGTTATAGACATTGCGGTCCGGCTGCTGGCGAACAGTATTTTGCTGCGTCTGGATCTGCCGGCGGTCGCGAGCTTGACGGATCTCGTCGTCGCGGCGACGCTGATCGTTTTGTTGCTGTTGCCACACATTGCGGTCATTCTGCTGTCGGGTTGTATTCTGCTGCTCTTGGATCTTTCGGCGATCATTAGACTGACGGATCTGGTTCTCACGCTGACGTTGGACCTCTTGCTGCTGGATCTGCTGCTGTCGCGTATTGTCTTGTATCTGCCGACCCTCGCGCTGCTGACGCATTTGCTCATCACGCTGACGCCTAACCTGCTGCTGCTGCGGTTGAGTGTTGTCTTGAATCTGGCGACGCTGCCGGTCTTGCTGCATCGGTGCTTGGGGCTGTGCCTGTGGTGCACGCCTTTGATTCTGGGAATTGTCTTGCTTTTCGGTCTGTTGACCGTCCTGCTTATCCTTTCCTCGGCCTCGCTGAGCACTTGCATCGGCAACCATAAATGCACCGACCGCTCCGACCGACACGAGCGAGATCATAAACTGTCTGGTAAGATTTTTAGTCATTTGACACCCCTTTTCTAATTGCTAAACGGCGAATCTTGATTCGTCCTGCAATGGTAATGGCAATTGGCGTTCCATTCGCTGAACACTTGTATTTGGGGGCTTTTGGTTGGTTGACCGAGCATTCGGGCACTAAATGGTGACCGATCAGCACGATTTCGGATGTACTCAGCCTTTGAGAAAATCGTAGGTTATGCGGATCTGAACAGAACCGTTGAGAATGTCGGGACGGACGCCCGTGGCCTTCATTTTGATAGGACCCGTGTTCGGGATCGGCAGGCCGAACGACACCTTTTCGAGACTCAATATCTCGACCGGATTCAATTTCTTATCAATGGAGCGTTGGATCAGACGCGCGATCAACGTCCCGCCAACGCCGCCTGTGCCGTTAAGATTGACGTTCGTCACGTGTGCCCGGCCGATAAGCCGCTGCGAAGACTGGTCGAATTCGAGATCGACATTTGCCTCGGCCATTCCCGCGAACTCCACACATCCGACGAACGGCGGAGCATACCCGCCCGAAAACGCCAGCGGCACATAAACTTTGCCTTCACGAAAGCGCACGGCGGTGCGGACGCCGTTATTTTCACGAAGAAGTTTTACCGTTTCACTGCAATACGCGGGCTTGGTTCCTGCGGCCGGACCGCGGTCTCCAAATACCGAGAAGATCGAATCAAAGTAACCGGCTACCGAATTGTTAGTGGTGCCGCTTTGATCTTGATCCGGATCGACTTGCGCTATCGAAAACTCAGGCGGATCATAATTCTGAAAGACCGAATCAAGCAAAGCGTCGAAAAAACTCTCATTAAGGCTGATCGTGACCTCGGCCTTTTGTGCAGCCGCCGAAGCGACAAATAAAACCAGTGCCATTGCCACCGTTGATACTCGTCGTAACGCCATAATTCCTCTCACCTCACTGCAAAATGCGGATACAGCAATTCTGATGTAAACAACTCAATGATAGTTGTCGAAAGTATTCACGCTATAGACCGCTACGTACCACATCATGCAGACGGAGCAGTCCAACGCAATTTTCCGCCTTGTCCGTCACAGGCAACACGGATATCTGCGAAGGCCGGTCTTCCATTAACCGAAGGGCATCGTATGCCAACATTTCGACAGTTGCCGTTACCGGCTTCGCGGTCATCATAGTTTCGGCCGTTAGGGTCGCAAACGTATCAGGGGACGTGCGTTCGATCGTCCGCCGTAGATCGCCGTCGGTAACGATACCTAGTAGCTGCGAATTATCCGAAACAACATTTACTGCCCCGAGAGCATTTGATGAAATGGCCTTGACGACCTCGAGCCAACCGGCCGAGGGCGAGACATTCGGGCTTGGATGCATCAGATCGCGAACGGTAAGTGTCAGCCGTTTGCCGAGACGTCCCGCAGGATGATTTGCCGCAAAATCTACGGCGGTCAATCCCTTAGCTTCCATCAGCGTCATTGCGATAGCATCGCCGATAGCAAGGGCTACGGTCGTCGAGGCCGTCGGTGCGAGATTGAGCGGACAAGCTTCGCGGTCAACCGAACCGTCGAGAACGACATCAGATTGCCGCGCCAAAGTCGAATTAATATTGCCAATGATCGCAATGATAGAGACGCCACGTTGTTTCAGTGTCGGTACGATGCCGAGGATCTCGTCGGTCTCACCCGAATTACTAAGTGCGATTACGACATCGTCGGACGCAACCACGCCAAGTCCACCGTGCAGGGCATCAGTCGGATGGACAAACACCGCGATCGTGCCGGTACTGGTCATTGTTTGAGCGATCTTTTCGGCGATAACTCCCGATTTCCCAACGCCCGTGACGATGACTTTCCCGCGGCACTCTGACAAAAGTCGAATTGCGCCATCGACGCTTGGCGCGTCAATATTAGAAGCGGCATGTGTGATCGCGTCAGCTTCGGTCTTTAAGATCTCTGACACTCGTTCGTGGTTTGTTTTCACGTTGTTAAAAATATCAGTCTCGGGCTCGTTCACAGAGAATAATAACACATCGCCGAATCTCGAAAGTCAGAAACCCAACGGACATAAGATCCGCTGCTCGGCGGAAATGGGAACCTGCACTGCTGATCGGAAATCGGAAATAAACTTCCTTATTCAATGGCCATTTGAATTGACAACTTGCTCAAACCGCAAATAATATTCCTCAGCACGTCTTCTCTGATTGGTTCTGATATTTCTTAAAGGAGGTTAGTGAGTCATGGCAAAATTTACCTTATACATCAAACATAAGGGCGGCTCGAAAGATTCGGTCGACAAAGCGATCGTGCTGTTAAAAACGTACATCGCCGGTGTAATAGCTAAAGGTACGACCTTTGACAGTTCCGACGTTCTGTACGTTGACGATTCTACTACGCCGACTCTTGGCGATACCGATGTCGTCGTGTACGTGGTAAGAAATCTATCAAAGAGTGTGATCAGCGCGAAAAACGGCAGCGTAGCGATCGCCGAGGCAAATACAAATATACTCGGATTAACAGACCTGAACCTAAAGATCTGCGAAGTCTATTTCGATCGGCTATACGAGGGCAGCAGCAAAGAACTAGCCGGCGCGTGTTACCACGAAGCTGCTCACATTAAATCGAATATGGACAACTCGATGCACAACAATCAAGACGGTTTCCTCAAAGGCTCACCGGATTACAATGGCTCGCCTACGGACAGTAATAATACGTTCTTTAATAAGCATATTGGCCGAAAGGTGAGTATGAACGGCGGTCATTGAACGACTAGACGGATCTGTGGTCTGCCTGTTCGATGGCTATCGCGAATTCGCACTTGTTTTCTTTCCGCTCGTCGGTGGTCACCCTACGCGAGTGGATCTCGAAGGTGGCGCTTAGCCCGTTTCGGGTCCGGATCATTCCCTACTCAGGGCCCGATTCCATGATGGTCCCAAACTCTATCTCGCCATCTTTTCGCGAAAAAGGGTTCGGGCGTTGGTCATATCTAGGACCGCACCACACTGTTGGATTGTTATGACAACAAAAGTCTCGGCGGTGCGGACTTGAAAACCCAAACTAGTGACATCATCTTTTCCAACGAACGGTAAGCTCACACGGAATGGAACTCAATAATGACCTTCAGCTAACCGTACTTACCGCTAATTCGCCCGGAGATAACCACAAATTTTTACGCAAAACAAGTCAGCCGTACCGTCTGGGAAAATAGAGGCAGTCAGAGTGACGCTTCGACGTTGTTCGGATTAAATAGTTCACGTTCACAGGAGGGACACAAATGGGATTCATCGATTCATCGCCCGAAGCAAACATGCCGGTCTTTTACAATCTCGTTCATGCCGTCGGCAAACAATGCCCGAATATGAAGGACGACACCAAACTCGTGCAGTATCTGCTGGTCTCATTCTACGAAAGGGCCCTTACCGTTAGCCCAATTTACACCCGCCCACAGGGCGACATGACCGTCGATGGAATTTGTGGTCCGATAACAAATAACTGGATCCTCAAATTTCAGCTTGATGTTAATCAGCGTTACCCGAACACGACGCCGACCGACAATCGGGTTGACCGCATCAGAAACAAGAATATGATCGGTTCGATCAGCCAAATGGGATACACGCTCGCAATTCTCAATAGATTCACGGCGAAGGTCAATCCCGACGCGTACGTTGCACTTCCAAAGTATGTACAGCTCCAGAATCCCGAAAACGTTCCGCCTCCTTCATATGACATGATCCGGGATATCAGCGTGCCTGAATCAGGTGGATATTAGAGTCGTCGGAGAGGTCAATTCCAGTCGAAGAAAATTGTTCTTATCGATAGCGGTATTAAAAGGTTTAATGGGGGCGAAAGAAAATGAGATTTAAGTTGGGGTGTACGATCAAGACCAGCGTACAGGTGAACTGTGACCTGTTTATCGGGTATTCAATAAAGGACTCAAGTCCCTACGACGCAAGCTGGACGAGGTTTATGGGTCAACTTCAACTCGGCGATGGTTATGGAAATTGGTTCTATTATATGCCGGGTAAATCGATCGAAGGAGTCGTTCTCTTCCCGGACGGGGATGCTCGAACCTTCGGGATGAACGACCGCATCGCGACACTCTATAAAGTTCCAAATAGATTCCTGGAAACACTTGCACCGGGAAAATCATTGGCCGGTAACGGAATATACCATAGGACGGGAGACCCTATAACATGGGAACTATGGCATCCATTTTCGTAGCGTAGTAGACAGAGTTGAACTCGCAGTTTTATCAAACGTGTTTGACTGATCGGTAGCGGAGGATCGACATTTGAGAAGGAAACAACAAGGAAGAACAGGCACAACTTATTGGAAGACTACCTGGCTTATTTTTGTCATACTAATGGTCGTTTCCGTAGTTGCGAACGTCTTTGTAATTCATCCGTACCTCATTAATGCCCTGACCCGTGAAATTTGCGTGAGCGGTTCCATTGTTAGTCGTAAATCAAACCGCCGTGACATACCGAATTACCAATGCGAATCCAAAGCGACCGGCCGAACGATCGATCTACCTGCTGATGTACAGATCGCGGCCTGCTGTCCCGTATTTTTGGTGATTGGCGGCTTAGCGATATTTATGATAGCCAGCGAAATAGTCGGACGACTGATATTTGATTCCACCAATATAAATCGCGCCTAATTGTGCGGTAAGTGGGTCGTAAGCATCAGTGCCATTTCGCTCATCGCGCCGCTTATCCATTCAAAAAAGTGGCAGCTAACCGGATAGTGGTTAACGGCCAGGTTTCTGTTTCCAGTTCACGCTTGAACTACTCAACCCGAACAAAGTCAGTTCCCGTCCGTCCAAAGGTCCCGGGATGATACATTTCCTCGGCCTTTGCGCGCCACTCAATATTCAGAGTATTCGTCCAGCTAAAATGAAAAACCGCTATTCGAAATTTGGCTGAGCTCCTCACACTTTGGCCAATTGGAACAGACGGAAAATTGACTGAGCTCCTATTTGATGGTTGGGATCAAAACGACATCTCGTATTTCATGGCCGCGAACAAAAGCAAATTGCTTGCCGTCCTTAGAATACGCAAAATTGTATAGCTTCTCGTGCGGCAATCCTTCCATGTGGAATGGCTCACCACCTGAGACCTTTTGCA
>CAZVDM010000142.1:0-9444 GCA_964625555.1 uncultured Chloracidobacterium sp.
TTTCGACCGATCAGCCCTCCGGCTCGACGGTGCTTGATTTCGTGCGTTATCACAAGGATCTAAAGGGCACCAAGGTCGGCTGTCGCGAGGGCGATTGCGGTGCGTGTACCGTTCTGGTTGGCGAACTGGTCGATGAAAAGGTGCGTTATCGTTCGATGACTTCGTGCCTCATGCCGCTCGCCAATGCTGCCGGAAAGCACATCGTCACCGTCGAAGGTATCAACCCCGAAAACCGCGGCCTGACGCCCGTCCAACAAGCAATGGTCGACGAGAGTGGCACGCAATGCGGATTTTGCACGGTCGGTTTTGTGATGTCGTTGACCGGATTTTGCGTCAGTGGCCCGCAGGTAGGTAACGGCTCATCGTCATTGGCAAACGCCGCGATCTCATCCATCGACGGCAACATCTGCCGTTGCACCGGATATAAGTCGATCGAAAGGGCCGCGTGCAAGATCAGTGAACAGTTAACAGGGAACAGTGAGCTGTTCGTTCCAAAATATTTCACGAGCATCCCGCAACGATTGGGTGACCAGAATGGCTCGGCGTCAAAGGCGGAAACACGACCGGTAGGGAGTGTGTCATTTGTCGGTGGCGGAACCGACGTCTATGTTCAGAAGCACGACGAGATGACGGATTCGGCTTCGGAGCATCTGCTCTACAACGATGATCTTCGCGGCGTCCACGACACCGGCACACACATCGAGATCGGTGCATCAGCGACAGTCACCGACCTGCTCGAATCGCCGCTGATGAACGAGATATTCCCCGACCTCTACAAACATCTAAAACTCGTCTCATCGACCCCGATCCGAAACATGGCGACGCTCGCCGGCAACTTCGTCAACGCCTCGCCGATCGGTGATATGACGGTCTGGTTCCTCGCCCTCGATGCCGAGATAACTCTTAACTCCCCTCCTTACCAAGGAGGGGTGGACGCCGGTTCTGGCCGTCAAAGCCCGTCCAGTGCTAAAGCCGCGGCGGACGGGGTGGTTCTCTCTCGCGACATCAAACTCCGTGATCTCTACCTCGGCTACAAACAACTGGCCAAATCGCCCGAAGAGTGCATCACCACTATCCGCTTCAAAAAACCAGCCGGCGATTTCCGCTTCAATTTCGAGAAGGTCTGCAAACGGACATATCTCGACATCGCGACCGTAAACACCGCGATCTCACTCACCATACGCTCAACGCCCGGCGAAGGCTGGCTCCCGCCCGTCTTGTCAGAACCGGGAGCGATAGCGACTGGGTCCAAGGTCGTTCACACAATTGTTGATGCCCATATCGCCGCCGGAGGTGTCGCGCCAATACCGCTGTATTTGCGAAAGACCTCGGAATTTCTCGTCGGCAAAACGATCAACGAAGAAACCATTGCCGCCGCAAACGAGATCATCCAGTCCGAGATCTCGCCGATCTCTGACGTTCGTGGTACGGAAGCCTATAAACGGCTATTACTGAGGCAGCTTTTCACGGCACATTTTTACGAGTTATTCGGTCTTGATGCGATACAATAAAGATATGAAAACCGTTGTAATTGAGGGCGAAAACGGCGATTTTACCATGATGCGCCACGGCAAGAATATCAAGGACATGGATCGATCTTTTGATATCGAATTCTGGCAGCGACAGGGCGATGCCGCAATCTTCAATGCTGCTTGGGAGTTGATTGAATTCTACCTCCGCTCAAAAGGAATAAATGAGTCCAGACTTCAAAGAGATATTGTCCATTTTCAACGCTCACGAGGTTAAGTATCTGGTCGCGGGAGCATTTGCGGTAATGAAGTACTCAGAACCGCGCTACACGAAAGATCTGGATATTTGGGTTGAAGCCTCGGAAGAGAATGCAGCTAGAGTTTACGCTGCTCTCGTAGAATTTGGTGCTCCTTTGATCGGCTTGACGCAAGCCGACTTTGCTTCCGATGGCTTTTTCCAAATGGGCCTGCCTCCGGTGCGAATCGATATCATGATGTCGGTAGATGGAGTGGAATTCGTTGACGCCTGGCCAAATCGGCAGGAAGGCGACTTCGATGGTGTTCCCGCAAATTTTCTTAGCTCCGACGATTTAATTGCCAACAAGTTAGTTTCCGCTCGTCCGCAGGATCTCATTGATATTGAGTCAGTCAGGAATGCTCAGGTGGACAGCAACGACTAGACATTACGAGTCAACTTCTGTGGCCCTTTGTGGGACGGCATAAGAATGAGCAAAAAGAAGATATTCCTCATCATTGGTCTCGCACTCTTGGTTGCAATACTTGGACTGTATCAGTTTGTCGTGTACCAGATGACTCCGATTCAACATATTATAGCAACTGATATTACAGTCGGTGCCGATTGGCAAGAGCTACAAATTTCTCCACCACAAAGGGCATGGCGGGACAGCCAACACATAATCTTAAACGTCGAAGAATATGAACGTACTATCGGCGGTCCTTTCGAGATAAGGCTTAAAGATGGCATGGTGGTTAAACCTGAGGTTCAAATAATAGATTCGAAAGGCAATGTCCTAGTTCTTGAAGACAATATGAGATTAGGAAATACGATCGGTTTCTCCCCAAATGGAGGGTTTGCAGAAGATGCCAGAAAATATACGCAAATCCGGATCAGAAGTGATAAACCGTTGAAGATTTCCAAGTTGAGTTGGCTTGATATGAACCTACATTGATCACCATGAAAAACATCGACTCACATTCACACGTTCGCGGCGAGTCCGTTTATTTGGATGACATTCCGGTTGTCCGAGGGACGTTGTATGCGTGTGTTTTTGATTCGCCGATCGCTCATGGAAAGCTCAGATCGATAGATACGAGCGAAGCCGAAGCGTCTGATGGTGTCTTTCGCGTCATTACCGCAAAAGAAATAATTGGCGAGAATCAGATCGGCGGGATCGTGCCGGACGAGCCTTTGCTGGCTGAGGGCGAGGTGCATTTTCAGGGAATGCCAATTGCCATTGTAGTTGCAGAATCTGAAAAACTTGCTCGAAAGGCGGCGAAGAAGATAGTTGTTGATATTGAGGAACTTGAGCCTGTTACAGACGCACGCGTTGCCGCAGCGAATGGCGATTTGATCGTTCCGCCGAAGAAGTTTGTGCTTGGTGATGCGGCAAACGCGTTTGCAAATTGTGCTCACGTTTTCGAAGGAAAGACGGAGCAGAACGGGCAGGAACATCTATATATTGAGACTCAAGGTGCGTATGCGGTGCCGATCGAGAACGGCGGCACGAAGGTGTATTCTTCGACGCAGGGGCCGACGGCTGTGCAGCGTGCGGTTTGCCGTGTGACGGGGCTTGCGATGCATGAGGTCGAGGTCGATGTGCAGCGTCTGGGCGGTGGTTTTGGCGGGAAGGAAGATCAGGCGAACGCTTGGGCCGGGATCGTCGCGGTAGCGTCGCAGCTGACCAAACGGCCCGTAAAATATGCCCTTCACCGCATGGAAGACATGCGAATGACCGGCAAGCGGCACCCGTATTCTTCAGATTACAAGATCGGCCTCGACGCAGATCTAAAGATCGTCGCCTACGAAGCTTCGTTCTACCAGAACGCCGGAGCCTCATGCGATCTCTCGCCGCCGGTGCTCGAACGCACTTTGTTTCACTGCACCAACAGCTATTACATTCCAAACGTCACCGCGACCGCGTATTGCTGCCGGACAAATTTGCCGCCGAACACTGCATTTCGCGGCTTCGGCGGCCCGCAAGGAATGTTTGTGATCGAATCGGCGATCGCGCACGCGGCAGAGAAACTGGGTGTTTCGGCGGCCGAAATACAGAAAGCGAATCTGCTCGAATCGGGCGATGAATTCCCTTACGGCCAGATCGCCGAAAGCGAAGCGATCACCTCGTGGTCTCAGGCCGATGCAAAATTTAATTTTGCGGCATTGCAGCGAGAGGCTGACGAATTCAACGCTTCGTCGAAGTATTTTCGCAAAGGCGTCGCAGCCATGCCGATATGTTTTGGTATCTCATTTACCAAAACGCCGATGAATCAGGCCCGCTCGCTCGTGCATGTTTACACCGACGGCAGCATCGCGGTTTCGACAGGAGCGGTCGAAATGGGACAAGGCGTGAACACCAAAATGGCACAGGTCGCGGCAAAAGTTTTTGGCATGGAGATCGGCAATGTTCGCGTTCATACGACGAATACATTACGGATCGCAAATACGTCACCGACCGCTGCATCTGCTGCCGCCGATCTTAATGGCAAAGCGACGCAGATCGCGTGTGAAACGATTCGAAAGCGTTTGCTTGAGGTCGCGGAAGAGTTACTCGCGGATGGCGCGTTCAGAATAACTCCTTTAGACGTTATTTCCGGTGTGAGCGAAGAAACGCCTGAAGGCGTCACTCTGAACGACGGATTCGTCCATCACAACGGCGAAAAAACCTCGCTCGACTGGAAAACGCTGGTGATGGAAGCTCATTTGAAACGCGTAAATCTAAGCGAACACTCGCATTACGCGACGCCCGGCATCGGCTTTGACTGGGCGACGGCGAAGGGGCATCCGTTTGCATATCACGTTTACGGAACGGCGATCGTTGGGGTTACTGTCGATTGTTTGCGCGGGCGTTATGAGGTCGATTATGTGAAATGCTGTCACGATTTCGGCACCTCGATGAACACCGCAGTCGATCTCGGCCAGATCGAAGGCGGCATCGTCCAGGGCCTCGGCTGGGTGACGATGGAAGAGGTCGTTTACGACGAAAAAGGCAAACTCCGCTCAAACGCACTCTCGACCTATAAGGTGCCCGATATATATTTCGTTCCCAAAGATATCTCGGTGCTGCCGCTCGAAACGAGCCGCGACAATCTCGCCATCTTCAATTCAAAAGCCGTCGGCGAACCACCGCTAATGTATGGCATCGGAGCATATTTTGCGATCAGGAATGCGGTCAGGTCATACACCGACTGCTCGCCGGCCTTCGACTTGCCGTTCACGCCGGAGAAGGTACTGATGAATCTCTACGCTGAAGTTACCGCCGTGCGGTAGAATCTCTCCGTGTCCAAAGAAATCGAACTATGGCAATTCGTCTCGTCACGCCTGAATGATGGCGAGCCGGTGATGCTGCTTGTCGTTGCCGCAAGCAGCGGATCGAGTCCCGGACGGGCCGGCTACAAAATGGCGGTCGCGGCGAATGGCGATTTGTGCGGCAGCATCGGCGGCGGAGTGATGGAAGTAAATCTTGTCGATCAGAGTCGAGCCCTCTTGTCAGAACCGGGAGGCACGGCGACTGGGTTTCCTTGCACGCAGATCATCGAGCAGGTTCATCAGAAGAACTCACCAACTCCGAGCGGTATGATCTGTTCCGGAAGACAAACGATCTTAAGGAAACCGCTTACTTCAGCCGACTCGGACACTGTAGGTTCGATTCTCGAGAGCCTGGTGCAACAAACGCCGATCACATTTGAAATTTCAAATCTCAAATTTCAAATTGTTGAAAATAAACCTGTTCGATCACGGCCGTATTTCTCGAAGACGAGTGAAACGGATTTCGCTTACATCGAAAAGCTCGGAACCGCAAACGAACTCTTCATCATTGGCGGCGGGCATTGTGCACTGGCCTTGAGCGAACTGATGTCGCGATTAGGATTTCGGATCAGCATCTTCGACGACCGGCCGGAGCTGAACACGCTTGAAAAGAATACGTTTGCAGATGCGATCACGATCGTCGACGACTACGCGAATATCGGCTCCCATATCCCGGTCGGCGACAACATTTACGTCGTGGTGATGACGCTCGGATACAAATTTGACGAGATCGTTATCCGCTCGCTTTTTGATCACGATCTCAAATATTTCGGCGTTCTCGGCAGCCGTGCGAAGATGAAAACTCTCCTTGCGACATTCGAAAAAGAAGGTTTTGATAAGGAAAAACTCGCCCGTATCCGCACGCCGATCGGTTTGCCGATCAGCAGCCAAACGCCCGAGGAGATCGCCGTGTCGATCGCCGCTGAGATCATTTCAGTCAAGAACACCGACCCTTGATCGCTACATTGTTGACTCTCATCGCTCGTTGCTGTTATAACCTGTCGTATTCAAGTCGGTTATCATAAAATTCCTGATCGGGGAGGATTAAAATGAAAACAAAATTCTTCACGGCCGCGTTGGCATTCGTCGCGGTTTGCTCGCAATATTCGGTAGCCGTGCCGCCTGTGCCGGCGGTGCCGAATCCTGTCCTCATCTTTACAGGTGCCGAGTATTACACGACCGGCGGCAAAAACTTCGTCCGATATCGATTTGATGTATTTAACAAGGATGTGTACGCAACCGAAATGTTTTCCGCCGCTCCCGCTCTGCCGCCGTGCGGATCGAATAACAGAGCATCACGCACATGGGTGGACCTCTACGATCAATCCGGACGGCGCCTGAATGGTTTTTGTGCACTTGGTAAACCCGGAGACCTCAACGGCATTTGGTTCGCCATCGAGGAAGGTATCGTTCCGCCGTCGTGGATCTACATTGAACTGAATGACCGTCAGACCAATACAAAATACAAGTCAAATCTCGCCGAAACAGTGATGTAAGAATATATCTTTGATAGATTGGAACATTTTCTTCTGTTCGGTGTCTAAACACTCAGCGGTTGGCACCGGCTACACAGGAGGATAATAAAATGTTTGACCAATTGATCGAATCTGAACCAGTCGGTGCGGAATTCAAGAGCCGCCGAAACTACTTTCTCACCTCGACCGCCGTAGTAGGGATTCTGTTTATCTCGGCTGTCGTCATTAGCATATACGCTTCGGATTATGGCATAGGCAGCGCACGTCTCGATCTTTCGGAGATGCTCGCTCCGGTGGACATGGCCGCGGCCGAGCCCGAACCGCCGAAACCGAAGGCTCCGTCAAACCCGACGCAGGCCAAGAGCGTGCTGCCCACGCGAACCGTTAACATGGCTCGTGTTGACGAGCCGACAATCGTGCCGACAACGGTCTCAACGTCGCGAAACACGGATGTGGCACGGCCCGACGGCCGTTTTGCGATCAGCACAGTTAATACCGATCCCGTAGTTCCGAGCGGTGATGTAAGTTTAACCAGATCGGCCGGCCCGAGCGGCCCGGGACTTGCGACTGAGGAACCCGCTGAAATCGAAAAGCCCAGAGTTGAACCGCCGCCTGTGGTTGCCGAAAAGCCTAAGGCCCCGAAACCTCTGGTTTCGGGTGGTGTGCTCAACGGCAAGGCGACGAGTTTGCCGAAGCCCAACTATTCCGCCGCCGCAAAGGCCGTCGGAGCTCAGGGCCAGGTCAACGTTCAGGTGTTGATCGACGAGACCGGACGTGTGGTATCAGCAAGCGCCGTCAGCGGACATCCGCTGCTCCGGCCGGAAGCCGAACGTGCGGCGAGAAATGCCCGATTTACAGCCACATTGCTTACCGGTGTGCCGGTAAAGGTTACCGGCGTGATCGTGTATAACTTTAGTCGTTAGGGAATGGAACGCGGATGACGCGGATGAGGCGGATTGGCACGGATTTGCTAACAATGATCCGCGACGATCCGCCTCATCAGCCTTATCCGCGTTCTGATCTATAACGATAGCATCGCTATCAACGCATTCGTATCGGCATCATAGACCGGGACTTTGAACTGAGATCTGAGCGTGTCGTAACTCATTCCGTCGAGAAAGATCGGCTCGTCCGATTTGATCGTCGTTCGCGGTATGACGACAAAATCTCCGACGACCTTGTCCTTCATCGCCGCCAGATCCTGCCCTGTCAGCAATCCTGCCACAGACACATCACCACCGAAATAACCATTTGGAACGGCCATCACGGTGAGTCTAGCCCCTGTTTTAGCGTTATATTTGTCGATCTGCTGACGAAGAACAGGAGCAAACATCTCGCCGGTCAGGAGTGTTCCGTTCATGTCAGAACCGGGAGCGATAGCGACTGGGTTCTTTGCCGCTAAGGCTATAGTGCTTGGATTTTTTGGTCTCATCGCCGCTGGATGGGTTCTAACGTTTGCGGGAACCACGTCGCTATCGCTCCCGGTTCTGACAAGAAGCTTCTCAAACGCATTCACAAACGACCTTATCATTCCGACGCCATCTTCGATCTGCGGATAGTTGCCGTAATGACGCCGCGACGGTATCTCGGCACCGGCCTTGAGATAGATCTCGTCGCCGAGGAAAGCAAAGGTCACGCCGAGCGTTTTTCGAAACTCTTTTTGCAGCTTTTCGACCTCGCGGATCGTGCGGCGGCAAAATTCGGGCGTGACGCGGGTTAGGCGTTCATCCGTGTTGTATCGAGTCAGTGCGACCGGCACCACTGCGGTCGAAACTACCTTTGGATAGTGAGCCGCGAGATCGCGCAATGTCTTTTCAAGTATTGCCCCGTCATTTATCTCGGGACAAAGAACTACCTGAGCGTGCAGCTCAATATCGTTATCGAGAAGACGCTGCAATTTGTCCGAAATATCAGCTCGTGATTCATCGACACCGAGCAAATATGCTCGTGTTTTCAGGTCGGTCGCATGGACCGAGACGTACTGCGGCGACAAGCGCTGCTCGACGATACGGTTCATTTCGTCTTCGGTTATCGACGAAAGCGTTGTGTAATTGCCGTAGAGAAACGAGAGTCGAATGTCCTCGTCGCGGACAAACAGCGAAGGCCGCGCGTCGTCGGGATTACCTTTGCAGAAGCAAAAGATACACTCATTTGCGCACTGACGCGGCACGATCTGTTCGAACATCAGGCCGAAATCTTCGCCCTCGTCGCGGTCAAATTCGATATCGTGCGTCTCGCCGTTTGTCTTTTTGACCTGAAATACCAGCTCGGTCTCACCAGCGGTCTGAAAACGAAAATCGAGATAGTCACGCACTGGACGCCCGTTGACACGGACGATCCGGTCGTTCGGCGCAAGTTCCAGTTCCGCAGCCAAACTCTCAGCCGTGACCTCTGTAATGATCACGCCCGGCCGGCGAAGCTGTGTAACTGCTGGTGTAACGGCAAACTCGTACATGTTTCTACAACCGCGAAAAACGCTAAAAGACGCGAAAGTAGATTATACAACTTTCGCGTCCTTTCGTGTTTTTAGCGGTTAAGCCTCTTATCCTGCCGATGCCGCTTTTAGGTCGATCAGCGTATCGAGCGGCGTGTACTCGCGGTCCTGCGAAGTCGCGACGGCCTCGTAAGTCAGCTTGCCGGCATACGTATTTACGCCTTCCGCCAGGCCTGCATCGTCCTTGATCGCTTGTTCAAAGCCTTTGTTTGCAAGGTCCAGAGCGTAAGGCAGCGTGGCGTTTGTCAGTGCAAATGTCGACGTTCTCGGCACCGCACCCGGCATGTTGGCAACGCAATAGTGCAGGACGCCTTCTTCGTAATAGGTCGGATTAGAGTGCGTCGTTGCGTGTGTCGTCTCAAAACATCCGCCCTGATCTACGGCAACGTCAACAAGAACTGCACCTTGCGGAATGAGGTGAAGCATATCGCGTGTTACCAATTTCGGAGCCGCGGCACC
>CAZVDM010000143.1:0-9402 GCA_964625555.1 uncultured Chloracidobacterium sp.
GGCGACTTCGCTGTCGGCGACCGGCCCGACGTATATCTTCATGGTCATGGAAGCCTTGACCGACGCCGGCGTACATCTCGGTTTCTCGCGCGATATGGCCAAAGAGCTCGTTCAGGAAACGATGCTCGGCTCGGTAAAATTCGCAATGGAATCGCACAAACATCCCGCAGAGCTTCGCAACATGGTCACCTCGCCAGGCGGAACCTCCGCCGAGGCCATCTACCAAATGGAGAAAGGTTCGCTCCGGACAGTTCTTTCGAAAGCGGTCTATTCCGCTTACAAACGCGCCGGCGAGCTGGGACGTAAGAATTAGAATATATTTGCGTTCAACCAAGATATTTACGTACAATCCTCGTATCAGGAAGTAAAAATCAATGAAAACCTACCCCGTTGCAGTTTTTTCTGGGAATTTTCGAAGCGTTGCTGTGATCTCGTTCGCAACAATGCTCATTGTTGTTTCGATCTTATTTACATCGCGTTCGGAATCAAAAGAGGCTGTTCAACCAACGGCCCTCGGTAAACTCGCGTTCGGCCGCATTAATATTTCGACCGGCGGCATTAACACAGGAACACTTCATTCAGTTAACCCCGATGGTTCCGGCATCACGACGCTCGCCAGTGCCGGCGTGCCGCCGCTATTCAACGGAGAACCATCATGGGCTCCAGATGGCCTAAAGCTCGCGTACGTTGTTGACGGCGACATCTGGTCGATGAATGCCGACGGTTCGGGGAAAATCAATCTAACTAATAATTCCACTTCGATCCAAGAACGAAATCCGTCCTGGTCAGCGGCTGGCAAGATCGCTTACGAACGTGACAATGCGATATGGACGATGAATGCGGACGGTTCAGCGCAAGCTTTGTTTGCGGCTATTTCACAACCCACGCCGACTCGACCGGCATGGTCGCCCGATGGTTCGATCCTGGCATTTGCGAGCGGAGGCGATATTTGGGTCATCAATGCTGACGGATCGGGCCAACGCCGAATCAAAGAGGATTCACCCATTGACTCGGATCCTGCTTGGATGCCTGACGGCAGCAAGCTTATTTACAGCAAGTCTGTCCTCGGAATAATGAGCATCAATCTCGACGGCTCAGGCGAATTGAGACTAACTCATGATCCAAACGACGTTAGGCCGGCGGTCTCCAGCGATGGTACCAAGATCGCGTTTGTGCGGCCCGGACAAGGCATCTTTGTGATGAACGCCGTCGGCGCTCATCAGATACGGGTCGTTGCTGATGTGAACACGCAGCCGGGACGCAACATCAATGACGATCCGGCTTGGCAGCCGATCGCGATCACTCCAAACACATCGATCATTAGCGGGAACATCTTTCGAAATGGTGAGTATTTGGCGGGTGTAACGGTTAATTTGTCAGGTGCTGCTTCGGCGACCACAACGACGAATTTACTTGGTGAATATCGCTTCGAAAATTTGGCGCGGTCCGGCAACTATACAATTACGCCAAGTCTAGCCGACCACATTTTTACGCCGGCTCGCCGCTTTGTCGTAGATCCGACGAGCAATCGAATTGCCGATTTCACGGCAGGACAAACGTGCTCGACGCCCGGCTGCCGCGTGAATGGAAAACTTGTGTTCGTTCGCGGCACCGACATATGGGTTTCTAATGCAGACGGTACCGGCGTCACAAATTTGACGAACGGCACGATGGGCATCTGCGAGGAACCTGCGTACTCGCCGGATGGCAATTACATCGTTTTCCGAAGTAACTTGCCGGGAAATTATGAGATCTATCGGATGAGCGCGATCGGCTCGAACAAGACCCGACTCACAGATGTGGCCGGCGAAGACAAAGTACCGGTTTTCTCACCGGACGGAACGAAGATCGCCTTTGTAACTTCACGTGACGGAAACGAAGAGATCTATTCGATGAATACAGACGGCACGAATCTACTTCGTCTCACGAATAACACGGTTCGAGATGGTGAACCTTCCTATTCCCCCGACGGTAGCAAGATCGTTTTTAATAGCGGCCCTAACGGCAATTTCGGGCCATGGCAGCTCCATACTATGAATTCGGCCGACGGGTCGAGCCGGCTGCAGATCACGTCACCGGCGGCGAGTATTCTCGATATGACACCGTCGTATTCGCCGGACGGCACGAAGATCATTTTTACGCGTTACGACAGTGGGCCATTCACATCCGTAATTATGGCGGTCAATGCGGATGGCAGCAGTCCATCGACCTTGATCCCGACGGGTTTTGTACGAAAGGCTTCCTACTCGCCGGACGGTACTAAGATCGTTTTCACTCGAGTCGGGCTAAGCGGCCAACCCAGTAGGTTAGAGATCGCTACCTCGACCGGCGGCTCACCGCAAACAATTGTCGATGGCTACAACGCAGATTGGCAGCCAGTAAAGCCAGCCGTTCGCCCTACACAATTTGACTTTGATGGCGACGGAAAAGCCGATGTTTCTGTATTTCGTCCGAGTGACGGCGTTTGGTATATCCTTCAAAGCAGCACCGCGGATGTGCAGCAACAGCGGTTCGCGATTCCGGGCGATGTGGCAGTACCGTCTGATTTCGATGGTGACGGACGGACCGACATAGCCATCTATCGGCCGTCGAACGGCGATTTCTGGTCGCTTACCTCAAGCAACAACGACCAGGTCAATTTCCATCTCGGGCAGCCGGGCGATGTGCCGATGCCTTGCGATATCGATGGCGACGGCCGGACCGACTATGTGGTCTACAGGCCGTCCGGCGGGACATGGCATCGTGTCGGCAGTGCCTCCGGTATTGCATCCACGATCCCGTTCGGTGCCGCCGGTGACAGGCCATTGATCGGCGATTTTGACGGCGATGGCAGTGCCGATCCGGCCATCTATCGGCCTGGAGACGGCAATTGGTGGTGGCGCAGCAGTCTCGACGGCGTGCAGCGGGCGACACGTTGGGGCATCGCCGAGGATATTCCATCTCCGGCGGATTTTGATGGCGACGGTAAGACGGATTTTGCAGTCTTTCGCCCTTCGACTGGGGTTTGGTATATCTATAACAGCGGAACGGGAACGTCCACCATCTTTCCATTCGGATTGAGCAGTGATAAACCGGTGCCGGCCGATTACGATGGTGACGGCAGGGCAGATGTTGCAGTGTATCGACCTTCGGACGGCATTTGGTACTTGTTGCGTTCGAGCGCCGGATTCACGGGTTTCCGCTGGGGAATCGCATCCGACGTCCCGGTGCAGAACGCGTTCATTCATTAGAGATCCAAAAAAAGCAGCTGTCTCAGGCGGCTTTTTTCTTTTACTCTGCCAACAGTCTAATTCAAATACTTCTCCAAACGATCCATATCGCTCTGCATCGCGGCAGGTCCCATTTTTAACTCGACGATCACGTACGAAACGGGACCACAAATTTACCGCTTTACCTTTACCGCTTTACCGCCAACTCAAGAGTCTGTCGAATGTACTTTTGATATGGCATTTTCCTTTTTTGGGCCGCTTTTTTGATCTCATCGAGCAACCCCGCCGACACTCTGAGGTTGACGACCTTTTCTTTCGGCTCAAATTCAAATGTCATTTCGGTCAGATTTTCGCGTGTTATATAATCGCTGAGATCTCTATCAAGTAATTGCTCAACGTCACTGTCATTCCTCAATTTTGGAAAAAGCTTGCTCATATTTTTCTATTTCCCGCTTGTGCATAAATCTGGCAGTGATCGGGCGGATCAATCGTCCGGTCTTGCCCTGTCGAAGGGTAAAGCCGACGAATACCGGGCGTCCGTCTTGCATCCTCCCAACAGCGATATGTCGCGTCTCACGTTCCGAATGGCGGAGATCCCCTAGAATTTGAATCTCGCGGGTGAAGAACTCCTCAATGCTCGCAACGGTCAATCCATGTTTCGCACATTTATCGATGTTGCCGGCATCCCATTCGAAGCCCTCGACATATTCGATCATACTCTACGGCCATACATTTGTCTATACATTCGTATCACTTTAGATACTTCTCGAACCAATCAAGATTGCTCTGCATGGCTGCGAGCTGCATTCGCGGTTCGGTCGGGCCGTGCGGCTGTCGGGGCAGAACGATCATTCGCGTCGGGACGCCCTGTTGTTTGAGGGCGTTATAGAGTTCGTAGCCCTGGGATATTGGAACTCGAACATCGGCATCGCCTTGCTGGATGAGCGTCGGCGTCGTAACGCCTTTTATGTTGAACATCGCCGAGTGCTTTGCATAAACATCCGGAATTTCCCACGACTGTCCCCCAAAATAATCGGGAATAAAGCCGGGAATATCTGCCGTTCCGTTAAAGCTCATCAGATTTGTGACCGGTGCACCGGCCGACGCAGCCTTAAACCGTTTTGTCTTGGTGATGATCGTCGAGGTCATATAACCGCCATAGCTCCAGCCCATCACGCCGAGCTTGTTCGGATCGGCAACGCCCATCGCGATGACGTGATCGACGCCCGTCATGATGTCCTCGTAATCACCGACGCCCCAATCCTTCATATTGGCACGGCGAAACTCGGTGCCGTAGCCGCTCGAGCCGCGCGGATTCGGCCGCAGTATCGCGTACCCGCGATCGGCAAATGTCGCGATCGGATAAACGCCCCGGCCGCCGATGTACGCTTGACTAAAGACGCCAGCCGGGCCGCCGTGAATATTGACGATCATCGGCACTTTTGTACCGGCGGCGTAGTTTTTCGGATATGTAAGTAGCCCCTCGATCTCGCGGCCGTCCTTGCTCTTCCATTTGATCGCCTCGGTTTTGCCGACTGACATTTTTGCCATCTCCGCATTGGCATTCGAGACCCGTACGATACCGCCGCTGTTACCCTTGACACCCGCATAAACCTCAGGCGGAGACGAAGTGTCTTGCTGCACAAAGGCGATCGCATACGTCGAGCCGACACGTGTCACACTAACGCCGCCGATCGCCGCGTTTTGATAGTTCTCTTCCTTGATCTTTCCGGATGCGACATCGACGGAATACAGAGCGGTTCCTGTGCCTTTTGATTCGTAAAAGAGGATCTGGCTGCCGTCTGGCGTCCACCCGATCACGCTCGGTTGGCTGTCGTGCGAATTTTCAAATACACGCGGCTGCCCACCGGCCGCCGGATATACGCGTATTGTGTACGACTGCGCCCAGTGTGCCGGGACATCGGTTGCGATCCCCGAGATCCATTTTCCGTCCGGCGAATAGTGTAAAGCAGATTCGGCCGCGACGGTCGAGGCAAGCGGCGTCACGCGTTCGGACGCGATATCGACGATCGAAATGTCGGAAGTCGGCCAGTCGTTCGCGCTTGGATTCGAAACATGGTTGAAGACGATAGAACGGCCGTCCGGCGACCAGTTAAAACCTGTCACATGCCGGTTCGCCGTAACCAGCTTTTTCGGCATCCGTTTACCGCTTTCGTCTTTCTGAAGAGTTAACAAATAGAGCCGTGCGAATTTGATATTTTCGTCGACCCATCGGAAATCATTTCTTGCCTTGTCGTTCTTTTCTTCGTCGTCAGTTTTCGGATCGGTCATTGTATACGCAAACGACTTTCCGTCCGGCGACCATTCAAAATCGGAAATGCTGCCTTTAAGGTCGGTCAACATCTCCGCCTCGCCGCCGCCGACACGCAGTACGAAGAGATTATTCTTACTGTCCTTACGGGTCGACGTAAAAGCGATCCACTTACCGTCCGGCGACCATTTGGGATTGGAAGACGATTTATCGGCGAAGGTCAGCTGCGTGTTTTCCTTGCCGTCGATCGACGCGAGCCAGATCTGCGTGACATATTCGCTCTTGTCGGCGGTCAGCACCTCGTTTGACACCGTGTAGGCCACTCTCGTCCCGTCGGGCGAAACTCGCGGCGACCCCAACCCTTTCACCGTTAGCTGCATTTCCGGCGTCCATCCGCTGGAAACGCTTTGGCCCAAACCCACGCTCACCAAAACGATTGCAATAGTTAATACGATACCGGCTGTTCTCATTGATCTTATCTCCTGTTTGCTTTCTCGGTCATTTAAGGTCCTCTTCTTTCGCCATCGCCGAAAATGTCGAGCCTGTCACCATTCCAAACATCGACTTTCCCTTTTCGTCGAACGACACAGGCAGCAGGTCCATGCCGCCATTGATTCCGATGTCAACGCGATAGAACCAAACCTCACGTTTTTCGATGGTCTTTTTCAGATCAGGCGGTCCGAGCGTCGACGTGACGGTTTCGGGCGTCAGACCTGCTAACGCGCTTCGGAGTGTCTTAAAATCGCCGATCATTCGCCCGCGTTCGATCTTGTCTCCGGCGAGCCATTCAGCAGAGGTAAATGGCTTTTGCGAATAATCGCGCCACGGCCGTTTCATTCCCGAGCACGCGAGGCCGGCTATCACGGCGATCATTAAGATAGCCATTACATTTGCCCTGTTCTTCGGGCCGGTCAATTTCGTGAGTATACGATTCATCTTCCAATTAGGGTTTTCGAATTCCGGCGACGTCCGAACCGGTTCGAATCAGGGTTTTCGTTCCAATGTAAATTTCCACAACATTCTACTCTGACTCTCGTCGAAAATGTAAGCGCCGTTCGTGATTCGCCAACTGCCGAGATATTCCCATCGTCCGGGCCTCAATTTATTAAAGAGCGGAACGACAATTTCAGTGTCAACTGCATCGAGCAGCGATCGGTTTGCTGCGTCGAGTTTTTGGTCGCCGCGCCGCCCGGAGCCGGTGTAATGAATGACGTCGCGGCTGTCGCCATGAAAATCGGGGTAGCACGGATTTATCTTACCGAAATCGGTCAACAGCGAGATCAGACGGCCGTTTCGGTGATAAATACCGTTCCGGACACGGTGAACCTCGCTAACTTGATCCCAGGTAAATACCGACCCAATATCGTCGATCGAAAAAAATCCAGCATGCATAGAGATATCAGCATCGTTCATACTTGACTCAAAAACAATTGATGATAGAATTTTCTCGCCTTTCCAGATCTTAAACAAAAAATACCAGCTCTTTTGGTACTTGAATCGACAATTTAGCTATGTGGTGAATTGGGTTAGAGCGTTCTATCCATATCGTTTCACCATTCCTTACATTGCTGCTAATTAAAACTTGAGGAGATCAAAAACGTGAAAAAAATTCTCGGACTTTTGGCGATAGTTGTAAGTGTATTGATAGTCTTCGGCACGATCTCAAAACGTGCTGAGGCGAATAAGGCGGTCTTCGGCACCGGTTCGGCGGACGAACTCGAAAATGCCAAACAGATCAGTTTAGGTATCCTTCGCGATCAGGCGGCTCAGCGTGCGATCGGCAGCCCGGACGAATTTCAGATCCAGAAGGTCGAGATCGACGATCTGCAAATGGCCCACACACGAGTCAGGCAGACGGTCGGCGGCGTCCCTGTCTGGGAAGGCGAGGCGATCGTCCATCTCAAATCAGACGGTTCACTCTTTGCGGTCACGGACGACCTGAAAGAGGGAGTTTCTGTAAATACGAGCCCCAACTTCTCACAAAAAGAAGCTCTCCGTTTCGCTACAAATGTCTACACGGGCCGTGCGAAGCTGACCGATTCGCCGATCATCGATCTCTATGTTTACCGCGGCGAAGACCGCGATCACCTCGCCTATCGCGTTGAAACTCCGCGTATAGACGGATCGGATGCAACGGCAGTACCGGTCGTGTTCATTGATGCACAAACGGGCGAGAAACTCCTCGAATACAACAATCTGCAGACCGGCTCCGGTTCCTCGCTCTATAGCGGAACTGTCTCGATCAACACCAGCAGCGTCGGAGCTACCTACTACATGGAAGACCTGACCCGCAAGCAGGGCACGTTCAACATGAACTCGACCGGCAACGAATCCACCGGCGCAGGCGGGACGGCTTCGCGATACACCGACACCGATGACAATTGGAATTCGACCATCCAGCGTGCCGGCGTCGATGCACATTACGGCGCGGCCAAGACCTATGATTACTATCTCAATGTCCACGGGCGAAACGGCATCGACGGCAGCGGCGGCCCCGGCGTTACGACCGCTGCGGCAGCGACCGGAACCAGCCTGATCACGTCGCGTGTTCATTTCGGCACGAGCGGCCGTTACAACAACGCCTTTTGGTACAACAATCGTATGTCCTACGGAGATGGCGACGGAACAAATTTCACACCGCTTACGACCATTGACATCTGCGGCCACGAAATGACGCACGGCGTTACCGAACGCACCGCAAATCTTACCTATTCCAACGAATCGGGAGCTCTCAACGAAGCGACCTCCGACATTCTTGGTTCGATGGTCGAGCTCTATGCCGATGGCGGAACTGTCAGCGGAGACACCTGGAAGATCGGCGAGGACGCATACACGCCCGGAACGGCCGGCGACGCACTTCGCAGAATGGACAACCCGAATGCCGTTGGCGATCCCGACCACTACACGCTGCGGTACACCGGCACCGCAGACAGCGGCGGCGTTCACACTAATTCGAGTATCGCCAATCATGCGTTCTATCTGATCGCAAACGGCGGCACGAACCGTGTCAGCGGCGTGACCGTTCCGTCTATCGGCACAAGCGATGCGGCCAGGGTCTGGTATCGAGCGTTGACCTCGTATATGACGTCGAGCACCAATTTCGCAGGTGCCCGAACGGCAACGCTCAATGCTGCTACCGCTTTGTTTGGTTCGACAAGTGCTCAATACACTTCGTTCGCTACCGGCTGGTGCGCCGTTGGCGTGGGTTCATGTCCAGGCGGCGGCACGCCGACCCCGACACCTCCGACCGGCAGCGAACTAATCGTCAACGGCGGGTTCGAATCGAGTGCCAGCCCATGGGTCGGCTCCGGCACCGGTTATTTCTACATCGCTAACGGTGCAAGCCCGCACGGCGGAACGGGCTACATCTACTTCGGCGTCAACAACAGCGTCACCGGACAGTCGTATCAGACCGTTTCGATCCCATCGACGGCGACCGGAACAATGACGTTCTGGCTCAACGTCACCTCGAGCGAAACGACCACAACGACGCAATACGACAAATTGTTCGTCGAGGTCCGCAACACGTCTGGAACACTGCTGACGACACTCGCTACGTACAGTAACCTGAACAAAACAACGGCGGGCAATTACTCGCAAAAGACGTTCAACGTCGCTGCTTACAAGGGCCAGACCGTGCGGATCCAATTCCGCTCGACCATGGACAGCTCGATTACTTCGACTTTCCGCGTCGATGATGTATCGGTCAGGTAAGGTCTGAAGCTACCTAGGCGCTCAAAAAAACACTAAAGGGAGACTCTCCCTTTAGTGTTTTTTAGTGAATTTTCGTGGTTCTTTTTTATCTTACGAACGCACTCGGCACGGGCACGTCGCCGGTGATGCCGAATTGTTGGATGAGGGTGCCGCCGCCGGATCGGTTTGCGAACCAGGTCGAGTTTGACGGGCGGAAGACCGCGGCGT
>CAZVDM010000144.1:0-3539 GCA_964625555.1 uncultured Chloracidobacterium sp.
GTCGGCTTGGGGCCGGGCTTGCCCGGATTTATCACCGGAGGGTTCTTTGGCGGCCGGTCCTGGCCGTCCTTTTGTGCCGACGCACTGACCGCAAGGCCTGCCGCCAAAACACATGCAAATAATATTTTTTGTAATACTCTCATCGCTTTAATGTACTTTCTCCTCGTGTATTAACGCTTCTCGGGGAAAGAGGGAAAGTGCGTCCGCTTTTATCATAGGCAATCTCAATGCCACAGACGATCTTTCGACGCTTTGCACACTTAAATGGTTGGTAAATGAATTTAGCACCGTATATCTCATTTACAAAACTTTACGTTTTCGGCTATTTTTATACGAAATCGTGAAAACATCGATACTTTTCGCGACGACACCGCCTCGCGGCGATGTGAAGCGTCGAAAAAATGGCATAATTGAGCCATGAACGAAACGCCAAACGCCGGAGATCGGATGCGGTCGATACTCGTCGTGGTTGCAACTATTGCAACGATCGCATTTAACTTCCTCGCCGGCACAGGCCGCCTTAACGGTGTGATGACGAACGAAGTCTCGGACAAATATCCGACCATTCTGACGCCCGCCGGCTATGCGTTTTCGATCTGGGGACTGATCTATTTCGGGCTCATCGCTTTTACGATCTATCAGCTCTTGCCCTCAAAACTCGTGCGTTTGCGATCGGTGCGGCTGCTGTATATTGTGAGTTGCGTGCTCAATTGCGCGTGGCTGTATGCGTGGCATAGTTATGCGATCGGCATCTGCGTGATCTTGATATTTGCTTTGCTCGCGACGCTGGCATTGATAAATATAAAGCTCAAGAACGCTGATTCCGCCCGCGACGCACTCTTTACCAAGGCGCCGTTCGGCATCTATTTCGGCTGGGTAACGGCAGCATCGATCGTCAATTTTGTTATTTATTTGAGATCCATTGACGTTCAAATGACGGCATCAGCGTGGAATATTCTTGGCTGTATATTTATCGCCGCTGCATTGATCGCTGCCGTAATTGTTCGGGTCAAGATCCGAAACTTCCTATATCCGCTCGCCGTTGCCTGGGCCGCGACCGGTATCGCCATCGAGCAGCAGGGAAATACCGCGATCATTCTCGCATGCGCGATCTGCGTGATATTTTGCCTCGTACTTTCCATCAGCTTCGTTATGGACCTGAAAAGCACTCCACATGAATAACGGCAAGATCTGCGTCTCAGTCTGTGCCGAAACTGCCGACGAAATGATCGCAAAGATCAAACAGGCGGAGGAATTCGCCGACGTGATCGAGGTGAGGTTCGATTGCCTGCAACCGGATCAAATTTCAAATTTCAGATCTCAAATTTCAGATCTAAATTTTGAAACGCCTTTGCTTGCGACATTTCGTTCACACGAACAAGGCGGCTTGAGATCGCTGTCGATCGATCAGCGGATAAAGTTTTGGCGTTCAGGCCCGGGCGAATTCTGGGGCGGCGATCTCGAGGAAGACGTTTTTAACGAGTCAGAAGCCTGGCCGAACCGTATCATTTCTCAACACGATCTCATCGGCGTTCCGGCAGATCTGGATGCGGCCTATGACCGAACGGCAGCGTCCGGTGCCGACATTATCAAACTCGCAATAACCGCAAACGACATCACTGATTGCCTGCCTGTCTGGAAACTGCTCGAACTAGCTAATACCGAAAGCACACGTTTTATTCCGATCGCGATGGGGGAAGCCGGCAAATGGACACGGATCCTTGGTCTCGCTCACGGGGCGTTCATGACCTACGCATCGCTCGGATCAGGCGATGAGACAGCGCCCGGACAAGTGACAGCGCGAGATCTGGTCGAAGTTTATCGCGTCAAGGAACTGGACAAGGATACAAAGGTTTTCGGTGTCATCGGCGATCCGGTCGCTCAGTCTTTGTCGCCGTATATGCATAATCCGGCGTTTGCGGAACGCGGCGTGAATGCGGTATTTCTACATCTGACGGTCAAGAATCTCGACGAATTTATGCGTCGGATGGTCAAACCGGAAAGCCGTGAGATCGAACTAAACCTCGGCGGCTTTTCGGTCACAATGCCGCATAAACAGGCGATCATCCCGCATCTCGACGCGATCGACCCGACCGCTGCGGCGATCGGTGCCGTTAATACCGTAAAAATAACTGACGGCAAACTCACCGGTTACAACACCGACGCACACGGATTCATCACGCCGTTAAAAGCGATAGTCGGTGATGTGAAAGATGCGAAAATTGCCGTCTTCGGTGCCGGCGGAGCCGCGAGAGCGTGCGTATATGCGTTGAAAGCAGATGGTGCAGAAGTTACGGTTTTTGCACGAGATTCCGTCAAAGGAAACGCGTTCGCGCTCGAATTCGGTATAAGCTTTCGAGAATTTTCAAAGAGTGGAGTCGAGAAGACATATCTTGGCTCCGAATTCGACATCATTGTTGACGCGACCCCACTCGGAATGAAAGGTCCTTACGAAAACGACTCGCTATTTACAGCCGATGAACTGAAAGGACTGAAATTTGTTTATGATCTCGTAACGAAAACGACTGACACGCCTTTGATCGCGGAGGCGAGGAAGGCAGGCATTCCGGCGATCGGCGGTCTCGAGATGTTGATCGCGCAGGGGTGTAAGCAGTTTGAAATTTGGACGGGTCTCGAGGCTCCGGCGGAATTAATGCGAGACTCGCTGGTCGCTCGTATGCCAAAATAGTGGAGATGAAAGTAGAAGCACTGAATTGCCCAAATTGCGGCGGCGGGGTTGAAAGCGACCGGACGCAATGTCAATTTTGCCGCTGCCGGCTCAAGACAATGGCGTGTCCGTCGTGTCTCGGTTTGATGTTCGAAGGCTCAAAATTCTGCGGCCATTGCGGAGCCAGAGCCGTTGAGACTGCGGTAGTCGATGAAGCAAAGCTCGGCGATTGTCCGCGATGCAAAGTAAAACTCACCTTGTTGCAGATCGCCGAAACAAAAATGCGCGAGTGCGAGCGATGCGACGGCATGTGGGCCGATGTCGCTACGTTCGAACATCTGTGTGCGACCAGCGAAGAGCGATCGGCCGTGCTTGGCTTTCTCGGTGAGCGAAACCGGACGGTCGAGCCATCGTCAACGATCAGCTACGTCCCGTGTCCTGATTGCGGCCAGCTGATGAACCGCAGTAATTTTGCAAAGGCATCGGGTGTCATCATCGATATCTGCAAACAGCACGGCGTCTGGTTCGACGCTGGCGAACTGCCGCGGATCATCGTGTTTATCCAAAAAGGTGGAATGGATATGGCCCGTCAGCGTGAGAAAATGGCCATCGACGCCGAACGCGATCAACTTCGAGAAGAACAACGTAAATTCGGGATCCAAAATCGACGATTCGATATGAACATCGCCAATCAAGGCGATGATGACCGAGGCATCAAAGGCTTCATTGCAAGCCTTTTCGACTGATCGGAAGTAAATGAACGAACGCTACAGCCGGCAAATATTATTTCGAGAGATCGGCCGCGAAGGGCAAGAGCGGCTGCTCGCGTCCCGCGTGCTGCTGGTCGGCTGCGGCGCGCTCGGGGCCGCCC
>CAZVDM010000144.1:3639-9315 GCA_964625555.1 uncultured Chloracidobacterium sp.
CGTTATCTGCTCAATGACGCGTGCGTCAAGCACGACAAAACGTGGATCTACGGTGCTGCCGTGTCGAGCTACGGCACGACGATGACGATCATTCCCGGCAAAACGCCGTGTTTGCGGTGCATATTCGATGAAATGCCCGACGCCGGTTCGTCTCCGACGTGCGACACCGCCGGCGTGATAATGCCAATTATCGCGACCGTTTCGGCAACACAGGTTGCCGAGGCATTAAAGATATTGGTCGGCGACTTCGGATCGCTCCACGGCTCGCTGATGCAGTTCGACATTTGGGCGAACGACCGCCAGCGGATAAAACTGGGCGAACCGAACCCCGATTGCAAATGCTGCGGCGAACGAAATTTTGAGTTTCTCGATACCGAGACGCCCGAATTCTCCGCGGTCCTTTGCGGCCGAAACGCCGTCCAGATCGCTCCGGCGGCGGCGACAGTTCTCGATCTCGAATCGCTCGCCGACCGCCTTCAATATTCCGTTGCGGTCAATGTAAACGAGTATTTGCTGCGCTTTACGACCGGCGAACACGAAGTCACTGTCTTTCGAGACGGCCGCGCGATCGTCAAAGGGACCGACGACATTTCCGTCGCCCGTTCGCTTTATGCAAAGTTCATCGGTTCGTAAAACTTTCGTTGAACTTGGCTGTTCGAATTCCGTAATAATGTTGTGATACTTTTCACAAACGGCCCACGCCTTACTTTGCGGGGACATAAATTATGAGCGGCAAACCAAAAGTAGTGATCATCGGCGGCGGATTTGGCGGTTTGTGGGCGGCAAAGGCTTTGGCGAATAAGCCGGTCGAGGTGACGCTGATCGACCGCAAGAATCATCACGTTTTCCAGCCGCTTCTATATCAGGTAGCGACCGCCGTGCTCTCGCCCGGCGAGATCGCGCAGCCGATCCGGCGAATTCTGGCGAAGGCAAAGAATACTGAGGTTATCCTCGGCGAGGCCGTCGGGATCGACAAAGAAAACAACGCCGTTATCCTAAACGATGGTGCCCGCGTCGGTTACGATTACCTGATCATCGCCGCCGGAGCTCGACACGCATATTTTGGTCACGACGATTGGGAAACTGCGGCTCCGGGATTGAAAACTTTAGAGGACGCGGTTGAGATCCGCCGCCGCGTACTGCTGGCATTCGAACTCGCCGAACGCGACGCCTACTTGACCGGTGAACAGCGGCAGCTCAATTTCGTCGTCGTCGGCGGCGGCCCGACCGGCGTTGAACTTGCCGGAGCCATCGCCGATATCGCCCGCATGGCGCTCGCCAACGATTTTAAGGCGATCGACACGCGAAAAACGAAAGTAATCCTTTTCGAGGGCTCAGGCCGCGTCCTTGGCACATTTGCCGAAGAATTGTCTATCAGTGCCAAACGCCAGCTCGAGCAGATCGGCGTTGACGTCCGGCTCAACAGCTATGTCAGCGAGATCGAGCCCGGCCGTGTAAAGGTCGGCGACGATTGGATCGATTGCGATGTCGTCCTCTGGGCAACAGGCGTCGCTGCTTCGCCGCTCGGCAAGGCTCTCGGCGTCGAGACCGACAAGGCCGGACGCGTTCACGTTGAGAACGACCTTTCATTAAAAGATCATTCAAATATCTTCGTCATCGGCGATATGGCATCGCTCCTACAGGAAAACGGTGAGCCAGTGCCGGGAGTTTCGCCCGCCGCGATGCAGATGGGAACGGCGACCGCGAACAACATTCTCGCGGAATTGAAAGGAAACCCGCGCGAAAATTTTATCTATTGGGACAAGGGCACAATGGCCACCATCGGCCGCAGTAAAGCCATCGCCGAGGCTGCCGGAATGAAATTCAAAGGCTTTGTTGCGTGGCTGATGTGGCTGTTTTTGCACGTCTTTTTCCTCATCGGTTTCCGAAACCGCGTGTCGGTTATGTTCTCGTGGTTCTGGGCGTACCTGACGCGTGAACGCAGTGCCCGCCTTATCACGGGCGATGCCGACGAGATGAAGGACGCCTTAACTTTCATTCGCGGGGGAAAGAAAAGCGAGAAAAAATCGACAAAGCGACCGGCCACCAAAATTTAAGTTGCTATTTCGAGCAATATCGAGCATTATGTTGATGTGCGTGCGGTGTACGTACAAAAAAGATTATGATCTCCACGAAGACGACAAATAAGGGCGAACGGTTTAACCTCCGAGCCACAACCCGCCAGCGGCAATTGATCGCTCTCGCCGCCGAAAAAGAGCACAAGAGCTTTAGCGATTTTATCCTCGACAACGCGGTTGCCGCCGCCGAGGCTTTGGTGCGGGATGATGCGACATTTGTTTTGAACCAAAAAGACTGGGACGCATTCTCCGCCGCACTCGACGCACCGCCGCGACAGATACCGGCACTTCACAAATTATTGACGGAGCAAAGCGTGCTCGATGTCGAATAATGAATACCGACAAACCGAACCGCTCGCGCGTTCGCACAAGGTCACTGATTTCGATTGCGGCGAACCAGAACTCGACTTTTACCTAAAACGATTCGCCTTTAACAATCAGCGAAAGGAAATATCGCGAACCTACGTAACAGTGCGTGAAGAAGATGTCGTCGGCTACTACACCCTTGCTTTCGGTGCGGTTCGCCCCGACGATTCACCCGACGAGATCAAGTCGGGACTGCCCAACTACGATATTCCAGTGATGCTCCTCGCCCGACTTGCGGTCGATAAAGCCGAAAAGGGCAACGGGCTTGGTCGCGCATTGCTCAGAGATGCAATGCTTCGAACGTTACAGGCAGCGGATATCGCTGGATTGCGAGCCTTTCTCGTTCACGCAAAACACGACGAAGCCCGTAAATATTACGAACAATTCGGCTTCATAAATTCACCGACGAATGAATTGCACTTGATGCTCTCGATCAAGGATATTCGTGCGAATTTGATTTAAGAACTCAACTGATTTTGTGGAAATCGTTTTTTTCTTTGATCTAGCTCTGCGTTCGCTAGTAATTAGAAGCATTTTCGCTTAACTTCATACAGATGTTTAGACTTTTTAATGTTGTCGCATTTCTTATAACTCTTTGTTTATGTTCGGTCATTGTCTTCGCTTCCGAACCGCACGTTTGGTCGGTCAATTCGCGTGCTGACGTGCTCAAGGGCGATGCCCGCGGAGTTTCGATCGATCAGGATGGGACGATCTCGCTCGCGCCGAAATTGACTGAGGTCTACAAGACGGGCCAATCGTACATTTGGGCGAGTGCCGCCGATGCGGCGGGCAATGTGTTTCTCGGCACGGGCGGCGACGGTAAGGTCTTTAGGGTTGACGCTGCCGGAAACGGCACGCTATTCACGGACCTTGCAGAGATCAACGTTTCGGCTATCGTGATCGGCAAGGGCGGCGAGATCTATGCGGGAACTTCGCCTGACGGCAAGGTCTATCGAATTGACGCGAGCGGCAAGGCGGACGTCTATTTCGAACCGAAGGAAAAATACATTTGGTCGCTTGCGGTCCTCGCGGACGGCAGCCTTGCGGTCGGAACGGGCGATGGCGGCAAGATATACAAAGTAAAAACTGCGAACGCAACGCCTGAAAGCTCGCTGCTGTTCGACACCAGCGAAACGCATATTATCGCGCTTGCAGCCGACAAAGCCGGCAATCTCTACGCCGGGACCGATTCGAGCGGGATTGTGATGAAGTTCGGACCGGACGGCAAGCCGTTCGGTCTGCTCGATTCGCCGCTTCGTGAGATCCACTCAATAGATGTCGGCCCCGACGGTTCGGTCTACGTTCTTGCGCTCGGAGAATCGGCATCTGCAGCGAAGCCTGCCGACGCTGCGACAACGCCCGCGGCAGCCGAAAGCAAAACTGTTTCGGTCGACAAGCCAAATCCGGCAAATCCGGAGCCCGCGGCCAAGAGTAAATACGACCTGACCGCCGCGAAATCAGCCGTCTATCGGATCATGGCGGACGGCGGCACGGACATCTTATGGACGTCGCCGACCGTCGTCGGATTTTCGCTTTATGCACATCAAACCGGCCGCGGCGTACTGCTCGGCACATCCGACAAGGGCCGCATTTACAATATCGGAAACGATGGCCGCGAGACGCTCGTCCTGCAGACCGACGCCAGCCAGATCTCGACGATCCGCTCGGCGGGCAGCGGTTTGATCGCGACCTCAAGCAACCAGGGCTCGCTGTTCCGTTTCGGCGGCGATTCTGCCGAAGGCACATACGAATCTGCCGTTCTCGACGCCAAGGGAAGTGCGACCTGGGGCCGCATCTGGTGGCGTTCGAGCGGCAACGTGACGATCCAAACCCGCACAGGAAACACCGAGAAAGCCGACGAGACTTGGAGCTCGTGGAGCACGGCTCTCACCGATCCGAAGGGCGCACAGATCGTGAGCCCGAAGGCAAAATACATCCAATGGCGTGCCGTGCTGAAAGCTGCCGGTGCTGCGCTTAACGAAGTAAACGTCGCCTTCATCGCACGCAATATAGCTCCCGAGGTCTTGTCGATACAAGTTCTTCCGACCAACGTCGGCCTTGCGGCAAATCCGCCTCAGCAGATCGATCCGAATATTGAATTGTCCGGCCTCGATCCGGTCGTTTTCGGTATCCCGAACGCCGCGATCCCGCCGCGTCGGCTCTACCAACGCGGAGCGACCTCGCTCCAATGGACCGCCGAGGACCGCAACGGCGACAAGCTGGTGTACGACGTATATTACCGCGAGATCGGTGATGCGAGCTACAAACTGCTTCGCGGCGACCTGACCGATCCGTTTATCGCGATCGACGGTCAATCGCTCGCCGACGGCCGCTATTTGTTCCGCATCGTCGCTAAAGATTCGCCGTCGAATCCCATAACGCTCGCGCTCAACGGCGAAAAGACCACCGAGCCGATCGACATCGACAACACCGCCCCGGCCGTTGCCCCTTCGGGCTCGCCGCAGATCGCTGGCGACAAGACTCGTGTCACATTCGACGCAACGGACGCCTCTAGCTATCTGACGCGTGCTGAATACAGCGTCAACGGCAGTGAATGGCGGCCGGTCTATTCCGACGACGGCATCTCCGACGGCCCACGCGAACGCTACACCGTCGAGATCGCGACGCCGACGGCAGGCGAATACGCCGTCACGCTCCGCGTCTACGATGTGAACGGAAACGCCGGAAATGCTCGCTCGGTTGTGAAGAAATAGTAGACCGCAGGTGGACGCAGATAAACGCAATTCGATCTAACTGTGTTGATTCGCGTTAATCTGCGGTTAAATTTTGTCTTATGAGCTTAGATAAAAATAGTGTAGCCGTCATCACCGGAGCCGCGTCGGGTATCGGGCGGGCTTTGGCGCTCCGATTGGCAAAGGAAAAGATCGCGGGCCTCGCGATCTCGGACTGGAACGAAGCCGGCCTTGCTGAGACCGTCGAGATGGTTGAGAAACTCGGTGTGCCGGTCTCGACGCATGTCATTGACGTTTCCAAGCTCGATCAGGTACAGCGTCTCGCTGACGAAGCGGTTGCTAAACACGGACGCGTCACGCATCTTGTCAACAACGCCGGTGTCGGCGTCATCGGAGAATTTGAGCAGCTATCGATCGAGGATTTCGAGTGGCTGATGGGTGTTAATTTTTGGGGCGTGATATACGGATGTAAGGTTTTCCTCCCTATCCTTCGGCAGCAGGAAAGTGGTCATATCCTCAATGTTTCAAGCGTTTTCGGC
>CAZVDM010000145.1:0-9195 GCA_964625555.1 uncultured Chloracidobacterium sp.
ATCTCTCAAAATTCGATCTATAATAATGAGTTCATCGGAATTGACCTCGACAGGGACGGGATAACTGCGAACGACCCGGGCGATGCCGACGTGGGCACGAATAACCTTCAAAATTATCCTGTGCTGACATCGGCCGTATCAAACGCGACGACGACCACTATCCAGGGCACGTTGAATAGTGCTGGCAGCGACTCGTATCGAATCGAGTTCTTTTCGAATCCAAGCGATCGACGCGACACCCGAACGTATCTTGGCTTTCAGGATGTAGCGACGAATTCCCTCGGCAATGCGAACATCAACGCCTCGTTTTCGGTCGTATCGCACCATGGACACTACATTACAGCCACTGCAACACGCCTCTTTACGCCGTTCGACACTTCCGAAGTTTCGGCGACGATCCCGGTTGTTGTTACTTCGTTTGTCGTAACGAATACAAATAATTCGGGTGCCGGCAGTCTGAGGCAAGCCATCACAGACGCAAATGCCGCAGCCGATTCAAATCTGATCACGTTTGCGATCGCACCTCTTGACGGCACGGTCAAGACGATAAATCTAACGTCTGCTTTGCCTACAATAGTTCATCCGGTGGCTATTGACGGTTTGACCCAGAACGGTGCAGGCTGCTCGTCACCCAAGATCGAGCTCAACGGCACGTCCGCCGGTGCAGGCGCCGACGGACTCACTTTCACCTCGGACAACAACCTGGTGCAAGGCCTGGTTGTCAATCGATTTTTGGGCGATGGGATGATCTTTGATTCTAGTCTTACCAACAAGATCCGTTGCAATCGGATCGGCACAAACTCAGCCGGCACGGCCGCTTTGGCAAACGGCGGCAGCGGGATTTTTCTCGACACATCACATTTCGATCTTATCGAGCAGAACCTGCTTTCCGGCAATGGCGGATCTGGCTTGCGTACGAGCATTAGCCAGTACAACACGATCCAGGGAAACGTGATCGGTCTGAATGCGAGCGGAACTGCAGTTCTATCTAACGCATCTGGCGGCGTATTGCTCGTCGGTGGGCATTCGAACGTTTTGGGCGGAACAACAGCAGAACAGCGTAATGTGATCTCTGGCAACGGTTTCCTCGGCGTCGCGATCTCATCCAGTTTCAACAATCGTATTCTCGGCAATTACATCGGCGTTGACGCGGGCGGCAGCGGGACGATCTTCGGCAATAGCGGTGCGGGCGTCTTGCTTAGCGGAGCTGCAGCGGATGACAACCGTATCGGTGGCACATTAGCGGGCGAGGCCAACATCATCGCAAATAACACGGGCGACGGTGTCTCATTTCAAGCCACGGCAGGCACCGGTAATCTCGTCTCCAGAAATCTCATACACAGCAACGGCGGACTGGGCATCGACCTTGCCGATAACGGCATTACCAATAACGATCTGGACGATCCGGACACGGGAGCTAACAATCTGCAGAACTTTCCGTTGATATCGACTGCGGAAACGTTTTTCGGCGGCTTCCGAATTGTAGGCTCGTTGAACAGCACGGCAAATAATGCATATCGTATTGAGGTCTACTCTAATTCGACGTGCGACCCATCCGGTAATGGCGAAGGGCAAACTTTTCAGGAATCTTTCGAGATCACTACTGGTGTCGGCGGCGACATTGCGTTCACCAAGGTACTTACCTCTGCGTCGATCCCCGTCGGCCACTTCGTTACAGCGACAGCGACACGGCTTTCGGCTCCGTTCGATACATCCGAGTTTTCGCAGTGCCGGGCGGCCTCGGCACTTACCATTCCAACAATGACGGTTACCAACACCAACGACAGCGGTTCCGGCTCGCTGAGGCAGGTGATCACAGATGCCAATCTGACCAGTGTTCCTGAGCTGATCACCTTCAACATAGCCGGAGCTGGGGTAAAGACGATCACACCTGCGACGCCTCTACCGCAGATCATGAGTCCGGTCATCATCGACGGACTGACCCAACCCGGAGCAGCCTGCAATAATCCGTTGATCGAGCTTAATGGCGTCAATGCGGGTACCACGGCAAACGGACTCCATCTGTCGGGCGCTGGAGATATTCGGGGTTTGGTGATAAATCGCTTCAGAACTAACGGTGTTTTGTTCGATACGGTCGGAAACAACACCGTTCGTTGCAGTCGTATCGGGACCGACCCGACCGGTCTGACCGCACTTGGCAATCACAAAAGCGGGATATTCTTGAACGGGGTTAGCAACAATCAGATCGGAGGCTTGAACGGCGATGGAAATCTGATCAGCGGAAATGCAATTCTGTCCCTTTCGTTCGGCGGCGAAATTTTCGACAGCGGAATCCGAACCGAGAACTCAAGTAACAATGAGATCCAGGGCAATATTATCGGATCGCGGCTTGACGGAGCATCGTTTAGCACGAGACAAAGAAACGGCATCAGATTGATCAATGGCGGCAACAATCAGGTTGGTGGTACAACGATCGCCGCACGTAACGTGATCAACACCTGCGAATACGGCATTTACATCCAAAACAGCAACACGAACCAGGTTCAGGGCAATTACATTGGCGTTAATCTAGTCGGCGAGAGTGCCCCGGGAATCAGCATCGAGACAGCCGGCATCGAGATCTTTTCAGCAAGGAACAACCTTGTCGGCGGAACTACCTCAGGAGCCGGAAACGTAATTTCAAACACAGCCGCAGGATTTTCAACAGCGGGCATTATTGTAAACAGCTTGTTAACGGAGAACACGATCATTCAAGGAAATCGCATAGGGACCAATGCCAGCGGAACATCCGCCGTTCCCAACGAAGTTGGGATACGCATTCGGGCAAGTGCAGAGGCCATTGTCGGTGGTACAACTCCGTCCGAACGCAATATCATTTCCGGCAATACCGAAGCTGGTGTTCACATCAGCGGACTGGACGGGCATGAGCCCCCGATCTCGCAGGTCACCGGAAACTACATTGGTTTGAACGCAGCCGGTTCCGCCGCTATTCCAAATGGTTCCGGAGTTTTGATTTCGGGTAACGCTCCTTCGAATCTGATAAGCGGAAACGTCATTTCCGGTAATACCACAGCAGGTATCAACCTTTCAGCCCCAAGCAATCAGATCCGATCGAACCTGATCGGGACCGATGCGACCGGAACGCTCGACCGAGGCAACGGAACCGGTATCCTGCTTGCCGTCGGAGCGATCGGAACCAGCATCGGTGGTGCAAATACGGCACTTCGAAACGTTATCTCGGGCAATGATCTGGGCATTGCGACCGCGACAGGAACAACCACGGCGACGGGCAATCAGATCCAGGGTAATTTCATTGGAACAGCGATTAACGGCACATCGCCTCTTCCGAATTCACAGGACGGAATTCGTTTGGAATCGGGAAACAACACGATCTTGAGCAACCTAATCGCATCAAATGGGCAAAAGGGCATAAATATTTTCGCGACCGGGACCGGTAATCGTATCTCACGAAACTCGATCTACTCTAACGGAACTACCGGAGCACATCTGGGCATCGATCTCGGCAATAATGGCGTCACTCTAAATGACAACGGCGATGGCGATCTTGCAAACAATCAGCAGAATTTTCCGGTAATAAACTCGGCTTCGACGACCTCGATCCAGGGCAGTTTGAACAGTACGCCAAATTCAACCTTCACGCTTGAATTCTTCTCAAACTCGGTGATCGAGCCATCGCTATTTGGCGAAGGTAGAACGTATCTTGGATCGATGAATGTAACAACTAACGGGAGCGGAAACGCGACTTTCGCGTTCACACCGCTGGTCGGGATCTTCAGCGGTGAACACGTCACAGCTACTGCGACCAACGCGAACGACGACACATCGGAGTTCTCACAATCGCGTGCCGTGGTCGGCCCGACCTCGGCGGAAGCGTCGATCACCGGACGTGTGCTAACCGAGTCCGGCCGCGGCATTGTAAGGACTGCGGTCGTCTTGGTCAGGCCGGATGGAACGACGATCACGTCATTAACAAATCCATTCGGATATTTCCGGTTCACAGGCCTTCCGACAGGCTCGACGTACGTCGTGCAGTTCTCGAGCAAGAGCTATGTGTTCGAGCAAAACTCTATCGTCATATCTCTCAGCGATGCCATCGAGGATCTCATCGTGATTGGAAGAATGGCCGAGCGGCCCGAGACCGAACACATAGAATTGAACCCGCCTCAATCACCTACCGACCGCACTTCAGAACCGGCCGCTTCGCCCGGCACAAAGCCCGATCGATAACGGCATTTCCGGTCATAAGCGATCTGATCTAAACTTATCTAAGCTGTCTCTACGCGGTCGGCTTAGATCTCTATGGGGCTGCCCGGAAATTACATTCACATCCCGTTTTGCAGATCGCGGTGTTCGTACTGCGATTTTGCGACCGATGTCTATCGCAGCAACGACGCTGTCGAGCGGTACGTCGCAGCATTGTGCTTCGAGATCGCGAATGCCGACCTGATACCGGAAACGCCGCCGTTTCGAGGCGGTTCTGACTTAATACCGCGAGTCGATACGATCTACTTGGGCGGCGGCACACCTTCGTTGCTGATGCCGAAACAGCTCGAGTCGGTTCTAGCCGCCGTCGGTTCGAGATTCAACGTCGATCCGTCCGCTGAGATCACAATGGAGATGAATCCGGCGACTGTCACGCCGGAATCTCTGAGTGCGTTTCGCTCGCTTGGTGTTAATCGTGCCAGTTTTGGTGTGCAGACGTTTGATGACCGATCGCTGAAGCTCTTGGCACGCGGACATGATGCGAATGACGCAAGGCAGACGTTCGGAATGCTGCGTGACGCCGGTTTCGACAATGTCAGTTTCGATCTGATCGCCGGGTTGCCGGGCCAGACGCTTGATGCTTGGAAACGGAATCTCGACGAAGCGATCGCGATGTCGCCCGAACATCTCTCGCTCTACTTGCTTGAGATCCACGAAGGCACACCGCTTGCGGAGCAGGTGCGAAGCAAACGCCAGCCGCAGCCTGATCCGGAATTAGCAGCAGATATGTATGAGTTGATGCTCGATCGATTAGCCGCCGCCGGTTACGAGCAGTACGAGATATCGAACTTCTCGAGGCCAGGTTTTGCGTCACGGCACAACTCAAAATACTGGACGCTCGATCCCGTTTTTGGCTTTGGCGTGTCGGCCCACTCGTTTGACGGCCGACAGCGATATGCGAACGAACGCGATACGGCGAAATATGTGTCCATGGTGGAAGATTCAGGTTCTGCCGAGGTGATTCGCGAAGACATCGATCTGGCTTCGGAGTTTGCATTTCTTGGACTCAGAATGGAACGCGGTATCGATCTCGGGGAGTATTCGCGAAGGTTCGGGTTCGATCTCGCTGCGAAGTATCGTAACGAGATCGAACGATTGAATGAAGACGGCCTCGTCGAGATCGAACATTCAAAAATAGAGCTCACCCGAAAGGGCAAGCTCTATTCGAATGAAGTTTTTGAGGTCTTTGTTTAGTTGATCTTCTTAATTCGTCCGTCCACAATCGGAGAGATCGTAGCGTTTGGTGACGCTTTGATCGCGGCCTCAAACATGTCCGAGTCTTTCGGAGCCTTGGTGGCATCGGTCAAGACCTTTCCTTCTTTGAACATCGTATAGCCGTCACCGGAACGCGAGACCAGAAAATCTGATGTCGCGACGCTATAGGTTTTTGCCTCGTCGAGCGGTGCAGTGCCGACCGTGACCGAAACTATACGGCTGCCCGCAGGTTTTGTGGGGTCGTATTCAAAACGCACGCCCGAGACCTGCGGAAACCGGCCGGGCTCCGAGTCCTCGCCGGGGCCGCTGCGTGCGACGCCGTGTTCGAGGATCTGTTTGAGCACCTTTCCGGTCATCTCGACCTTTACGATCGGATTGTTGAACGGCAATATCGAGAGAACGTCGCGTTTTGTCAGCACGCCGGGCTCGTAGGTCAGATCCGCACGGATCGAACCGCCATTGACGAAACCGATATCAGCGCCGGCGGCGTTGCGATAGGCCTCAGCCACGAAATTACCAATGTTCGTCTCCTTTTGCCGGTTCGAGTGCGAGAGTGCGTCAAGCTGCACTGATGTAGCACCGACCTGAACAGCGAGCTGTTCGAGCAGTCCGCGGTACTTTTCAAATACCGGAGCAAACTCAGGTGCATCGGCTATCTTGTCCGTTACTGGAACTATCTCCCAGTCGAGACTCACGAGCTGCTTGGTCCGGGCGTCAAAATTTAGATTGAATTTGCCCATTTCGCGGGCGTCGGCGGTCATTTTGAAGATCGGCGTGCCGTTTGACGAGGATTGAAGCAGCGAATGCTCGTGTCCGCCAAGGATCAGGTCAAATTGGGCACATTTCGCGAGCTCTTTGTCCTGCGTCATCGAAAGATGCGTCAGTCCGATGACGGCATCGACCTTCGCCTTTTTTCGCATTTCTTTGACCAGCTTTTTTGCGAGGCTGCAGTAGTCTGTGACGGTCAGGCTGTCTTCCATCGACGACGTTTGCTTTGTTTCGGGAAGCAAAAATCCGACGATGCCGATCTTGATACCGCCGATCTCCTTGACCACAAATGGCGGCGTGTCGGCAAAGATCTTGCCCGTTTTTGTATCGATCACATTAGAGCCGAGCCATGTGAATTTCGATTCTTTCATACGCGTCAGCAGATCAGCGGTCTTGATGTCGAATTCATGATTGCCAAAGACCGCATAGTCGATGCCGACGGCGTTCCAGGCGTCGATCATCTGAGCGCCCTTATATGTGCGCGTCTCCACCGACGGCGAGACAGTATCGCCGCCGAGCGTGAAGATCGTATTCGGATTTTCCGCAACGGCTTGTTTCTTGAGCGTCAAAAGCCTCGCTAAGCCGCCCTTCTTCCCGCCGTCGACCGGAGCGAATTGATATACATCATTGACGTGCAAGATCGTCACCCGGACGTTTTGACTGAAAGCGAAGGATGAGAGGAGAAGTACAAAGATGATGATCGCTGATCTATTAAACATAAATACCGCCTTACGCCGTGGTTCCGGCCTTCAAATGTGTTCGCGCTTCCCAGATCTCGGGGAAGAATTTCTTTGTGAGTGTGGTCATCAGATAGCCGACGCCTTCGCTGCCGCCGGTGCCTCGCTTCATGCCGAGCATTCGTTCGACCATCAGGACGTGATGATATCGCCAGAGCGAAATGTTTTCGTCGTGGTCGATCAGCAGGTCCTGCATGATGAACAGGTCCGCGTTTTGCTCCGGGTGTGTCAGGATCTCGACTATCGCGGCGACTTTCTCGTCATGGCCGGCGACCGCAAATCCTTGCTGCGCGAGCAATGCCCAAAACGCATCACCGACGCTCGGCTGGTGAAAACGTTCTTTAAGCCGCAGATATGCGTACTCGTCAAACTTGAAAAATTCGAGTATCTTCTCGTCCTTTTGGCCCGAGATGAACTCGACCTCGCGAAACTGCATCGACTGAAATCCGCTGGCCGGATTCAACTTGTCGCGAAACTCAAGAAAGCCGATCTGCGCCATAGATTCGAGGATGTGAATTTGCGAGACCAGTATCTTTTCGATCGCGGTCACGGCCCTAAGGCTGTGATTGACGCGGAACGGGCGGCCTTCACCCAGCCATTTTATCGTCGCATCCAACTCGTGCAGTATCTGTTTGAACCACAGCTCATATGTCTGATGTATAACGATGAACAGTAATTCGTCGTGACTGGTCGGCTCTGAGAGCGTTGATTGCAGGTCGATAAGCTGCGGTACTTTGAGATATTCGTTGTATGAAAGCAGGCTGTCTTTTCCGTATTCGTTTGCCATTTTTGAGGGGTCGGGCGCACTAAAACCAAACTTTATCTTCGGTTAAAGCCTAATTTATGTCAATTTTGACCAAAATGCCGAAAAACCTCTTGACACAAGGGCGCGTATTCGTTAAATTTTCCTTCGTCAATCAAAAAACACTCTCGAATTTATCCCGACAGACTTGCAGTTTAAGATCTGTACCAACGCAGACGAAGTTAATGACTCGTTTGCCTTGCGGGTCGGTAAATTCTCCTGGCCGTGAGCGTCCCCATTGATTGCTTCTACTTCGATGTCGGTGATCCGGCAGACGAGAATTTTGTAATACGTTTGCAGTCTTAGGAGGAATTACACAAAATGCCGAAAGCAATAGGCAAGGTCAAATGGTTTAACAATGCCAAGGGTTACGGATTTATCGAACAGCCCGGCGAACAGGACATATTTGTCCATTACAGTGCTATCACGGGGGACGGCTACAAGACTCTGATCCAGGGTCAAGATGTCGAATTTGAAGTGACGAACGGCCCCAAAGGGCCGCAGGCTGAAAACGTCGCGAAAGTGGCGGAATAGCTGATCAAAAGAACAGGTTTAACCATCACAATGCTGCCCGCAAAATTTGAGTTTTGCGGGCAGCATTTTTGATAGCTTTTAGAGAGATGTCCTTTCAGGCTGGACGGAAGGGATCACCTCAGACCAGTTCTTCGCCTTTTGCCTTTAGCGTGCGGCGCCAGAGTTCGCGGTATGAAGTGAAACGGGATGTAAGCGTGTTGAAATAGTAGCGTTGGGCAAATGTAAGCGCACGGTTGTCGGCGAGGCGCTTCAGGTTAGCTTCCATCCGAGCACGGGCCTCGAGAGGCGGGCGTTTCGTCGCGCCATTGAAGTAGATGTCGAATTCGATCTTGAGTTTGCGAATATCGTCCTCGAGCCGTGACAGCTGTTGGTCGATCTCAGCGGCCTCCTCTCTTTTCGAATTCAAACCCCGATAGAGCTTATTTCCGATCATTGCCATGGTCTTGTATGTCCTTTGGAGGGATAGGAGCCCGGGAGGCGCCTATTTAAAGAAAATCGCTAAAGGACAAAAGTTTCCGTAATTTTTCCCGGTTTCTAATATAAAATAGCGGAATGAAAGCTGTAGAAGCCATTTCGCGAGAGGCTGTGCTTCGTTCGTTGCCGTCGATCGACGAACTGCTGCGGTCAGCTACAGGCGTGTCGCTATTGCCGCTGGCCGGTCCGTCGTATTTGACCGAATTGGCTCGTGACGCCGTTGATGGGCAGCGGAACGAAATACTAGCGGGAACGGTCGAGTCGTCCGATGTCTCGCAGTTGTGCGAAAAACGCCTGGCGGAGCTGTGGCACCACGGGGAGCGCGAGTCGATCCGGCGTGTGATCAACGCGACCGGGGTGATCGTGCATACAAATCTTGGAAGGGCTCCGTTTTCTGATGCGGCAAAACGCGCGATCGCC
>CAZVDM010000146.1:0-9172 GCA_964625555.1 uncultured Chloracidobacterium sp.
GTAGAGCAATTATTCGGAATGGTGTTCACAGCCGCATTCGTAAGAAAGTGAGCGGGACCGCAGAACGTCCGCGCCTTGCAGTGTTTCGCAGCCTGAACCACATTTACGCTCAGGTGATCGACGACAAGACCGGCACAACGCTGGCAACGGCATCGACCACCGAAAAGGCACTCGCGGGTAAGACCGGCGGCAATATCGAAGCGGCTGTGTCGGTTGGAAAGGCGATCGCCGAACGTGCGCAGAAGGCTGGGATCTCGACGGTCGTATACGATCGCGGCGGATATGTCTACCATGGTCGCGTCAAAGCTTTGATCGATGCGACACGCGAAGGCGGCCTTAACAAGCATGAAGCGGCGGCCGAAACGGAAAGTACACAGGAAAGCAATGATTAATACGAAACAGAAAGTATCCGCAGGTAACCTGATCCTCAAGGACCAGCTCATTTCGATCAATCGTGTAACGAAGGTCGTCAAGGGCGGTAAAAATATGTCGTTCGCGGCTCTTGTGGTCGTCGGTGACGAAGCCGGACACGTAGGATTTGGAACAGGCAAAGCGAAGGAAGTGCCGAACGCGATCAAAAAAGCGGTCGAAGCGGCGAAGAATAACCTGATCCGCGTTCCGCTCATCGACGGCACATTGCCGCACGAAATGATCGGCGAATACGGTGCAGGACGAGTCTTGCTCAAGCCGGCTGCCGAAGGTACAGGCGTTATCGCCGGCGGTGCGGTGCGCGCGATCCTGCAGAGCCTCGGCGTACACAATGTGCGTACCAAGATCCTCGGATCGAACAACGCTCACAACGTAATTCGTGCAACATTCAACGGCCTGCTGAGAATGAAAGATCCGATCGAGGTCGCAAGGCTTCGCGGAAAACAGGTGGAAGATTTAGTTTAACGCAAGAGTTACGCCTTTAGGCGTGATCTTTTTTGCGGAGAATAACGCCTAAAGGCGTCACTCTTACATATGGCAAAGAAAGCAGAAACAGACGGCAGCGGCAAGATCAAGATCCAGTATTACCGGAGCATGATCGGCTACTCGAAAAAGCAAAAGACGATCGTCAAGAGCCTTGGTATAACCAAGCTCAACCAGACGGTCGAACGGATCGATACGCCTTCGACGCGTGGCGTCGTGGCAAAGATCCCGCATCTTTTGAGAATCGTAGATTAGTAAATTGTGAATCGTGAATCGTGAATAGAGAGATATCTTCCGATCTATTCAGGATTCACGATTCACGATTCACGAGGAAAGAAAATGGCTTTATCATTGAATAATTTACATCCGGCGGATGGTTCGACGCATAAGAAAAAGCGAATCGGACGCGGTCCCGGCTCGGGTACGGGCAAAACGGCCGGTAAAGGCCACAAGGGCCAGAAATCGCGTTCGGGCTACAGCAGCAAGCGCGGATTCGAAGGCGGCCAGATGCCGCTCCAACGCCGTCTGCCGAAGCGCGGATTTACCAATATCTTTAAGAAAGAGTGGATCGAGATCAGCCTCGGCAAGATCGAAGAGAACTTTAACGCCGGTGATGTCGTAACTCCTGAAATACTGCACGAGCGCGGTTTGATCAAGAAGGCGAAGCATGACCTTGTCATACTTGGAACAGGCGAAGTCACAAAATCACTGACGATCTCGTCGCACCGGTTTACCAAAACCGCCAAAGATAAGATCGAAAAGGCCGGCGGTACGGCAGAAATTATCGTGAAAGTTAAGGCCGCAGAAGCTGCATAGTAAGAGTGACGCCTTTAGGCGTTATTCTTACGTTAACAAGGGAAGCGCCTAAAGGCGTCACTCTTACCAAAGCATATGGAAAAGTTTTTTGGCGCCGTACAAAACATGTTCAAGATCCCTGAGCTGAGGACACGCATCCTCTTTACGCTCGGGCTCTTGGCGGTGTACCGTTTTGGTGCTCACGTTCAGGCTCCGGGGATCAATAAGGTTCGTCTTGAGCAGGTTTGGGGCGAAGTCGCCGGAACGCTGCTCGGCGTGCTCGATCTGTTCTCAGGCGGTAACTTTCGAACCATTTCGGTGTTCGCACTCGGTGTGACGCCATATATTACCGCGTCGATCATCATGCAGCTGATGCCCGTCCTTTCTCCCGCGATGAAGAAGATCCAGGAAGAAGGCGAGGTCGGACGTCAGAAAATGAACCAGTGGACGCGGTACATGACCGTTGTCCTGTGCGCCATTCAGACATTTTTCGTTGCTACATGGCTGCACCGCAATCAGATCATCGGCGATACGTGGTGGGCGACGGCGATGATCGTTATCACGCTGACGACCGGTACGATCTTCGTAATGTGGCTCGGTGAGCAGATCACGGAACGCGGCGTCGGAAATGGTATTTCGCTTTTGATCTTTGCAGGTATCGTCATCGGATTGCCGAATGGTATCAAGCAGATATCGGAGCGAGTCGGCACGGGCGATGCTACGCAGACACTTGGCGTAGTGTTTCTCGTAGTTGTAATGGTGCTGCTGATCGCGGTGATCGTCTACGTCGAATCGGCACGTCGAAATATCGCTATCACATACGCCAGCCGGCGTGTTGGTACACAGACATTTCGAGGCCAGGAGACCAGCCTTCCGCTGAAGATCAACATGGGCGGCGTCATTCCGGTGATCTTTGCATCGTCGGTACTCGCAATGCCGCAGACCTTGTTTTCTGCGTTTCCTGCGGATCCGAATGAGCCAACGTCAGCATGGTCGCAGGTCTATACATTCTTCCAGCAGTTTCATGGCGGCGATCCGTATTACGAACTCGTCTTTTTGTCATTGATCGTTCTGTTTACGTTTTTCTACATCACGATCATTTTCAACACCGATGAGGTCGCTGACAATCTGCGTAAGCACGGTGGTTTTATTGCCGGTATTCGTCCCGGTGCACCGACTGCGGATTACCTGAACGGCATCTTGACGCGTCTGACGACGGTAGGTGCGATCTATCTCGCGTTGGTCGCATTTATCCCGCAGCTATTGCTCAGCGGATTTAAGGTAGCCAGATTGCCGTTCATCGGAACGTCGGTTGATAATTTTTTGACGGCGACACCGGGCCTTAGCTGGATACCGACCGGATTGGGATATCAGTTCTATTTCGGCGGCACCAGTTTGCTGATCCTCGTCGGTGTGGCGATGGACACCGTTTCTCAGATAGAGGCTCAACTTGTGATGCGTAATTACGAGGGCTTCCTCGGAGCGGGCTCGCGTCTTCGCGGTCGCAGATCTTAAGAGTTTGCCACAGAGAGCACAGAGACCACCGAGAAAGGGATTTCCTGCCTCTGTGAACTCTGTGCTCTCTGTGGCTAAAGATTTTGATGAATAAGATCATTGTATTGATAGGTGCTCCGGGAGCGGGAAAAGGGACGCAGGCCAGGCTTTTGCAGGAACGGCGGTCGATACCGCAGATCTCGACCGGAGATATGTTCCGCGAAATGAAGAACGCGGACACGCCGCTTGCAAAGGAAGTCCAGGAAATAATGGCCTCGGGGAAGCTGATCTCGGACGATATTACCTATCGGATGGTCCGCGAACGAACATCAAAACCTGACACTGCCGGCACATACGTTCTTGACGGTTATCCTCGAACGGCGGTGCAGGCCAAGCAGCTCGAAGAGTTGGCGACTGAGCAAGGTAAAGAGATACAGGCGATCGAGGTCGACGTCGAACGCGGCGAACTGATGAAACGCCTGACAGGACGTCGAAGCTGCCCGGTTTGCGGCGAGATATACAATATATATTCGAAACCGCCGAAGGTCGACGGGTTTTGCGATAACCATCCGGAAACGTCACTCGATCACCGTCAGGACGATTGGGAAGAAAAGGTAAAGGTGAGACTCGAAACTTACGACGAATTGACCAAGCCGCTTCTCGACTATTACGAGAATTCCGGCCGCTTGAAAAAGATCGACGGCTCGGGCGAGATCGAAGATATTTACTGCGAGATCGATGAGCTTATCTAAGTTCATAACGGCATTGTTTGGGAAGAAGATGATAATCGCGAAATCGGCAAAAGATCTGGACAAAATGAGGGCGGTCGGCGAATTGATCGCCGATGTCCGCGAGGTCCTGCGCGGAATGGTCGAGCCGGGAATTTCGACGATGGATCTCAATAACGCGTGCGAAAAGATGATCCGCGACGCCGGTGCGATACCGACATTTATCGGTTATCACGGTTTTCCTTATTCGATCTGTGCTTCGGTCAACGACGAGATCGTTCACGGGTTTTCGAAGACGACGCCGCTTAAAAGCGGTGACATCGTATCGCTCGATATGGCAGCGACGTATAACGGATTTGTCGGCGATACGGCGATGACAGTTCCTGTCGGCGAGATCACTGACGAATTGAAACAGCTCATTCGCGTCACCGAAGAATGCCTTGATCTTGGGATCGCGGCGTCGCGGGCCGGCGGACGGGTCGGAGATATAAGCTGGGCGGTGCAGGAACATGCACAGAAATTCGGCTACGGCATTGTCCGCGATTACACCGGACACGGCATCGGCCGAGATATGCACGAATCTCCGCAGATCCCGAATCACGGCCGGGCGGGAACAAAAGAAAAGATCCGCGTCGGATATTGTTTCGCGATCGAGCCCATGCTCAATCTTGGAACGCATGAAACGCTGACGCTAAGCGACAAGTGGACGGTCGTGACAAAGGACGGTAAACCGTCAGCTCACGCCGAACACACACTCGCGGTGACAGAGGACGGCCCGGAGATATTAACGCTTACGAAAGAGCAGAAAAAGGCTCTGAATAGCAAGGCTGCAGAAACCGCGACTGCTTGACTTGAAAATAGCGTCAAGAAAGGATAATATTAACGGTTTGCCCCACTTGTGGGAAATTTGGCTTTAGAAAGTATGTCTAAAGAAGAAGCGATCGAGGTCACAGCGACCGTCCTGGAGACTCTGCCCAACGCGATGTTCAAGATCGCGGTGGACGATAATCAGCACGAAGTCTTGGCCCATATTTCAGGAAAGATGCGGAAAAACTTTATCCGTATTCTGCCCGGCGACAAGGTTCTGGTCGAACTCTCGCCGTACGATCTGAAACGCGGGCGGATCACTTATCGCTACAAGTAGAACAGGTGAAATACAATGAAAGTAAGACCTTCAGTGAAAAAGATGTGCGATAAATGCAAGGTGATCCACCGCAAAGGCATCGTTCGCGTGATTTGCGAGAACCCGAAACATAAGCAGCGTCAAGGATAATTTTAGGAGATTTTATGGCTCGTGTAGCAGGAGTTGATTTACCGCCCAATAAGAGGGCACAGATCGGGATGACCTATATCTATGGTATAGGCAAATCGCGTGCGACCGAAGTTCTCGGCCTCGCGGGTATCGATATCAATACGCGTATCAAGGATATCAGCGAAGACGATCTGAACAAGATCCGCACGATCCTCGACACCGAGGGTGATATCGAAGGCGATCTGAGAAAGCGTGTCCAGATGGACATCAAACGTTTGATGGATATTGGCTGCTATCGCGGTCTTCGTCATCGCCGCAGCCTGCCGGTTCGCGGACAACGGACCAGCACCAACGCACGCACACGCAAAGGACCGAGGAAGGCGGCAGTCGCCAAGAAGAAGGCACCGGGCAAGAAATAGTTTCGAGTTCGCAGTTCCGAGTTCCGAGTTCTTTTTTTTCGGATCTTAACTTGGAGCTCGAAACTTGGAACCTGGAACTAAAAAGAAAATGGCTAAAGCACCAGCAAAGAAGACTTTTAAGAAGAAAGAGAAAAAGAATATTCCCGTCGGGATCGTTCACATTTCGGCGTCGTTCAATAACACGCTGATATCGATCACCGATGCGAACGGCAACCTCGTGGCGCAGTCGTCATCTGGTGCACGCGGATTCCGCGGTTCGCGTAAGGGAACGCCGTTTGCGGCACAGCAGGCAGCATCAGAAGTCGCACGCAAAGCGGTCGAGGCCGGTATGCGTGAGGTCGAAGTTCGGGTCAAGGGCCCGGGCGGCGGCCGCGAGTCGGCAATTCGTGCGATCAATCAGGCAGGTATCCGCGTGACTGCGATCCGCGACACCACTCCGATCCCGCACAACGGATGTAGGCCGCCGAAACGGCGAAGAGTTTGATCTAGGGCTTTGGCCTTCGGTCTTTGGTTTTCGGTCTTGGGTTTCGAATTTGAGATCTGAAATTTGAAATTTATTTAAGTTTTATCGAAAGGATGAAGGGCTCTTGCCCGTAAACTTTTCCGTTATTTCGTTCAGAGTGCAAGCTTTAGCTTGTTTATCGTTACAGAAAGAACAAGCTAAAGCTTGCACTCTGAGCACGGAAGCAAAAAAAAATATTATGGCTAGATATAGAGATGCGGTGTGCCGTTTGTGCCGCCGCGAAGGTGGAAAGTTATTTTTGAAGGGCGACCGTTGCTACAAGCCCTCATGTGCGATCGAAAAACGCGGCACCAACCCTCCGGGACAGCACGGTGCGGCCCGCCGCAAGATGCTTGCCGGTTACGGTGAACAGCTTCGCGAAAAGCAGAAAGTAAAGCGCATTTACTTTATCCTCGAAAAACAGTTCCGCAATTACTTTGAAAAGGCGCGTCAGCAGAAAGGCGTTACGGGCGAGATCTTGCTCTCGATGCTCGAAAGGCGTCTCGACAATGTCGTATACCGATCAGGCTTTTCGACCTCGCGCCGTCAGGCACGTCAGCTGGTAAATCACGGACACATTCACGTCAATGGCCGCAAGGTCGACATTCCTTCGTTTCAGGTGAAGGCCGGTGATACCGTTTCGGTCAAAGACAGAACACACAAGAACGTTCACGTCGAGGGTGCTTGGCAGACTGCGGTCGGCCGGGGCCGTCCGTCGTGGATCAATGCCGGTGCGGTCGATTTCAGCGTGGCGATCTCAGGATTGCCGACACGTCAGGACATCGATGCGAACATTAACGAGCAGTTGATCGTCGAGCTTTACAGTAAGTAGTTTTTTAACGAGTTGGCTGAAGTAGCCTGGCCCGAAGAGTTTGTTCTTTCTAGGGACGGTCAGGGGACAAAGCCAACTCATAGGACTTTTAAAAGAACAAAAATATGACACAGAGCAATAATTGGACAGATTTCCAAATGCCGAGCCGTTTGAATGTGGAGACCGAGTCGTTGACTGACCGCTACGGTAAATTTTTCGCATCTCCGTTCGAACGCGGTTTTGGTACGACGATCGGTAACTCGATCCGCCGTGCCCTATTGTCCTCGATCGAAGGAGCTGCCGTAACTGCAGTCAAGATCGAAGGCGTCGAACACGAATTTTCATCGATCAAGGGCGTTGTCGAAGATGCGACCGACGTAATTCTTAATCTTAAGCAAGTTCCTTTCACACTGCATGGTGCGGGTCCGAAGACATTGACCATCACAAAGAAGGGAGCGGGCGAAGTAACAAGCGCTGATATTGAGGCTGACGGCGATGTCGAAGTACTCGATACTACGATTCACATCGGTACTGTAAGTGCCGGCGGTTCGCTGAACATCGAAATGCGTCTCAAAACAGGACGCGGTTATGTTTCGGCCGAGCTGAACAACGACGAAGACCTTTCGGTCGGATACATTCCTATCGATTCGGTGCATACGCCGATCAAGAAAGTAAATTACAACGTCGAACAGACACGTCAGGGTTCGAACACAGAGTTTGATAAATTGACGATCGAGGTTTGGACGGACGGCAGCGTCGCTCCGGAAGATTCGATCGGCCTCGCGGCGAAATTGGTCAAAGATCACATGACGATCTTTATCAATTTCGAAGAAGAGGAAGAAGAATATAAATACGAGGACATCGCCCGCCCGCCCCTGATGCGGAACGATCTGCTCGACAAATCGGTCGATGAAATGGAACTGTCGGTCCGCTCGTACAACTGCCTCAAGAACGCAGACATACGCTCGATCCGCGACCTGATCCGCCGCAGCGAAAAAGATATGCTCGGAACCAAAAATTTCGGCAAGAAATCGCTCACCGAGATCAAGGATATGCTCCACGGCATGGGACTCGATTTTGGTATGGACTTTGACGAACAGGGAAATCCGATCCCCGGTTCCGGTGGGAGAGACCTGGATTAAGTTCCGAGTTCCGAGTTCCAAGTTCCAAGTTTCGGAACTTATTTAACTCGGAACTTGAAACTTGGAACTCGAAACTATTGTTATGAGACACTTAAAAGCACATCGTAAATTGGGACGCACGACCGAGCACCGCATGTCGATGCTTAGAAACATGGCGACTTCGCTTATCAATTCGCCGAAAGATCACATCGTGACGACGGTGCCTAAGGCGAAAGAGCTTCGCCCGTTCATCGAAAAAGCGATCACACTGGCCCGAAAGGCTCAGGTCCTGGAGGGCGAAGATGCAGTGCTTCGCGGCGTTCATCTGCGTCGTCAGGCTTCGGCATATTTTCACGCCGGCAACAGCACATTCAAGGCAGAGCAGAGCAGATTTCGCGGAAAAAAAGGCGAGGTTAAAGAGCCGATCGAACGAACCGCGGGCGTAAAAGCCGTCCAGCGGCTTTTCAATGAGCTCGGAGCGCGCTATAAAGACCGTAACGGTGGTTACACGCGTATCATCAAGCTCGGGCGTCGCAAAGGCGACAACGCTGAAATGGCTGTCATCGAGCTGGTTGATAACGTTCACGAACTTGCCGCAAAAAACTGATCGTAGCGGAGGCTTGAGATCATGAGTGATAATCCGGCGATGGCAATTGCGAAGGACGAAGAACAGGTGCACGAAAAGAAACACGATAAGAAACATGGCGAAGAGCCCTCGTTCAATATGGACGAACTGCAGGCGCTTGCTGCACTTGTTAACGAGCACGGTTTTACGGACTTTGAGTTTGAGAACGAAAATATCCGTGTTCGCCTTAGCAAAGCGGTAGCCGCACCCGTTTATCAGGCGGCTCCTGCACCGGCAGCTCAGGCTGCCAACGTTGCGGTTGCTGTGGAAGCTGCTCCTGCGGTTGACGAGGATGCCGGGCTTCACAAGATCACATCACCGATCGTCGGTACTTTTTACCGTTCGCCGGGCCCGGACAAGGATTCATACGTCAGCGAAGGCAGCAAGGTATCGCCGGAAACGACGGTCTGCATTGTCGAAGCGATGAAGCTGATGAACGAGATCCAGGCCGAGGTTTCAGGCGAGGTTGTAAAGATCTACGTCGAAAACGGCCAGCCGGTCGAATACGGCCAG
>CAZVDM010000147.1:0-9054 GCA_964625555.1 uncultured Chloracidobacterium sp.
GATCTTTATCGGCATGAGCGTGCTCGTCGCCCGTTTTGCCGGTGCCCGCGACTCGGAAAAGGTAAACCGCACTGTCTATCAGGGCTTTCTGACGGCGGCTTTTATGGCTCTCGGAATACTGGCTCCGATAGGCTATTTTGCGGCGCCGTATTTGCTCGGCTTTGTTACCAACGACCCTGAAGTGATGTCCGAGGCATTGCCGTTTTTGCGGATAATGTTCACCTGCAGCTTTGGCATGCTGATCTATTTTATGCTTAGCGGTTCGCTTCGCTCCGCCGGCGACGCGCGGACGCCCATGGTGCTAGGCGTGACGATGAACGTTCTCAACGTCGTGTTCAACATCATTCTCATCCGCGGCCTTGGGCCGATACCGGCTTTCGGAACAGCAGGATCGGCGATGGGAACGTGCCTTGCATCCGGCCTCGTCGGCATTTATTCGCTCTACAAGCTGTGGAACGGTTCGTGGGTCGTCTCGTTTCCAAAGACCGGTTACGCACCCGATTGGAAGATAATACGCCAGCTCTTCAAATTTGGCCTGCCCGCCGGGATCCAGGGAATTGCAATGAATGTCGGCGGCGTGATCATGGCGGCATTCATGGGAGGCCTCGCGATGGGCAAGGCGACACAGGCCGTTTACGCCGTCGCGTATAGCCAACTCTTTCTGCTCGTCACGTGGTCGTCAAACGCATTGATGGGTGCATCTGCCTCAGTCGCCGGGCAAAATATGGGAGCCGGAAAGCCTGATCGTGCAGTTGCCGCAGTGCGGACTGCTGCGAGTTTTGGGCTGGCTGGAGCGGTCGTTGTGGGACTGTTCTTTTTCTTTATCCCGCAACAATTGCTCGCGATCTTCGGCATGACCGACCCTGACGTGGTCGCGATCGGTACGCAGCTGCTGCGTGTACTTAGCATCTCTGGCCTTTTCATCTCGATGGCTCTCGCATACACCGGCGGTTTGCAGGGAACGGGCGACACCAAGAGCCCGCTCTTTATTTCGATCATCTCGCAGGTCTTGCTGCCGGTTGGTATCTGCTTCGTCATCCAGAGAACCATCGGCCTCGAGCCGATCCATATCTGGCTTGCCGTCCTCGCAGGCCATTTCACACGGTTCTTGCTCAGCATCATCAGATTCAACCAACAACGCTGGCGATCGATAAAGGTGGATATCGAAACGACGAAAGCTTAATTTGTATCTAAACAGTCCGCGTTGTCGCGACATACGCCGACGCCAGCGGCAGCGTGGAGGTCGCGAAACCGTCGGGCGTGGTGTCCAGAACGACTCGTCCACTTTCCATCAGGGCGATCCGTGAGCCGAGCAGCATCGCTTCGTGGAGGTCGTGGGTCACAAAGACGGCGGTCTTTCCAAGATCACGGACGAGACGGGCAAATTCTTTTTGCAGATTGGTGCGCGTGATCGCGTCGAGTGCGCCAAAGGGTTCGTCTAGCAGCAGCAGATCAGGGTCGGACGCCAAGGCACGGGCGACGCCGACACGTTGCCGCTGGCCACCCGAAAGTTCGTGCGGATATCGGGCGGCGAATTTTCCCGGGTCGAGTCCGACCAGATCCAGCATCTCGGCAATTCGTGATCTGCGTATCGACTCTCCCTGGCTTTTGAGCGATAAAACTAAACCGACATTCTCTGAGACCGTGAAATGCGGAAAAAGACCGCCGTCCTGCATCACATAACCGATTCGGCGCCTCAACTCGATGGGATCCCAATCCGTCGTTGGTCGGCCGTGGACAAGAACTTCGCCGGCCGTCGGATCGATCAGGCGGTTGATAAGTTTAAGTGTGGTAGTTTTGCCGCAGCCGGATTCGCCGAGAAGAACGAGTACCTCACGTGCTCGAATATCAAGATCGACGCCATCGAGGATCGTCATCTCGTCGATCTTATACCGCACCGAGCAAAACTGAATCGGACATGGTGGCAGATCGGGCATTATTTGAGAATGATGTTACCACTGAAGCTCAATTCCGGCTATATCAGGATACAATCGACAAGAGGCTGTCCTTATCGGACAGCCTCTTGTCGTCAGGGCTTTTATGCCGTTACTTGTGGGGTCATGGAGTTTCTAGCCCAATGAAATCCATTCCTGCAATGTCGTCATTAACGTCAAATATCATTGACGGCGGCAAAAAATTGTAGCCTTTTGACGTAATGGTCAGTACATATGTTCTGCCCGTCGGAATATCCCCGATCCTGTAATAGCCCAATGACGAGGTTATCGCCCTAAAGGTCTCAACGCCGGCGGTGGACGGCGTCATCTGAATATGGGTTCTCGGCAAACCTTTTCCATATTTGTCGACAACTCGGCCTTCGACAAACGCGAAAGCAGAGGTCGGCCTCAGAGTGTTGACAAAAGTACAGGTTACCGACTCACCTTCTTCCAGGATTATCTCGACCCTTTGGTTCGGGATAGAAATAATGTTGTTGTTGGTTCCTCCGCCTCCTTTTGGATCACTCACACAATTGATGGCAGTCGTCCACATCGTCCGATTATACCCCTCAGTGACCAACACCGAGTGAGCTGGCCCAAACCTAATTAGATTGGCAAAACTCACGTCATAGTCAGTGTCGGTCCCAACCCCATCGTCATTCAGGGAAAAATTGGAAACATCCGGGCCAACGGCAGTAAATTCAAAAAAGATAACTGAATCCGGCTGCGAGTCTTTGATTATCGTAATGTCGCCCGGATAGTAGACCGCATCGGTCGAGAGGCCGCGGTCCTGATTGCCGCCGCTGCCGTCGAGATCAAGCAGACGCATATGAAATGGCGAGCCATTGATAGCTACTGCTGAATTTCCGACGCCCCAGTCATTTCTCGTTGCAATATGGCCGCCCCACGTGAGAACAGGGTTGGGGACGGTCGTGCTGAACTTAATAGTGATTGATGTGTGGCTCGTCGTTGTGTAATCGTGCAGAAGTGTATAGCCGGAGGTCGTGAGCAATGTGCCTCCGTACAGCCTGAATTCGCCACCGATCTGGCTAACATTGTTACCGCTAAACCCCGCGATCACATTTGGATCCGGCGGAATAGTGAACTCCGAAAATGCTGCCGGCGTGCAATTAGGAACGCCGTAGCATGGATTGGCCAATGGCTCCGTGCGGTCAACGGTAGTGAGGTAGTCGATTGCATGTTTTCCGCCCTCGGTGGTGTCCCATTGGATCGTGACGTTATGTTCGACGGCGGTATTTAAACCGTCGAATACAATGCGATACGGTACCGAATCGCCCTCAAGAAAATGAGCCTGTGAACCATTCAGGTTTCCGTTTACCCAATTATCGGCGGAGCAATCATTTGCACTGTCGAGCGAGCCGTTGCGGCACTGGTCTATGTTTGCTGACGCGGCATTTGTAATATTCACGGTCGAGAACCGCACTTCACTGAGACTTTGCGATTTGGACCCTATCGCTCGTAGAAGCAGATCGGGCTGTGCGAATCCTGACCATGCGGCCGTAAACGCGCCGTTTTGGTCGGCGATCGCTGTCCATCGAGCTAAGACGACATCAAAGGGCAGCATATTTGGTGTCGAGACTACGGAAAGCTCGACCATTTCAAACGGACGAAAGCCGGTGGCATCAAATCGAGCGGTGCCAAGGGAATCAACGTTTACACTTATGTTTGAAATAACGGCTTGATCGGCTTTGATCGGCGAAGATCGCATGTTGTCTTGAGCAACTGCCATCGCGACCATTGCGATCAATATTACGCCGATCCCAATCAGATCAATGGGAACTAAATTCCTTTTCATAACTACCTCCTGCTGAAACCCTATTCGGGGATCAGAACAATTAATTCGTCTGTAACCGATCACGAGACTCGCCGTTATTCTCAATGAAGACCGTTGCCATTGCGCAGGTCGTTGTCAAAGATCTGATCACAAACAATTACGCCTCGTTTAGGCGCAAATGACGTGCCATTGGATACCGCAATTCCTCTCCAAAAACCGCCATGTTTAGGCATGCGAAGTGTCAAAGAATGACGAGCGCGAGTTTTTTCATAAGGTGTGTGGAGTCTTTAACGGTTTAAAATTGGTTGTGCAGTTGTAGTTTGCAGGGCGAAAGAAGTAAGGCGGCCTCAAATTGCTGAGAAACCGCCGTCCGAACGAACATTTTGGCACCGGTTATCTCTTGAGCCAACCGTCACGGATCTTCATCTGCTGCGGCGTGCCGTTCTTCATTTCGAATAGGTTAAAGGCGATGTAATCGCGTGAACCTACTTTCATAGGCATCTCGGATTCGACGCCGTCGCGATTTACCATGAGTTTGATCTCTTTGCCTGCAAAGGTGCCGAATGGAGCTTCGAATGGCGAGCCGCCGTTGATCTTTGTGATCACGTCACCGACCTTTAAGCCGGCATTAGCGGCCGAACCGCCGGTCTCAACGCCGTTAATCGCAAATCCGCCGTTTCGCGGCCGCACCGAGAATCCAAAATCAGGCGTTGCGTCTGTTTTTCGAACCAGTGTGTAGCCGGCGTAACCAAATATTCGGTCGTAGTCGGGAACCTCCGTACCGAATACGTATCGGTCGAAGAAATCGCTGTAGTTCTTTTTGGTAATTTTGTTAATTATGCCGATCATGTCGCCGGTGGTGAAACCTTTGCCTTTTTTGTACTGCTCTTCGAGCAATGCGCGCAATACATCGTCAAGACTTGATCTTCCGTCCGTATCGTTGCGTATCGAGAGGTCGAGCAACGCGGCAATGTTTTGTCCCTGAGTGTAGTACGAAATACCGAACGCGGTCGGCGTGTCGTATCCGGCCCAGGTCGAGACGGACGAGTTGGCCGGCGAAATGTATTTTCGGGCCTCGGTGTTCTCGATCCCGGCCGCGGCATCAGCGACGCGGGCAAGGAAATTCTCCTTTGACGTGACGCCGGCCCTGTAGGTAGCGACGACACCGTAGTAATTTGTAAAACCCTCGGAGAACCACAAGAGCGGCGTCTCATTCTCGCGTGAATAGTCGTACGGCCACATCTCAGCGGGCCTGATCCGCTTCACATTCCAAAGGTGAAAAAACTCGTGCGATCCGGTGCCGATAATGCCCTCCGGCGTCGATCGCTCGCCGGCCGGCGCAAATGCAACATAGGAATTTTGGTGTTCGAGTGCACCGCTGGCGTTCGATTGGGCCGGCATAAAGAAATAGAACGCAATGTACTTTTCATATGGGAGCCCTCCGAAAATGGCGCTTTGAGCCTTGATCGTCGAACCGAGCATTTCGGTAAATTTCTTTGATTTTTCGGCACTGAAAACACCGGCCGGAGCCGCTGCAAAATAATGCGGTTTGCCCTCGACCTCAAACTGCGTGACGTCAAATTTGCCCATCAGGGCAGGTGCGTCCACCAGCGTATCGTAGTCCGAAGCGGTAAAAACCATCGGGTCGGCAGTATCTTTGAGTGCGGACATAAGCTTCCAGCCCGCCGGAATGTGAAATTTGACCGTACTCGGATCGGAGCGGTGGCCGAGCGGTTCGAGAAAGAGCTCGATGCCCGTGAAAAACGCAAAATCCGTCGCGATCTTTGCCTGATTAAGCCCCAAGACGGTAGCACTGTAGTCGTAATCAACGCGTATTTGTTTGATCCCGCGTGTGTCGAGGCTCCAGGTCTGTTTCCGCGTCATCCGCAAGGGCAGGATCTTGCCATTTGCATCGGTGATCCGAAAACGGGCAACATTTTTAAAGTAGTTCTCGACCGTGTACCAACCGGGTGTCCAGGTCGGGAGAGCGAGATCGAGCGTCGGCTGATCGATGTTTTTTATGTCGGTCGTTATGTGAAATTCCTGTTTTGCAACATCGGCGAGCGAGACTGTGTAATTGATATCGAGCTTGCCTTTGGCGGCAAAAACTGAAGCAGAACAAGTCAGCAGAACGAGGAAAACGACGGGCGAAACAAGACGTTTGATATTGTACATATATTGGAAAATAACTACTGAAAATATTACTGATCGGAGTTTTAGTTTGTTTCATTATTGCATAAGATTGTGGCAAGTAATTATGAAAACTGAAATGTGCGCCGCTTGTCTCGTTGTCTCAATTATTCTGGCATTTACCGCTTCATGTTCGAGTTCCGGGTCGGCCGCGAACAACACCATTTCGAATTCGAATGCCAACGCTATTGCAAGCGGCACGCCGGAGGCCGGTTCAGCCGAAACAAAAGCTGCGCCGCCCGAGACATTGGTTGCCGAGCTATACAAGCAGCACGACGCCAAGAAAAGCCCGTTCTTTCAGACAAAGGACCGTGGATTGGTCGACAAATACTTCACCAAACCATTGGCCGACTTGATCTGGAAAGATGCGACTGAATCAAAGAACGAGGTCGGTGCGATCGACGGCGACCCGCTTTATAATGCGCAGGACACGGAAATAAAGAACTTCGCGATCGGCAAAGGTGATATTAAGGGAGAGAGCGCAACTGTCGGAGTAACATTTACTAATTTCGGAGAAAAACAAACCCTCACGTACACACTTAAGCTGATCAACAGTGTTTGGAAGATCGATAATATCGGCTACGGCGGCAGTGACAGCCTGATGAAATGGCTGAAAGACACGTACCCGAACAAACCGGCGAGCCCGTCTAGTTCGAGTTCCAGCAGTGAATTTGAAGGAAGATATCAGGTCGGCGACACAACGTGCACCGTCAAACCGGCCAAAATGGCATTCGAGGTCCGCTGGGTAAAAGGCAAAGGAGTTGAGATGTTTTCGTTTACCGAAGGCAACACGTTCGAATCAGCACCCGACCAACCATATTCGAATAAGTTCGTCTTCGACGACGACCATTACAACACCGGGACGTTCTATCGCGCGGATGGAAAATCGTTTGTTGTCAGAAGGGCGAAATAGACCTTTCATTCCCATTCGATCGTGCTAGGCGGCTTGGACGAAATGTCGTAGACGACGCGGTTCACGCCTCTTACTTCAGATGTAATTCGTGATGAAACGGCGGCGAGGAAATCGTGCGGAAGACGTGCCCAGTCGGCGGTCATTCCGTCGGTCGAGGTTACCGCTCGCAAAGCAACGGTCTTCTCGTATGTGCGGAAATCTCCCATGACGCCGACGGATTGGATCGGCAGAAGGACGGCAAATGCTTGCCATACATCGCCGTAGATGTCGAACGCGTGGAGTTCTTCGATAAATATCTTATCCGCTTTTTGTAGAAGCTCGACATTTTCGGGCGTAATGTCGCCAAGAATGCGTACGCCGAGGCCTGGGCCGGGGAATGGGTGACGTTCAAGGATCATCTCGGGAATCCCTAGATCGCGGCCGATCAGTCTTACTTCGTCTTTGAACAGTTCACGCAGCGGTTCGATGAGTCTGAGATTCATCTTTTCGGGCAGGCCGCCGACATTGTGATGTGATTTGATCGTGACGGACGAACCTCGCAAGCTCACTGATTCGATCACGTCGGGATAAAGCGTTCCCTGTACAAGCCATTTTACATCGCCGATCTTGTCGGCCTCGGCCTGAAACACGTCAATGAATTTGCTGCCGATAGCCTTTCGCTTTAGTTCGGGGTCGGTAACGTCCTTGAGAACCGCGTAAAAATCCTCGCTTGCGTCGACGCCCTGAACGTTGAGATGCAGGTTGTCTTTGTAGAGTCTTAACGTGTCCTCAAACTCGTCTGCTCTCAAAAGGCCGTTGTTTACAAAAATACAGGTTTGTCGGACGCCTATGGCTTCGTGAACGAGAGCGGCCGCCACCGTCGAGTCGACACCGCCCGAAAGCCCGCAGACGACGTTTCCGGTCGGCCCGACGATCTCGCGGATCTTCTCGATCTCTTCTTTGATAAATTGTGCGGGTGTCCAGTCGCCCTTGCAGCCGCATATGTCGAAGAGATAATTTCGCAGTATCTCTTTGCCAAGAGGCGTGTGCGAGACTTCGGGATGGAACTGAACGCAGTAAATGCCTCGCTCGGAGTTCTCTATCGCCGTCGGAACGTCCTCGCTGGTCGCGACCGGTCGAAATCCGTCCGGTAAGCTCGTCATGTGATCGCCGTGGCTCATCCAGACGTCGAGTTCGAACGGCAATTCGTTAAACAGCTCGGTCTTGCCGCTGAGCACCTTTATTTTTGCATGGCCGTATTCGCGTCGGTTGGCAGGTTCGATCGTTCCGCCTAGATCGAGAGCGACGAGCTGCATTCCATAACATATGCCGAGGATCGGTACGCTGATCTTCTCGTAAAAACCAGCCTCGACACGCGGAGCATCATCATCCGTGACGCTCGACGGCCCGCCCGACAATATAACGCCCATCGGACGCTTTGCGGCGATCGCCTCGGCCGAGAGGTGAAACGGATGTATCTCGCAATACACGCCTTGCTCGCGGACACGCCTCGCAATAAGCTGCGTGTACTGCGATCCAAAATCGAGAATAATAATTGTTTCGTGTTGCAAAAAAGACTCTCCAGTCGTGGTGTAAAGGAAAGATTATACTTGGAATGCCCTGTAATGTCAGAACCGTTAAGGCTAATGACGGGTTCCCTAGGTTCTAACTTTTGCGACCGACGACGTGATCAGAGCCTCAAGCACTTTTTCATCTACGTCCGACAGCTTTTTTATATGTAGGCAGCCGCCCGAGGCCTTGTGTTTGCCGAGTTTTGTAAGCAACTCAGCCTGTTTCGGAGCACCATTTAGCACATAAAGCGTCAGACTCGCCTTTCGCGGCGAAAATCCGGTGATAAGCCAGTCGAGTTCGCCGCCGTCGCTACGGTACACCTTTCGATTGCCAAATCCGACGATCGCAGTGCCCCACATTTTTGGCGGCTCGCCGGTCACTTTCTTGAATATCTCAAGCACCCTTAGTGCATCCACTCGTCGCCGTTCGTCGGCAACAGCCGCAAGGAAATCCTCAACGCTCGCGTTATTTTCCGAAGTCTTGATCTCAACTTTTTTTGCCATAATGGCAACGATAATAGGCGAGTTGCGCAGAAAATGCCAAGGGTTTTCCTGATATACTTGACAATAGCGGCCTAAATTTCTACTCTTTAAGTTCGCCCGAAAGGGTGTGCCATATTCCGCAGTAGCTCAATGGCAGAGCATTCGGCTGTTAACCGAAGGGTTGTAAGT
>CAZVDM010000148.1:0-9054 GCA_964625555.1 uncultured Chloracidobacterium sp.
TTTCGTGGACGACGGCAAATACCGGCAACAAAGCGACGACGGCGAACTTCGTCGACCGTGTTTACCTTTCGGCAGATCAAAATGTGGGCGGCGATACAACGCTGGGCAGTTTCACTCTGACCGGAGGACTTGCTGCGGGTGCGACGGCGGATCGAATTCAGAATATAACGATCCCATACGCAAATGTTCCGGCGTCCGGCACGTTTTATCTGCTTATTCAGACAGATGCGACAACGTTGGTAAATGAAGGCGCCAACGAAGGTAATAACGTCCGAGTTCAGCCTATCTACATCAGAAAAGCGCTCAGGCCCGACCTTGTTGTTTCAAATGTAACAGGACCACCGACCGTGTTCTTTGATCAGACGATCCAGGTTCAGTGGACAGTGACCAATAGCGGAGCGGGACCGACGAATGCGCCGCAATGGAAGGACACTCTTTACATCGGTACAAGCCCAACAAGTACATCCGGAGCCACGCAGCTTGCCCAAGTTAACAGCATCACTGCGCTCAACGCGGGCGAGAGCTACACGGCATCGGCGGTTGTCAAGATACCGCGCGGTATCAACGGCGGCTATCATTTCCTCGTCCGGGCAAACTCAAATACCGCCGTTAACGAGGTATCGACAACGAACAACCTTTTATCTTCACCTGTACAGGTAAATGTTCCGCCATTGCCTGATCTGATCGTCGAAACCGTACAGGCACCGGACGAGATCTTTGCGGGACAAGAGATATCGGTCAACTACACGATCCGCAACATCGGCACCGAGGATGCCGGCAGCCGCAAAGACCGGATCTACCTGTCGCGCGACACTACACTGAACACAAGCCAGGACAAACTCATATTCACGAGTGACTCGGTCTACGGCCCGGCCGCCGGTCAGGCAACGTCGCATATATCCAGGAATCGGATCGGACTCGAAAATCCGCCGGTCTACGCAATGGCTCGCGTTCCGTCCAACCTCGAAGGCCTGTGGTACGTCTTCGTCGTCGCAGATTATCAAAACAGCGTTTACGAATACACTTCCGAAAACAACAACACCGGCTACGACACGGCCGAGCCGGGCTCGCCGATGAACATTCTGGTCACACCGCCGGATCTGATCGTCGAGGCTCAACCGACCGCACCGGCAACGGTCGCGACCGGCCAATCATTCCAATTAGACTTCACGGTTCGTAATCAAGGTGCGTTCGCCGCGTCCGCAAATCTTTATCACGCCGTTTACCTCTCCACCGATCAGACGTTCAGCCCGAGTACAGACACGCTGATCGGTACATTCAAAGACACCAGTTCCTTTGGAGCAGGTGCGGATCATCTGATCACGTTCAATACTTTGCTTGAATCTTGTTTGGCGAATGGCACCTATTATCTATTCGCGGTTGCCGATTACGATAACAGGCAATTCGAGTTCGACCCGGGGTTTGATGCGGAGGCAAATAATGCGAGTCCATTCCGAACATTGCAGGTCTTCACAGTTCCACCGGATCTGCAGGTCACGTCGCTTTCGCACCCGGCGGTTACTACGCCCGCACAAAGTGTGACAGTGAATTGGTCTGTTTCCAATTCCGGCGGAAACGCGCCCGGAAATTGGGTCGACCGCATCTTCCTGGTCTCGACGGATCCGGAAATTGGGACTGTAACGCTTGCATCTATCAGTCACAACGGCGGACTTCCCGGCGGCGGCGGATATTCAGATTCGCGCACTGTCGTGCTTCCTGCCTATATGCAGGGCGATTACTACTTTGTGGTGTCGACCGACGCCGGCAGCGTGGTTCCGGAGTGCGGAACTTCGGAAACCAACAACACCGCACAGGGTTCGAACTTTAACGTCACGAACAACTTGCCGGACCTCGTCCTCGATTCGGTAAGTGCACCGACCACCGCCAGTGTCGGCGATTCGTTCCTGGTTCAGTGGACCGGGAGAAACGCCGGCGGCGCGATGCCGTCAAATTCGTCATCGTGGCGTGACTATGTTTATCTCTCGACCGACGCCAACTTAAGCAGCGGCGACATCAATATCGGCAATGCGCTTAACTCTTCGATACTCGGCGCCGGACAAACATACCCGCAGCAAACAGCAGTAAGCATCGGAAATGTTGCTCCGGGCACGTACTATCTGCTCGTTTACGGTGATGGCAGCAAGAACATCTACGAAGGCCCTGCGAGTTCGACCTTCGAGGCAAATAACGTTCGTGCATCGCTTCAGATAACACTGGCGGCACCTGCGGTCGACCTTACGGTTGGCAATGTTTCAGTCGCGACGCCCCATTACTCGGGTACATATCGAGATATTTCGTGGACGGTGACGAACAACGGAACCTCGCCTACGCTTGCCGCTAGTTGGACCGATTACGTATATCTTTCACGCGATTCGATCCTGGATCCGACTGACACACAGCTCGGCTACAGGACTCACACAGGAGTACTTGCCGGCGGAGCGAACTATGTGCAGACGGCGAGTATGTTCATTCCCGTCGGGCTGACCGGCACGTATACAGTATTTGTCGTGACGGACAGGAATAATGCGGTCGTCGAAAACAACAATTCGAACAATACAAGTTCGCCGCTAGCGATCAACCTTACCGTGCCGCCGCCGGCGGAAATGAGTATTACAAATATCACGCCGCCGGCGACGGTCGCGCTTGGCGGTAATGCGGTCTTCACATGGACGGTTCAGAATACGGGAGCGAACCCGGTCGAAGGCCAATGGCGCGACACCGTCTATCTGTCGCGAGACCAGTTTTGGGATGCGACCGACACGCTCGTCGGCATTCGTGATCTTAATAGTCAAACGACAAGCGTTCCTGCCGGAGGCGGAACGTACATGACGTCGTACGGCGGCCCTCTGCCTCCGGTGGACGAAGGCACATATTACGTCATCGTTCGCACCGATGCTCAGAATCGAATTCGCGAGAGCAATGAGGCGAATAACGTTGCGACATCCATAAGCACTACAACCGTGACGATCACCGAACTGCAGCTGAACACGCCGTTCAATACAACGCTTGGCAACGGTGCGTCGTTGTTCTTCAAGTACGTGACCACACCGGCCGAGACGCTCATATTCTCGCTCGACACCGACATTCAGTCTCGTTCGAACGAGGCATTGACGAACTTCGGCTCGATGGTCAGCCGTGCAGACTACGATTTCCAGAGCTCTCGGCCGGGCGAAGGCGATCAGGAAAATGTGATCGACCCGACGCAGGAAGGCAATTACTACACGATGGTCAGAACCGATCTGATCCCGGAAAGTTTTGCCCCCAATTTCGACAAGGAACCGGCTAAGACCGCAGCACAGAACGGAGCTCCGGTTGCGACACAGAACATAACTGTTCAGGCGAAGATCCTGCCGTTCTCGATCCGCAGTGTTTCTCCGGAAGAAGCCGGAAACGGTGGGTATGCATCGCTCATTGTCCAAGGAGCGAAGTTCCAGTCGGGTGCGACGATCAAACTCGTCGGTTCCGGCGGAGTTGAGATCACTCCGCTTCGCGCGACCGTATTTACGTCATCGATCGCTGCCATTTTTGATCTCAAGGGCAAAGCGGCCGGCGACTATGACATCATCGTCCGAAATCCGAACAATGAAACGGCGACATTGGACAACGGATTCAAGATCATAAATGGTGGCGGTGCATCGGAACCTCGCGTCTCGATCAAGGGCCCCAATTGGTCCAGAGGCGGCCGAACGCGATACACGATCTCCATTTCAAACGACGGACTTAACGATCAATTTCTTGTTCCGATCATGATCGCAATGCCGAGCCAGTATGCGTACCAACTCGATATGAGCAATCACGTCGGCGACATGCAGGAGTTAATGCAGTCTGACGCTGTTCCGTCACAACTGCCGCAGCACTTTGAGGAGAACGGGATCAGGATCATTCCGCTATTTACACCTGTCTTGGGCAGTAAACGGACAGTGAATGTGAACATCGATGTCATGCTGCCGTTCGGATTTGGCGGCTTAAAAATAAACGCAGCGGCTTTTCCGCCTCTGACCGATTGGTACGAACTATCGCGATCGGATCAGGCCAACCTGTTAAACCGCAAGCTTGTGTCGCTCGGCAGCGCAACAGAAGAACAGTGCAATGAGAACCTCAAGAACTGTATGCGGACATTTGTCGTTGGGCTGCTGTTTGCGGCACTGCAAGAGTTTCTGCCGAGCGGCTGTATCGGAGCAGTTTTCGGCGGCGTTGTCACGGCCGTAGATACTGTTATGGGCGTATGGCTAAATGGCGGTCCGGGAGACGCCTGGAATAAGATCGGGACCGTTTCCAACCTGATCGCATCGACCCTCGGAGGCATAGGGACGGAGTGCGCCGGCCAAGTGATACCATGGCTGAAAGTTGTCTCGATAGCACTTACTTGTTTCAAGGGGTTTATGGACTGGCTGAACTGTGTGACGGCGTATTTTGACTGTCTGCCGCCGCCGCCGGAGGAACATAACACCAATTTTCTAAGATCGTTTGATCCGAATGAAAAGATCGGGCCTCTAGGCTATGGTGCCGAAGGCTTTGTCCCGATAGGACAGCCGTTAGAGTATAGGATAAATTTCGAGAACCTATCGAGCGCCACTGCGCCTGCGCAGCTCGTCAGGATCACTGATTCGCTGCCGCCCCCGCTTGATCTCAGAACGGTCAGGCTTAAGGAAATTGGCTTCAAGCAATATCGATACGTCGTGCCGGCGGGACAGTCGTTTTATCAGCAGCGTGTTCAGCTCGGAGCAGATCTGAACAATATTCAAGCAGATATACTGGCGGGCGTCGATCTGGTCAACAACCGCGTATTCTGGAATATTCAGGCGATCGACCCGAACACGAGCGAAGCACCGCTCGATCCGCTGGCCGGGATTCTCCCACCAAATAATTCAGAACACGATGGCGAAGGCTATGTGATATTCACCGTCGAAGCCAAACCTTCATTCCCCAATCGCACGGTGATCAATAATTCAGCGACGATCACGTTCGACCAGAATGAACCTATCGTTACGAACGCGACAGCGAATTTGCTCGACAGCGTCGTGCCGACAAGTCAGATCGCGGCTCTTCCGACGACCTCCGCTGTGTCTGAAATTCCTATAACCTGGTCAAGCACCGATGACAATGACGGTTCCGGCTATGCCGCCACAACCCTTTATGCGTCAGAAGATGGCGGGGCATACATTGCGATCCTGAACTCTGCTACAGCGACAGACACGACCTTTCTCGGCCTCTGGGGCAAGACGTATCGTTTTTATTCGATCGGTCGTGATAATGCCGGAAATATTGAATCAACACCGGCTCAGCCGGATGCGACCATTCAAATTCTCGGCGGCGATACCGAGTCGGATCTCGCCCCTAGGCCGAATGGAAATGATGGTCTTCTTTCGGCCGAGGACACGGAGCAGGTGCGGCGGTTCGTGGCCGGGCTTGATACTGATTTTACATATAACGAGTTTCAGCGTTCGGATATGTCGCCGCGTGATGGTGGTGGCAACGGGACGCTGTCGGTGGCTGATATTATGCAGTCGCGTCGGTTTGTAGCGGGGCTCGATCCGAAAGCCGATGCTGCCGGCCCGAACCAGTCGTCGGGAGTCGCACCTAAGACTGTTCAGGGCAAACGTTCGTCGCTGCTTCCGAGAGAGATCAGGGCGGAGACGATAGGACGATTTCAGAATCAGGTCGTTGTCGGGATCAGGCTCGAGGCCCAAGGGGATGAGACCGGACTGGGAGTTGGGCTCAATTTTGATCCTGCGGTCCTGAGCAATCCGGTCGTCACGCTCGGTCCGGACGCCGGCGGGTCAAATCTGACCCTAAACACCGCTCAGGCATCAGCCGGCAAGCTCGGCATTCTGCTCGACAGGGCGCCGAACTCACCGATCGCGGCAGGCAGCAAACTGGTCGTTCGCATTGTTTTTGATATCGCAGCGGGGGCGCCGTCGTCGACGCAGATCACATTCGGCAATGATCCGGTCGTTGCCGAGGTCGTAGATGGTTTGGCAGATCCGCTGACAACGGCGTTCTCGCCGTCGACGATATCGCTCGTCGGGCCAACCTCAGCCGGTGTTTCAGTGGCTGGTTCGGTCAAGAACCTGAGCGGCCTGCCGATCCGAAATGTGCGTGTAACCATCACGGATCCGAACGGCGGCGCGCACATTGCGATCACCAACGCATTCGGCCAATTCAGGTTCGAAGACGTCACATCAGGTCAGAATTACACCATCACCGTGCGGGCAAAAGGCTATGTGTTTACTCCGAGATTGATCGCCGTCAGCGACGAGATCTCCGGTTTAGATATACTGCCGGAACCGTAGCCGTTTCACCAAGATTTCCCAACTCCTCCCACAGAAATGGCCGGAATTGACGATTTTCCGGCCATTTCTCTATTTATGCTGATCCAAAAATATAACTCCGTGCGCTCATTTTGCGTTACGAATGTTCTCGATATCGGCGACGGCCTTCTTAAGTCGGTGATCCGCGGCTGACGGATAGAGTTTCCGGGCCATTGCCGATGCCGACTCTAGTGATCTCTCAGCGGCCGCACGGTTTCCATTCGCGATCTGAGCCCGTGCAAAATGAAGGAGCGAAGACAAGTGGCCCGCATTGCCGGGGTTCCACTGTTCGAATACCTGAACCGCCGATTCGGCGATCCGTTCGGCGTCGGCGAAATTACCTCTGACCAAAGCGAGTTCGGAAAGATTGAATGTGATCGTAACCGTCGAACCGTGGTATTCACTGTAATGCCTGATAAAAAGCGGCCGGGCCTCGAGGAAGAGCTGCTCGGCCTCGGCCAGCATTACAGGATCTTTCGATCGGGCTGCGTTGCGCATTATCTGGTGTCCGAGCGTCTGCATCATGTATGGCAGATTTATGTCGTCGGGGCCGGTTTCACGCATCATTTCAACCGATTGCCTGACAAGAGCCAATATGTCAGCAGGCACCTCGTCCGCCGATTTTGGAATAGTGATAGCGTAATACCAGATCGCCCGAGCTACGCGTGGATGCCGCTCGCCAAAAACCTGTCGGTAAAGTTCGAGCGATCTTGCAAAATGCTGGTTGCTCTTGATCGGCTGATCTTGCGACGCGTAAACGTTGCCGATCGTGTAATGAAGGTCTGCCTGCACCTCGGGCTCGTCGGCAAGTTCGACATCGATGCGGCCGGCGGCGTCATCGATAGCTTCGAGAACCGTGACGTCCAGCCTGTCTTTGCCGCGACCGAACCAAAGCGGATTGGCGTAGTCGAGAAAACTCTGCATGAATTTGCTGGTCTTCTCCGCGCGTTTGCTGGCACGTTGAGCTTCGTCGCGTTGAGAATCGGCGATCACCGCTTGTGCATTTGCCCGATCTGCCTGGAAAAGCGAAATACCTATTCCGGCACATAAGCTCGTCACTATCAACGCTGCCGCCGAAACGGCGATCTTATTTCGACGGACAAATTTTGCCGATCGATACGCAAACCCATCGCCGCGAGCCTGCACCGGCCGGCGGTCGATGTATCGCCAAATGTCGGCAGAAAATTCAGCGACCGTCGAATAACGGCGTTCAGGTTCGGCTGACAGGGCCTTGAGAATGATGTTATCGATATCGCCGCGCAACTGCGACGAGGCAATCGTGGTTTCCGATATTCCAATTTGCGTGCTGGGAGCTTTGATGTCGACCGAAGCCGTTTGGTCGATCATTGCGCCGCTTGTCTTACCTTTAAGTCCGGTCGGGGTTGATCCGGTCAATAACCTATACAGAACGGCTCCGAGGCTGTAGATATCGGCAGCGGTAGTGACCGGTTCGCCGCGGATCTGTTCCGGACTCGCATATTCCGGCGTAAGGGCCGCAAATGCGGTGACTCCCGCGGCGTTAGTCTCGCCGTCAAGCAGTTTTGAGATCCCGAAATCAAGCAGTTTCGGCTCGCCGTCAGCCGTCACGATAATATTTGACGGTTTGAGGTCGCGGTGGATCACCAGGTTGCGATGAGCAAACGCGACGGCGCCGCACACCTTGTTAAAGAGTTTTAGCCGGTCATGCAGTTTTAGTTCGTTCTCCTGGCAGAAGACATCGATCGGCAAACCATCGACATATTCCATTACGAGATACGGAATGTCGTCGTCGGTCGAGCCCGCGTCAATGACGTGTGCGATGTTCGGATGATCGAGGCGGGCTTGAATTTCCCGTTCGCGGCCAAACATCTCTCTTATAAGTGCAGCGTTAAATTCACGTTTGAGAAATTTGATCGCCACCCGCTGCGATATCTCTCCGTCGTTGCGGGCCGCGAGATAGACCGCGCCCATTCCGCCGATGCCGAGTTCGCGGATGACGCTATATTTGCCGATCACCTTGCCGTCAGCGATCTCGTCGGGCTCAGGGATCGTTCCGATCAGATCGGCGGCGATCTCGAGCGCCGTGCCGTCAAGAAATGAACCCGAACCTGTATCGAACGCGATCAGCGACTCGATCTCAGAACGCCGGGCAGGAGAAAGATCGAGCCGACTGATATAGTCCAGTCGCTTTGTAGGCTCTACCGACAAGACGTCGAGGAGTGTTTCCTTTGTATCTTTCCAAAAATCGCCATGCATAGTTAGTTAGTTAGTTTGGTTCGTCGATTCTAGTCAATTTCCAAGGAAAAAGCCAGATTATCGGCTTTGATGAAAAGCCTCCGACAACTCACAATATGCGTTCTCGGCTAGACGATTTCGAATACTCGGCGGCAGTGGTTGTGAGCTCTCGCTCTCGCGTCGTCAAGATCGGTCGCATAAATCTCATAAAATCAATAGTTTGCGGCGAACGGTCAGGAGGGTTTAGGTTTTGGCACGGCTTTTGCCATTAGCCAATGTGAGCAATGGCCAAATCATTGCCTAGAACGAAAATTAGGGAGACAACAATGAAAAACTTCAAATTATACATATCAATAGCGGCATTTTCCTTTTTGGTAATGGGGCTGCCGGCCATCGCTTCGGCTCAGTGGTATCCAAACGGCAACAACTATCCTAATAACGGCGGCTATGGCAATAACAACGGCTATTACGGAAACGTGCAGGGTGCGGTTCGCGACCTGAAACAGCGTGCTCGTGCCTTCGAACGTCA